>DATCLK010000339.1:0-4022 GCA_036563975.1 Longimicrobiales bacterium | reverse complement strand
CGCGCGATGAGCGAGGGCGGGACGGTGCCCCACTCCAGCAACCGATCATGGAAGTCGCCGAGCCGGAACGCGGTTCCCGCGCGGGCGCGGTACAGCTCGCGCAAGCGCAGGATCTCGCGCTTGCCCACCGCGTAGCTCATGGGCTGCGTCGCCTCGGCGCAGTAGCGTCGCACCTCGGCCTCCGCGCTCTGCGGCTCGAGCCCGGCCTCACGCACCAGATACTCCTGCGCTCGTTCCGGCCGCCACCCGCCCACGTGCAGGCCCACGTCCACCACCACCCGGCAGGCGCGCCACAGCAGGTCCCGGAGCTGGAACAGGCGCTGACGCGGGTCGGTGTAGAAGCCCTGCTCCCACATCAGCTCCTCACAGTACAGCGCCCAGCCCTCGGCAAAGACCGGCGTCCAGAACACGCGCCGCGGCTCGGTGTCGGCGCGGTTGGCGCGCGAGAGCTGGAGGTGGTGGCCGGGGTAGGCCTCGTGCAGCGCGGTGATCGGGATCCCGTACACCGAGTGCTCCCGCAGGATCGCCTCTGCGTCCGGCGGCGGGATCGTGACGAAGAACAGCCCGCGCTGCTCGGCCTCGTACGCCGCCGGCGGCTGGTACGCGGCGTACGGGATGATCGGCCGCAGGTACTCCGGCGTCGCGACGACGTCCAGCGCCTCGCCCGGCGGCAGCGTGGCGAGCCCGCGCTCGAGCACGAACTCTCGCGCGCGCGTCACAGTATCCCTGTACGCCGCCAGCAGCTCGCCCGCCGGCGGATGGTCCTCCCTCAGCCGCTCGTAGACGTCGCGCCAGCCGCGGCGCCGGTCGTCCAGCCGGGCCGCGATCGCGTCCAGCTCCCGCTCGGCCTCGCGCTTCAGCGCCTCGCCGTACGCGACGAGGGATTCCGCGGTATCGGAGAGGCCGTGGGCGTAGCGCAGGCGCGTCTCGAAGGCGACGCGGCCCAGCGCGAAGTCGCCCGTTGCTCGCGGCGCGAGCTCCTCTTCCAGCCAGCGCGCGTACGCCACGAGCGCGGACTCCGCGCCCCGGCGCGCGTTCTCCCACCCGGTGAACTGGGCGACGTCGTCCTCCAGCGCCCGCCCGAGGTGGAGCGGGAGCAACTGCTCGACGAGGGCGAGCCCGCTCCTCGCGACCTGCGCCGCCGTTTCCACAAGCACCGGTGCCGCGGACCGCAGGTTCTCGCGCGCCTCCTCGAGCACACGAGGCAGCGCGCGCAGCCGCTCGGCGGCGCGGCGAGCGCGCTCCTCCGCCGGCGCATACTCGCGCACCGCGCAGAGGTACAGCGCGTTGAGCGGCCCCTCGACGTAGAGCAGCGGGTTCCGCTCGAGCAGCCGCACTTCCTCCTGCTCGTACAGCTCCCACGCGAGCTGGGAGCGCACCAGCTCGACGTCGAGCGCCTCCGTCGGCGTGCGCGGGGCGTAGCGCTGGAACCGCTCGAGGTATTCGCGCAGATGCCGCGCCCGTTCAGCCAGGGACGCGGCATCGTACCGTTCGAGCTCGCCATCGTACTCGTGGCGTCCGACGGCGGTGGCCTGGGTCGGATGCGTTCGCCACCAGAACGCGAAGAATTCGTCGAGTAACCGCTCGAGCTCAGCCATATCAGGCGCTGCCCGCGCGGGCCGGCTTCGCGCCGTAGGCCTGGCAGCAGGCGTGCAGCTCCTCGTCCGTCAACACGCGCGCCGCCTGCTTCGCGAGCGAGAAGACCTGGTGGCACAGGCCTTCGTCGTCCCGGTCGTAGCCGTGCTCCGCCAGCCAGTACTTGACGTTGGACATGCCGCTCACGTGGCTGACCTCGATGATCTGGCGGCGGCCGAAGAGGCCGGCAGGCACGCCGGAGTACACGCGGTCGGCCAGCCAGTCGTCGCCCTTGGCGCGCGCCTTGATGATCGCCGCCGCGTGCACGCCCGTGCCGGTGCGGAACGCATCCGAACCGAAGACCGGGTAGGTCGGCGGAATCGGCACGCCCGTCGCGCGGGATGCCGTCTCGCAATACTCCGGCAGCCGCGTCAGGTCGCCGTCGTGCAGGCCGAGCAGCTTCAGGTTGACCAGCAGCAGGTCCATCTCCGTGTTGCCGACCCGCTCGCCGATGCCGAGCGCCGTGCCGTGCACGCGGTCCACACCCGCCTCGATCGCGGCCAGCGTGTTCGCGAGGGCGAGCCCGCGGTCGCGATGCCCGTGCCAGTCGACCTTCACGTCCTCGCCGCTCGGCCGGACGACCTCTTCGATGATGAACCGCACGAGCCGGCGTGCGCCGTCGGGCGTCGCATGGCCGACGGTGTCCGCCAGGCAGATGCGCCGCGCGCCGCACTCGATCGCGGTGCGGTACAGCGCAACCAGGGTCTCCGGCCGCGCGCGCGTGGTGTCCTCGGTCACGAACATGACCGGCAGTCCCTCGGCCACCGCGAAGCTGACCGCGTCCTCGGTCGCGCGGAGCATCCGATCCAGCGTCCAGTCCTCGGCGTACTGGCGGATGGGCGAGGATCCGATGAAGGTGCACGCCTCGATGGGGATCCCGGCCTCCTGCGAGATCCGCGCAATGGGCTCGATGTCCGCGCGCACCGTCCGGGCCGCGCAGTTCGCGCCGATCGGCAGCCGCTCCCGCGCGATCTCCAGCGCCAGCGCGCGCACGTCCGCGACCGCCCGCGGGCCGGCGCCCGGCAGCCCGATGTCCGCCGCGTGGATCCCCAGCGCCGCCATCAGGTGCAGCAGCTCGATCTTCTGCTCGATCGGCGGGTCCTGCACGGACGGCCCCTGCAGGCCGTCGCGCAGCGTCTCGTCATCCAGCTCGATGACGCGCCGCTCCTGCACGACGGGCGCGGCGCCGTCCGGCCGGTTCCAGTCGTAGATCAGCTCCTGCTCCTGCATCTTCTCCTCGTGGCGTGACGACCCTGGCAAGATGACCCGCGTGCGCTTCTATTGTCAACCGAAGCCTGGCGGAGGCGCGTCGGGGCCGCTCCCCGAGCGCCCGGCCACCCAGCATGCGAACAGCGCATGGTGCCCGAAACCGCAGCCGACATCGAGCGCATGGCGCGTCGGCCCGCCGTCGCGCGCGCGAGGCAACTCCTGCGCCAGACGGACGAGGAGACGCTGGCGGACCTGACCGAGCTCGTCGCCATCCCGGCGCCGCCGTTCGGCGAGGCCGCACGCGCCCGCCGCGTGCTCGAGCGGTTCGCCGAGATCGGCCTGCTCGACCCGACACTGGATGGCGCCGGCAACGCGCTGGCACGCTTTCCCGCCGCCGGGGACGGCGCCGCCCCCGTTCTGCTCTCCGCCCACCTCGACACCGTGTTCCCGGAGGGGACGGACCTGACGGTGCGGCGCAACGGGGCGAAGCTGTACGCGCCCGGAATCGCGGATGACGCGCGCGGCCTCGCCGCGATCCTCGCAATCGCGCGCGCACTCGTGCGCGCGGGCGTCCGCACCCGCGCCCCCATCGTCTTCATCGCCACAGTAGGCGAGGAGGGGGCGGGCGACCTGCGCGGCGTGAAGTACCTGTTCCGCGAGGGATCGCCCTGGCGGCGCGCCGCCGCCTTCATCTCGCTCGATGGCACGGGCTGCCGCCGCATCGTGCATCGCGCGCTGGGCTCCCGGCGCCTGCGCGCCACGGTGAGCGGGCCCGGCGGCCACTCCTGGGCAGACTGGGGAATGGCCAACCCCGTGCATGCGCTCGCCATCGCCATCGCGCGGCTCGCCCGCCTCGAGCTGCCGGCCCAACGCCGCTGCACCCTCACCGTCGCTCGCGTCGCGGGCGGCACAGGCGTCAACGTGATCCCTGACCGCGCCTGGTGCGAGCTGGACCTGCGCAGCGAGGACCCGGCGGCGTTGCGCTGGCTAGAACGGTGCGTGGACGAAGCGCTGCGCGCCGCCGTCGTCGAAGCGAACGGCCGCCGCCGCCGCGGCACGCGCGCGCTGACGCTCGAGCTCGAGGTGATCGGGGACCGGCCCACGGGCGAGACCCCGCCGGACGCCGCGCTGGTGCGCGCGGCGCGCGCCGCCACCCGGTTCATCGGCCACACGCCGGA
>DATCLK010000338.1:0-1817 GCA_036563975.1 Longimicrobiales bacterium | reverse complement strand
CGGAAACGCAGCGGCCGCGCGCGCGCGACGCGGGCGTCGTCGTCGGCATCCTGCCGCCCGGCCCGCTGAACGCGATCACCGACGTGCCTGGCGTGCGCGTGGGGCAGGTCACGGTCGTGGAAGGAGACAGCATCCGCACGGGTGTGACCGCGATCCTGCCCCACGGCGGCAACCTCTTCCGGGACCGCGTGCCGGCCGCGCTGCACGTGGGCAACGGCTTCGGCAAGCTGCTCGGCGTCACGCAGCTCCGGGAGCTGGGCGAGCTCGAGACGCCCATCCTCCTCACGTGCACGCTGTGCGTCTGGCGCGCTGCGGACGCCATGGTCGAGTGGCTGCTCGAGCAGCCGGGCATGGAGGGCGTGCGCTCCATCAACCCCGTCGTCGGCGAGACCAACGACGGCATGCTCAACGACATCCGCGCGCGCCCGATCCGGCCCGAGCACGTGCGCCGGGCGCTGGAGTCGGCGTCCACCGGGCCGGTCGAGGAAGGCGCCGTCGGCGCGGGCACCGGCACCGTCGCCTTCGGCTGGAAGGGCGGGATCGGGACCAGCTCACGGCGGCTGCCGGAGTCGCTCGGCGGCTACACCGTCGGCGTGCTGGTGCAGAGCAACTACGGCGGCGTGCTCGCGATCAACGGCGCGCCGGTCGGCCGCGAGCTGGGCCGCTTCTCGTTCCAGCGAGAGCTGTCCCGCCGCGCGCCGGCGGAGGAGGACTCGCCGGACGGGAGCATCATGATCGTCGTGGCGACGGATGCGCCGCTGGACTCGCGCAACCTCGAGCGCCTCGCCAGCCGCGCGCTCGTCGGCCTCGCCCGTACAGGCGCGACGATGAGCAACGGCTCAGGGGACTACGTGCTGGCGTTCTCGACCGCCGAGGAGGTCCGGCGCCGTGAGGGCCAGGCGCCGCGCGCGATTCGGGACCTGCCCAACGACGCCATGTCGCCGCTCTTCCAGGCCGTCGCCGAGGCGACCGAGGAGGCGATCTACAACTCTCTCTTCAAGGCGACGACGACGCGCGGCCATCGTGGCACCGTCGAGGCCCTCCCGCTGGACCGGGTGCTGGAGGTGCTGCGGAAGTACAACGTGGTGGGCTGGGATCGGACGCTGCCGCCGGGTCGGTGACCGTGGGCTCGCGCATCGGGGCGCGGCGTGCGCCCCGCCTCCTCGCCCCGGCTTCGCGCTAGCCCCGGATGAACCGGTCGATCTCCTCCGCCCGCGCCTCTGCGTCTTCCTCGCCCAGCTCGATGAGGCGGCGGAGGTAGTCGCCCTGGAACATGACGAGGCTCAGCGCGTCCGGGCTGAGCGTCTGGCGGGTGCCGAGCGCGCGGGTCAGGACGCGGAACGCGCGGGGCAGGCGCGGCTCGTAGTCGCGGGCGAGGCGGCCGAGGTCGCGGGACGGCCGGAGCACGAGCAGGTCCACGATGCGGAGCCCGTCGCGCTGATCCTCCGGCAGACGCCGCAGTAGCCGGTTCAGGCGCTCGAGCCGGAGCACGTCCTGGTCGATCACGTCCAGGAAGATCGCGTTCATGAGCACGCCGAGCACCTGCGCAGGCGGCGGGTAGCCCACGGTCACGGGCGCCTCGGCCTCCGCACGCGAGCCCACGTACCGCGTCGAGATCGCGATGATGCGGCCGGCCCCGAGGTGCAGGGCGGGCGAGAGCGGGGCGGCGAGCCGGATCCCGCCGTCGCCGTGCCAGTCATCGCCGATGCGGACGGCGGGGAAGAAGAGTGGCAGGGCGGCGGACGCCATGATGTGGTCCACGGTCAGCGTGGTCTGCACGCCCAGCCGGTTGGGCCGCGCCCACCCCTGGATCTCCC
>DATCLK010000337.1:0-13705 GCA_036563975.1 Longimicrobiales bacterium | reverse complement strand
CGCACCTCCTCCAGCTCCTTCCGCCGCTGCTCCACCTCCGCGCGCAACATCCCCAGCGACATCTCGCGGTCGCTCCGGTAGCTGCCCCGCAGCCCCTCCTCGAGCCGGTTACCCACGCCTTCCAGCCGGATGAGCTGCCGGTCGAAGAACAGCCGCTGGAAGGAGTCTGGCTCCCCGTCCCGGATCTCGTGGATCACGCCATCGTACAGCGTGAGGAACAGATCCGTCCGGTCCTGGTTAAAAGCCATCCGTCCACTGTCCGCGTAGATCGTGCGATCGCGCTCCGGGCTGCTCAGGTCGTAGATGACCACGTCCCGCAGACGGTTGGTCGCGGGCTCGATCGTCGCCGCTTGCAAGAAGTAGCGCGTGCGCAGGTCGCCCGTCTGGATCTCGTTGATGGTCTGCTCCCTCAACTCCAGCGTCGGGCTCTTGCGTCCGATGTCCACCAGCAGATTCGCCAGCCGGTGGTTGCTCTCCGGCAGGACCCGATCGTTGAACCAGACCATCCCGGCTGCCAGGATCGCCCCCGCGACGGTCAGCGGGACCAGCAGACGGACCAGGTCGATCCCGCTCGCCTTGAGCGCCGTGATCTCGTTGTCCGCCGCCAGGACGCTGAACGTGTAGAGAACGGCGACGAGCACCGCCATGGGCAACGAGAGCGCCACGACGTGGGGGATGGAGAGGAAGAAGACCTCGGCGATGACGGAAAAGGGTAGGCCCTTGCCTGCCAGGTCCTTGAAACGCCGGGCGACCGTGTTGACCAGCAGCAGCCCGGTCAGCACGCTGAGGGCGAACAGGAACGGGCCGAGGTGAGCCCGGAGCAGGTACCGCGTCAGGATCCGCATTGGCCGGTCGTTGTTTGGCTACACGCCGGCAGCGCGGAGTCGAGCCGGCCGTTGAGAGTGCCGTAAGTGTCCATTATATTGGGCCATTCCGATTACGGCAAGCTTCCATGACCGCCCGCTCGCCTGGCGCGTCCGCTCCATGGGCGGACGCATTCGGGGCAGCGTGCGGGTTCTGATGCTATGCGCCTCCACCACTGCCTCGCCGCCACGATCCTGCTGCTGAGCGCCGCCTCGCTGGCCGCGCAGGAGCCCCCGCCGGACAGCACGGCCGCCGCGGCACGCGACACCACCGCCACCGGGGCGGACAGCACCGGCGGCGCGAGCCCGGATTCCGCGGCGCTACAGCGCGGCCTCAGGCTCGGCCTGAAGCCGATGCCGCGGCCCTTCGACATCCGCTTCCCGGCCGCGCCGGGGCTGGACGCCGTGTGGCTCCGGCCGCGCTTCACGGACTGGGCGGGCGAGTGGGCCGCGAAGACCCGGAGCCGGATCGAGGCGGAGAGCCGCCGGTTCCGCTGGATGGACCCGGCGCTGGCGGTCAAGGCGGCGGAGCCGGATTCCGTCCCGTACCTGCCGCCCCCGCCCGTGAGGCGGGATAGCGCGAGGTCGCCGAGCATCCTCCCGGGAGCCGTGAGCGAGCACGCGGACCTGGGAATGGTGGTGAACGGCCGCGCCGAGCTGGGCGGGAGCTGGGTTCGCACCGAGCCGTGCATTCCGGGATTCCAGTTCACCTGCAACCCCAGTCTGATCCCGCAGCTCAAGCCTGACATCCAGTTCGGCGTGCGCGTGGCCGGGACGATCTCCGACCGCGTCCACGTCAACGTCGACTACGACCAGCGCCGCGAGTTCGATGCGGCGAACAACATCAACGTCTACTACCAGGGGCTGGAGGACGAGATCCTCCAGCGCCTCGAGGTGGGAGACGTCTCGATCCGCCTGCCCCCCTCCCGTTTCATCACGCAGGGAATCCCGGCGGGGAACTTCGGCTTCCGCGCCGAGGGGCAGCTCGGGCCGCTCGACTTCCAGGCGGTCTGGGCCCAGCAGAAGGGTGATGTCTCGCAACGGGAGTTCCAGCTCGGCGGCACCGGGTCCCAGGCCGGGCTCGTCCAGGACCTCGAAGTCGTCCTGGACGACGCGGACTACGTGCAGGGGCAGTTCTTCTTCATCGTGGACCCGGACAGTCTGGTGGGAGCGCCGCACGTGGACGTGCTCGGCCTGCGGCCGAGCGACGCCTCTCCGTCCGTCCGCCCGCAGGCAGGCACCCTGCTCGTCTACCGCGATGAGCGGGCTTCCCAGCTCAACCCGCAGCAGAGCGCGCAGCTGGGCTACTTCCAGGCACGCGCGCTGGCGGCCAGGGACACGACGATCCAGCACGCCGGCATGTTCCGGCGGCTCACGCTCGGAGAGGACTACATCGTCCACTCGAGCGGGCTCTGGATCATGCTCCGCGTGCCGTTGCGCCCCGACGAGGCCCTCGCCGTCGTCTACACCACCGAATCCGGCACGCAGGTCGGCACGCCCAACCCGGAGCAGGCGCCGGCCGGCACCACGCCCAGACTCCGCCTGATCCGCGGACCGGAGGCCATCCACCAGCCGGGGCAGCCGACGTGGGACTACGAGATGCACCAGGTCTACCGGCTGGACAGCTCGAGCGGCGTGGAGCTGGGCAGCGTTCAGCTCTCGATCTCGCTGGGAGAGCTGGTCGGCGGCGTGACGTACCGGGACTTCAACGGCCAGCAGGTCACGTTCCTCAAGCTGTTCGGCATGGACGAGGATGCGCCTACCGACCAGGTGGATGCGGCGCAGGTCTATCAGCCCGGGCGTGACCCGTTCGGCGGCACGCCGGCCGAGGGAGGTATCGGCGGGACGTTCATCGTGTTCCCCACGCTCCGCCCCTTCGCGGCGCCGCCGCCGGTGCCGAGTCTGGGCCTGAGCGCGGAGGACGCCCTCGCCATCCTCGGTGCCGACTCCAACGCCGTGATCTACGAGGACCCGGACCCCGTGGCCCGGGAGTCGGGAACCCGCTTCCGGCTCAACCTGAAGTACCGCGTGCGGCTGGAGGGATTGATCTCGCAATTCAACCTGGGGGCGTTCGGGATCCGGGAAGGGAGCGAGCAGATCCTGGTGGATGGCGTCCCGCTCGTGCGAGGCCAGGACTACACCATTGACTACGATATCGGCCAGGTCGTCCTGCTCAATCCCCAGGCGATCTTCGGGACCAACCCCAACGCGCAGATCCGCGCGACCTACGAACAGAAATCGCTGTTCCAGATCGCCCCCACGTCCGTGTTCGGGATGAGCACGCGCTACCGGCTCGGCACACGGGGCGAGCTGAACCTGACGGGGCTGTACCAGTCGGAGAAGTCGCTGGTCAGCCGTCCGCAGCTCGGACTCGAGCCGGGCGCGATCTTCCTCGGCGGCGCGAGCGGAAGGCTCGACCTGGGTGGCGGGTGGCTGGACCGCGCGCTGGGCGCCGTTCCCGGCCTGCGCGTCTCCGGCACTTCCAGCGTCAACGTGTCGGGCGAGGTGGCCATGTCGCTGCCCAACCCGAACACCCAGGGCGACACCTACGTCGACGACTTCGAAGCGACGGACGAGATCCCGATCCTCCTGAGCCCGCACGTCTGGCGCCTCGGCTCGCGTCCGCAGGACCCGGCCGGCGCCGAGATGTACCTCCCGCTGCCGCTGGACGTCCCGACCGCCGGGCGCCTCGTCTGGCAGGACCTCCTCGAGGATGCGACCGGCCGGATCTTCGGGCCGCTCTCTCCCGCAGCGATCGATCAGCAGATCAAGATCGCGGGCGGGGTGATCAACGAGACGGTGATGTGGCTCACGTTCGGCGACACGCTCGTGCCGCCGGGCCAGCGCCTCTGGCGTTCTCTGACAACTGTCCTGTCCACCACGGGCCGGGACCTGACGCGGAGCGAGTACCTGGAGTTCTACATCGCCCCGCCCCCCGGGACCGATCACGCGCTCATCTTCGACCTCGGCGAGGTCGGCGAGGACGCGTTCTACTTCGACGCGACCGGCGCCACCACGGGCACGTACGAGGATGGCCGGCCCTGGGGCCTGGGCGTGCTGGACGAAGAGGCGCGCGTCGTGGACCAGGAGATCTGGAGCAATCAGGAGCACGACGCGCGCGGCCTCTGGGACCAGCCCTGTCAGGCGACGGCGAACCGGAGCGCCTACCCGCCGGGCGACGAGCGGGCCAACTGCGCCCGCGGGAATGGGCGGGTCGACACGGAGGACCTGAACGGCAACGGCGTGGGGGACTTCAACGACGGCGCGTACTTCCGCTACGTCGTCCCCCTCGACGGCACCTCGCCCTATCTGGTGCGGGACACGACGGGGACGGGGACGGCTTTCTTCCTCTACAGGATCCCGCTGCGCGCGGCGGACCGGATCGCGGTCGGCGGAGCTTCGGAGGGGACCCTGCGCTTCATCAAGCACCTCCGTGTGACCATCACCGGCAGCCCCGGGACACTCGTGCTGGCGCGCATGCGCATCGTGGGCTCGCGCTGGGTGAAGCGGAACACGCACGGCATCCTCGCCGGGCGCATCGGTGCCGAGCCGGGGCAGGGCAGCGCCGTGACGCGCTTCGAGGTCGGGCCCGTCAGCCGGCTCACGGACGGGGACGCCTACCAACCGCCGCCAGGCGTACGCGACCAGGTCCAGGACCCGTCCCAGAACTTCAGCATCGGCGGGGCGGTGTTCAACGAGAAGGGGATGCGGCTGAGCTACACCGACCTGGGGCCGGATGAGCGTGCCGAGATCTACTTCCGCTATGCCCAGCAGCCGCGGAACCTCCTCAGCTACCGCCAGCTCCGCCTGTGGGCGGTCGCGCGGGCGGGGCAATGGGGACCCCAGGGGACCGAACGGTTGCTGGTGAAGCTGGGCACGGACGCGAACAACTATTACCTCTTCCAGACACCCCTGAACCCGTCGCTGGGCGGCGGGAACGTGAGCACCGACGATTGGCGGCCCGAGATCGTGATCGACTTCGAGCGCTGGATCGCACTGCGCTCCCAGGCGGAGCAGCAGCTCATCACCGCTCCGCCGCCGGCGGGGGAGCCGCTCGTCCTGTGGAGCGAAGACAGCACCTACGCGATCGTGCTCGAGGAGCGGGGCCGCGCGCCCAACCTGGCAGCCGTCCGCGAGATCGTGTTCGCGGTCTACAACGGCGGGACGCTCCCGGCGACGGGCGAGGTATGGGTGAACGAGTTGCGCCTGAGCGGGGCGGTCCGCGACCCTGGCTATGCGGGCCAGTTGAACCTCGATGTGCGCGCCGGCGACTTCCTGAACACCAACGTCGCCTTCGCGAGCCAGGGCGCGCTCTATCGTCAGCTCAATCAGGACGCCTCGTACCAGCGCAGCGCCGACCTGAGCGTGAACTCCACGGCGCAGCTCGGCAACCTGCTCCCGTCCGCGTGGGGCATGAATCTGCCCGTCAGCTTCAGTCACGCGCGCACGATGACGGATCCCACGTTCCTCGATCGAACGGATGTGCGGACGGACCAGCTCGTGGGGCTCCGGCCGACCGGCTCGACACGCACGCGGGTGGGCGTCGCGCTGAGCAAGCGCACGCCCACGGCCAACCCGTTCCTGAGTCTGCTGGTGGACGGCGTGTCCCTGCGGTTCGGCTACAACACGGCGAACTCCGGCACGGTGACCTCGGAGTCGGACAGCCGCAGCGTGGACGGCGGCCTGACCTACTCCCGCCAGCTCTCCGCCCGCGAGTTCGATGTGGTGCCGGGGGTGATCGAAGGCGTGTTGCGGGCGTTGCTGCCCCGCAAGGTCGAGCAGAGCGAGTTCTTCCAGCGGCTCACAGGGGCGCGCCTGCGCTGGAACCCCGCCAGCATCAGCTTCTCGACCGGCTACTTCGACCAGGTCGGCCAGACGTTCCGCTACGACCGCATCCTCGAGTCGGATGAGGACACGCTGGTCGTTCCGGTCGAGTCGCGGCGGCGTGGCCTCGACAACAATGCGCGCATCGCGTTCCAGCCGTTCGAGTCCCTGACCGCAGACCTCTCCGTCTCGAGCGCCCGGGACCTGCTCCCGGCCGCGAACGCGACGCCGCGGGAGAACGAGCAAGAGGCGATTCAGCGTGCGCGCTCGACCTTCGCTGGCATGGACATCGGCTGGGAGACCAACCGGACCATGGCAACACAGGTCTCGTTCCGGCCGCGGATCGCGTCCTGGCTCAGCCCGGGCATCACGGTGTCGACCCGCTTCAGCACCAGCCGCAACCCCTCGTACATCGAGGCGATCGAGCTGGACGGGGACAGCGCGTACGTCCTCCAGCGCAACTTCCAGGCGGATCGGCAGATCAGCCGGACGCTGCAGCTCGAGACGGCCGGGCTCATGCATGCCCTCCTCGGCCCGGCGCCCAGCCGCGGCTTCTCCCTCAAGCGCCTGCTCCTCGGCGCGGGGCGGATGCTCCAGCCGATCGATCTCTCGTGGAACACCGCGCTCAACTCCCACTTCGAGCGCGAGGTGAGCGAGCCGCCCCTGGAGTACCAGTTCGGGTGGGGCGACCTCGACGCGTTCCGGTTCATGGGTGGGGACACCGCCATCGCTGCACGCGAGACCGAGGCGTTCCGCGCGCGCACGGGCCTCGCGATCTCCCAGATGCTCCGGCTCGACGTCTCTTACGGCGACAGTCGCGCGTACGCGCCGAGCCTGCGCGCCGGCGACCAGCGGCGTTATGAGCGTACCTGGCCAGAGTTGCGGCTCAGCTGGTCCGAAGTGCCTCTGCCCGCGCCGGCCCGAGCGTTCCTGACCAGGCTCTCGCTGACGGGCGGCATTGCCGTGCGCGAGAGCGAAGACGCCTTCGGCTCGGGGGATGCGGTTCAGCTCCGCAGCAGCGAATCCCGCTCCATCCCCATCACGGCGAGCTTCGTCCTGGGCAGCGGCTGGAGTGCCGGGTACAGCGGCAGCCTCAGCAGCGGCGTGAGTCGCGATGCGACGGGCCGGACCGAGGAGTCAGGGGCGAGCCACCAGTTCTCGCTCACGGCCCGCATCGATCCGCCGGATGGGATGCGACAGCGCCTCCGGCAGCCGATCCAGGCATCCCTGCGGTACAGCTACCAGGCGCGGCAGCAGTGCCGGGTGCGTTCGACCACGGCCGGCGAGACGGCAACGTGCACGCCGTACGTGGATGTCTTGAACCGCAGCTTCAACCTGAACCTGGACACGATGCTCTCGCAGCTCGACGTCGGGCTCCAGGTGAGCTACACCGATACGAAGAGCTTCGTCGGGCAGCGCGGAGGCACCAGCCAGTTCCAGCTCGGCTTTTACGGACAGTTCTATTTCGCCACCGGCGACCTGCCGGGCACGCGCTGACGCGGAGCCCACGCGCGGCGCCGCCCGATGAGATGGCGTTCCGCGAGGACGCGATCGCATACGGGGCCGGCCCGCGGACGGAGGAGCGCGCCGCGGCGCGGGTGGCGCCACCGGTCCTCGCACGGGCGGGACTCGCCGGCCGTCCGACGACAGGGCTCCACGGCACCGCAGAGTGTCGCGTTCGACCCTTCCGCGCATGCCGGTGTCCGCCGCCGCCATTCCCTCTTCGGCGGTGCGGAGCTACACTCGAGCGGGCTCGCGCCTTCCGCAACCGCTGCTCGAGCAATGACCCTCTCCTCCGACGAGTCCCGCGCCCTCGCCTTCATTGCGCTGGTCGTCGCCCTCGCGGCCGCAGCGCGCGTGGCCGGCCGGTCGGGGCACCTGGAGGGGACGGCCGACCCACTCGACGCAGCCGGCCTGGCCGCGGCGAGCGATAGTCTGCTGCAGTCCGCCGAGCGCCGGCCGGCTCGGCTGGAGCCTGGCCAGAAGCTCGATCCCAACACGGCGCCGGCCGAGGAACTCGCCCGCCTGCCAGGCGTGTCACGCGCGCTGGCGGAGCGCATCGTCGCCGAACGGGAGCGCGGCGGGCCCTTCCGTTCTCCAGCCGACCTGCAACGCGTGCCCGGCATCGGGCCGCGGACCGCGGAGCGGCTCGCTCCGTTCCTGGACCTGCCCGCGGCCACCGCGCTGGCGCCCGCCGACCGCCACCCGCAGGCCGGCTCCGTCCTCGAGGCAGGCGCCGGCGGGGCAGGGCGGCCGGCGGGCGCAGCGCCAGGTCCCCCCGCGCCCCTCGATCTCAATCGTGCGACCGCAGCCGAGCTGGAGCGGCTCCCTGGGATCGGCCCGGCGCTCGCAGCGCGCATCGTCGCCCATCGTGATTCGGCCGGCCAGTTCGGCGAAGTGGACGAGCTGTTGCAGGTCCGCGGCATCGGGCCCGCGCTCCTGGCGCGGTTGAAGCCGCACATTGTCGCGAGACCTTGACGCCCCCCCGGGAGCACGGGTATCTTTCGCGCACCTTCCCGTTCGCCCTCTCCCCGGGCAACTCGGTCCCGATTCTCCATGGCAACCACGGCGACGGTCGATCGCCTTGGCGAGCTCCTGGTACGGAACGGCCTCATCACCCAGGAGCAGCTTGCGAGAGCGCTTGCCGATGCCCGAGCCAACGGCACGCGCGTCGGCTATTCCCTCATCAAACTCGGCTACATCAGCGAAGACGAGCTGGTGCGTGCGCTCGCGCGCCAGTACCGCGTTCCGGCCGTCGATCTGTCCAACATCGTCATCGACCCGCGCATCATCCGGCTCGTCCCGTCCGAGATCGCGCTGAAGCACACCATCCTCCCGCTGAGGCGTGTCGGGCGGACGCTCACGGTCGCGATGGCGAATCCGACGGACGCCGGCGCGCTGGACGACCTGAAGTTCGTCACGCGGCACGACATCGAGCCCGTGGTCGCGGGCGAGGTCACGCTGCGGAAGCAGATCGAGAAGTACTACGAGGCCACGGACGAGCGGCTACAGGAGCTGCTCGAGGAGATCGAAGCGGAGGACATCGAGGTCCTCGAGGAGGAAGACGAGGACGTCAGCCTCGCCGCCCTCCAGGCACAGATCGACGATGCGCCCGTCGTCAAGCTGATCAACGGCATCCTGACGGACGCGGTGCTGCGCGGCGCTTCGGACATCCACATCGAGCCGTACGAGAAGGAGATCCGCGTCCGCTACCGGATCGACGGCGTGCTCCACGAGATCATGAAGCCGCCCATGAAGATGAAGGCGGCTCTGACCTCGCGCATCAAGATCCTCGCCGACCTCAACATCGCCGAGCGCCGCGTTCCCCAGGACGGGCGCATCAAGATGAAGATCAAGAACAAGGTCGTGGACTTCCGCGTCTCGACCCTCCCGGTGATCTTCGGCGAGAAGATCGTGCTCCGTATCCTGGACAAGGGGAATCTGTCCCTGGATCTCGAGAAGTTCGGGATGGAGCCGAAGGCGGAGAAGGACTTCATGTCCGCCATCATGAACCCGTACGGCATGGTGCTGGTCACGGGGCCGACGGGTTCGGGGAAGACGACGACGCTCTACTCCGCGCTCTCGAAGATCAACACCCCGGAGGTCAACATCATGACCTCCGAGGACCCGGTCGAGTACAACCTGCACGGCATCAACCAGGTGCAGATCCGGCCGGAAGTAGGGCTGGATTTCGCCGCTGCGCTGAAGGCCTTCCTGCGCCAGGACCCGAACATCATCATGGTCGGTGAGATCCGCGACCTGGAGACGGGCTCCATTGCCATCAAGGCGGCGCTCACCGGCCACCTGGTGCTCTCCACGCTGCACACGAACGATGCTCCGTCCACCGTGACGCGTCTGATCGACATGGGGCTGGAGCCGTTCAACGTCGCCGCGGCGGTCAACCTCGTCACCGCCCAGCGGCTGGTGCGGCGGATCTGTCCGAACTGCCGGGAGGAGACCACCTACCCGGACGAGTACCTGGAGGCCGCCCGCCTCACGCCTGAGCAGATCCAGAACCTGAAGTTCTACAAGGGCAGGGGCTGTGACGCCTGCGGCGGGAGCGGGTACCGCGGGCGCCAGGGGCTCTACGAGGTCATGCCGATGTCGCCGACGTTGCGGCGCATGATCATGCAGGGAGCGAGCGCGGACGAGCTGCGCGAGCAGGCCATCAAAGAAGGGATGCTCACGCTGCGCATGGATGGCCTGCTCAAGGTCTCGCGCGGCATCACCACGTTGGAGGAAGTCATCAAGGAAACGGCGGCCACATGAACGAAAGCCTGCTGATGGATGAGCGGCCTGCAAGGGCTGCCGGCGAGCAGCAGCTCACGGTGAATCTGCGGGCGCTGCTCGAGGAGATGATCCGCGTAGGGGCGAGCGATCTGCACATCACGGCCGGTGAGCGACCCAAGTTGCGCGTGGATGGGAGGATCGTCAACGCAGTGACGAACCCCGTGCTCACGCCCAAGGACACGCTGAACCTGGCCTACTCGATCCTCACAGAGAACCAGAAGAAGCGGTTCGAGACGGAGGACGAGCTGGACTTCTCCTTTGGAATCGCGAACCTGGCCCGCTTCCGGGGCAACGTCTATCGGCAGCGGGGCTGCGTCTCACTGGCGATCCGTCAGATCCCGTTCCAGATCAAGACGCTTGCCGAGCTGGGGCTCCCGCCGCAGGTCGAGAAGCTGGCGGAGCGCCCGCGCGGGCTCGTGCTGGTCACGGGGCCGACGGGATCGGGGAAGAGCACGACCCTGGCGGCGATGATCGACAAGATCAACCGGGAGCGGCAGGGGCACATCCTGACCGTCGAGGACCCGATCGAGTTCATCCACAAGCACCAGGGCTGCATCGTCAACCAGCGCGAGGTCGGCTCGGACACGAAGAGCTTCGCCAACGCCCTGAAGTACGCTCTGCGCCAGGACCCGGACGTGATCCTCATCGGTGAGATGCGGGACCTGGAGACGATCTCGGCCGCATTGACGATCGCGGAGACCGGGCACCTCGCGCTGGCGACGCTGCACACGAACTCGGCGGCGGAGACGATCAACCGTATCATCGACGTGTTCCCGTCCCACCAGCAGGCGCAGGTGCGGGCGCAGCTCGCCTTCGTGCTCGAGGGCGTGATCACGCAAACGCTACTGCCGCGGGCCAAGGGGAGCGGGCGGGTGTGCGCCTGCGAGATCATGATCTGCACGCCGGCAGTGCGCGCCTGCATTCGGGATGACAAGGTGCACCAGATCTATTCGATCATGCAGGCCGGCAAGAAGCACGGCATGCAGACCATGAACGATGCCTTCTACCAGCTCATCGTCTCCGGCGAGGTGACGGAGGAAGAGTGCCTCAAGCGCTCCTCCGACCCCGCCGAGCTGCTCCGCATGCTCGGGAAGCCGGTTCCCGCGAACTGAGCTCGGAGGACCACCATGGCGACGTTCACGTACTCGGCCCGCACCCTCACCGGGGAGCTCCAGAGCGGGACCATCGACCTTCCCAGCCGCGAGGACGTCGTTGCCTACCTCCGGCGGCAGCGCTTGATCCCGGTCAAGGTCGAGGAGAAGAAGAGCCAGTTCGAGCTGGGCATCGGGGCCGGGATCAACACCCGGCAGATCGTGATCTTCACGCGGCAGTTCGCGACGATGATCAACTCGGGTCTGCCGCTGGTGCAGAGCCTCGACATCCTCGCGAAGCAGACCGAGAGCAAGGCGCTGCGGAAGGTGATCGAGCAGGTGCTGTACGACGTGGAGGCGGGGAACACGCTCGCCGACTCCTTGCGGAAGCACCCCAAGGCCTTCTCGGAGCTGTACGTGAACATGGTGGCGGCGGGTGAGGCGGGCGGTATCCTGGATGTGATCCTCCTGCGCCTCGCCACCTTCCTGGAAAAGGCGGACGCGCTGCGCCGGAAGATCAAGGGGGCGATGATCTATCCGGCCGTGATCATGGTGGTCGCGGCGGCGGCCGTCGCCACGCTGCTGATCTTCGTGATCCCGACGTTCGAGAACATGTTCGCGAGCGCCGGGGTCCCGCTGCCCCTGCCCACCCGGCTCGTGATCGAGTTGAGCCGGTTGCTGCAGTCCTACTGGTGGGCGATCGGCGGCGCCATCGTGCTCCTGGTGGCCGCCGTCCGCCAGGTCTACAAGACGCCTGCCGGCCAGCTCGCCATCGATCGCCTCCTGCTTCGGATCCCGCTGATCGGGAGCCTGCTGCGCAAGGCGGCCATCGCCCGGTTCACGCGGACGCTCGGCACGCTGGTCTCGAGCGGCGTCTCGATCCTGGACGGCCTCGAGATCACGGCGCGGACGGCAGGGAACCGCGTGTTGCACGACGCGATCATGAGCGCCCGGGCGAGCATCGCCGGGGGCGAGACGATCTCGGAGCCGCTCAAGCGGTCAGGGGTGTTCCCGCCCATGGTCGTCCAGATGATCAACGTGGGCGAGCAGACGGGCGGCCTGGACGAGATGCTGACCAAGATCGCGGACTTCTACGACGACGAGGTGGATTCGGCGGTCGAGGCGCTGCTCGCTGCGATGGAGCCGCTCATGATCGTGGTGCTGGGCGTGGTGGTCGGCGGCATGATCGTGGCGATGTACCTGCCCATCTTCGACATGATCAACGCGGTGCAAGGATGACGAGCCAATGACGCCACGATCTGCCCTGGGCTGGACCCGGCCCGTAGCCGTCCTCGCCGGCCTGCTGCTCGTCGCCGTGGGCTGCGACTACGACCCCAATGCGCCGGGTCGCATCGGCGGCGGGAGAGGCGGCGGCGGAGGGGGAACGGTCGACATGAGCGGCCAGTGGACCTACGAGAGCGAGCTCTTCCTTTCCGGCCAGGGGCTACGCTGTAGCATCGAGGGTGCGACCCTCGTCCTCGAGCAGAGCGACTCGACGTTCTCGGGCTCGTACTCCAGCGCGACCCTGATCTGCGTCACGGCGGGGCTGCCGCCGGACACCCTCCTGAGGGCGGGGTTTGGTGCCGTGGTGGACGGCAGGGTCCGTGGTGATTCGGTGTTCTTCAATATCGATGACTCGCGCTTCCGCCATGCAGGCCGGCGCAGCGGCACGACCGTCAGCGGGACCGCCGTCATGTTCCTCGATGAGAGCCGGACCCTGTCCGGTACCTTCACGGTGGCGAAGCAGTAGGGAAGCGGCGCTGGCGGGTTGCCGGAATCGTGGGACGGGGCTCCGTCGTCCAGACGGAGCCCCGTCCCGCATCGATGCGGGCGGATGCGTGGGCAACGCGCCGGTGCCCGCGTTTCTGGCTTGACGCGCGGCCTCCTCCGGCCATGCAGTTCGCGAGCGCGGTCGACTTGCGCAAACCGCGTCGTCGGCGCCAGATTCGGTCGGCGCGCGGCGCGTCCGGGCAGTGGCCGGTTTCTGTTGGTGCAGGGCCGAGCCGGCGACGACGGAAGCGCCTCGCGCAAATCCCGAGGTTATCTCTCCCGAAGCTAAGGAACCTGGCCATGAAGCAGGACCCGGTGGCCCACAGGCGGGGGCTGCTGACGACCTTCGCCGTCCTCGCCCTTTTCCATCTCCTCGCCAGCACGGCACCGGCCCAGAGCACGCGGCCCCGCGGCGGTGTGGTCATGGACCCCGCCCGCGCCGCTGAGCTCTACGTGAGCAATCGGCCGGAGGACCACGATCCGGATCGCGACTACGCGCGCGACATCCGCGCCAAAGCCAGGACGGACAGCATCTACGCCGCCGTCACCCGCGGTGTGGTGGACTACCGCAAGATCAAGTACCGCAGTCGGGTCGGGGACATGGAGATCCCCGCCTACCTGTTCCAGCCGCTGGAGAAGCGAGGGGCGCGCGGCCACGCCGCCATGGTCTGGGTCCACGGCGGCGTGCACAGCAGCTTCACGCCGAACTACTGGCCGTTCGTGCGTGAGGCGGTCGAGCGCGGCTACGTGATCATCGCGCCCGAGTACCGCGGCAGCACCGGCTACGGCGCGGAGCACTACAACGCCATCGACTACGGCGGCTACGAGGTGGACGACGTCATCTCCGCCTACGACTGGATGGTGGAG
>DATCLK010000336.1:0-1900 GCA_036563975.1 Longimicrobiales bacterium | reverse complement strand
CGCAACCCCGAGGCTGCGCCGCCCGCCCGACGACGCGCCGCGCGGAGCTTCGGCGCCAGCAGCGCGAGCACGCCCGGCCCCGGCGCCGCCTGCACCGCCGCGCTCATCTGCCGTTCCCCCCCGCCCTCGCCCCGGGCCCGGCGGCCTCTGCGCGCTCACCGTTCTCCCGGCCGAGGGACGATGGCCCGATCGGGGCGCCACCCCTACCCGTCACGAGCTCCACGACCTCGCTGACGCGCTCCGCCTGCGTGAGCTTCAGGAACACCTCCTCGAGGCCCGCCGTGCCCGCTGCCGCCTCCCGTCGCAGGTCGTCCATGGTGCCGACCGCGCGCACCCGCCCCTCATGCAGGATCGCGATCCGGTCGCACAGCGCTTCCGCGATCTCCAGCGTATGCGTGGAGAGGAACACCGTCCCGCCCTGCTCCACGAACCTGCGCAGCAGGTCCTTGATCAGGCGCGCGCCCTTCGGGTCCAGCCCCACCATCGGCTCGTCCACCACGATCACCTCGGGCCCGTGCACCAGCGCGGCGCTGATCAGGAGCTTCTGCCGCATGCCGTGGCTGTAGCTCTCGACCAGCGTGTGCTTCCACGGCGCGAGGTCGAACAGCTCCAGCAGCTCTTCCGCCCGCCGCTCCGCCTCCGCGCCCCTCTGGCCCCATAGCCCGCTGGTGAACCGCAGGAACTCCAGACCCGTCAGCTTCTCGTACACGTACGGCCGGTCCGGGATGAACCCGATCAGCCGCCTCGCCGCCGCCGGCTCGCGCACCACATCGTGGCCGCCCACCAGCACGCGCCCGCCGGTCGGCGTGAGCACGCCCGCGATCATGCGGATCGTCGTCGTCTTGCCCGCGCCGTTCGGCCCCAGGAAGCCGAAGAGCTCACCGCGCCGCACGTGCAGGTCCAGCGGATGCACGGCCGTGAATCGGCCGTACCGCTTGTAGACTCCCTCGGTTCGGATCATAGGACCTCGAGCCTCAGTCTGCCGATCAGGCGCACCAGCTCGAGCTGACGCGCCAGCCCGCCCACCACCATTCGCAGGTGCGAGGCGTCCGCGGGGAACTGCCCCAGCGTCGGATCCACCGCCACCCAACGGCCGCCGAGCCAGACCTCCGGCCACGCGTGGTAGTAGAACTGGCCGCGCACGTGGACCAGACCCGCCGCCGTCCGCGCCGGCAGCCCCAGCGCGCGTGCGAGCGCGACGTACAGCACCGTGTGCTCGTTGCAGTCGCCCTTCCCCGCCTCCAGCACCTGCACCGCGCTCGGCACGCTCGCGACGATGTCTTTCTCCAGCCGCGCGTACACCCACTCGTTGAGCCGCCGCGCGACTTCGACCGGGTCCGTTTCGCCGCCCGCGATCCGCTGCGCAACCCGCACGACGCGCGGGTCGTTCGATTGGACCAGCGGCGTCGCCACGAGCTCCTCCGCCGCTTCGCCGCCGCCCCGGTATGGCAGCCGGTACCCGGCCTCGATCGCCGTTTCGCGCTCCACGACCAGCGTGTCGCCGAACAGCGCCTGGCGCCCGCCCGCCAGGTCCAGGCCGTCCAGCTCCACGTCCAGCAGTCGCACGCGCAACCGGTCCCGCACCTCCACCGAGTCCAGCGGCGCGTTGCTCGCGATCGCGGTCGACTCGATGATCGCGCCGTACCCAGCCGCCAGCGTCCGATCACCACGCGACGCGCGCCACTCCTGCCGCGCCAGCTCGAATTCCGTGCGCTCCAGCGTGAAGCCCAGCGGACTCTCCGCCCGGATCAGGCGGCCGTCCTCGTCCACCCAGCTCGTGACCACCAGCCCGCCCAGCCGCTGCTCGATCCGCCATGCCGGCACCGTGTCGTAATGCGCCGCCACCCAACGCTCCGCCGCCTCATCCCAGCGCACGCTGTCCGGTACCTGCAGCGTGTCG
>DATCLK010000335.1:0-2332 GCA_036563975.1 Longimicrobiales bacterium | reverse complement strand
CGACCTCGGCGCCGTCGAGCAGATCGTGGAGACCGCGCAGGTCCGGGCCATGGCGCAGGCGCTGGCCTGGGCGCGCGGCCGCGTGATCGACGGCCGCCGCGAGCTGCCGGAGGCGCTGCGCGAGATCATGGATGTGATCGCGCGCGAGGGGCTGGACGCCATCCAGCCCGAGCCGGCCGGCGAGTTCGCGGCGTTTCGCATCTTCGAGCTCGCCGCGTTCTTCGGGCGCGTCCGGGCGCTGGAGACGAGGCGCGGAGGGTGAACGCGCGCGAGGCTCGCGAGAGCTCGGTGAGGGCGCCCCGCGACACTGACGAGAGGGCGGCGGCTCGGCGCGCCCGCCGAAAAACATCGTGGTGATGCGAGGGGATTCGCGGGTCGAACGCTGCGTCTGGTGCCCCCGGCGCTCGCTGTGTGCCCCACGAACGACTCGGGGCCGCTCCGGCCACCTGCTGGCGATCGCGGACGAACAGAGACCTGAACGCGAGAACGGTGGACGGAACGATCTCCCGGTTCATGACACGGCATTTCCGCCACTTCAACGCGGCCACCCTCGTCGACGCGGCCCGGGCATGGCGAGAGCACCTGGACAACGGCGGTAAGACGCCGGTCTCGATTGCCGGCGCAATGAGCACCGGCCGCGAGGACGTGCCGCCGTGGGGGTGCTTCTGCCAGCTCTCCGACTCGACGACGAGCTACGGATCCCACTCCGGCGCGGTTCCCAACGAGAAGATCACCTGGGGCAAGCTGAACGTCGAGACGCCCAAGTTCATGATCGAGTCGGATGCATCCATCGTGGCGCCCCTGATCTTCGCGTACGTGCTGGGCTGGTAGGGCGGCTCGGAGGGCGCGACGGCGGGGTCCGGGTGCGGCGCCGTGCGGGCCCGGTGTGGCGGTGATGATGTCCTGGTCGCGTCTCGCGGCTGGTCGACCCGGAGGAGGGATGTGAGTCTCGATGCACGCTTGCCGCTGGCGTGTGTGCCGGAGGCGATCCCGAGCGCGGATCGCTCCGCCCACTTCGCGTTGATCGAGCGCCTGCTCCAGGGTGTCCGCGAGAAGGTGCCGCTCGACGACGGCTACGCGTTCCGCTTCGACGCGAGCGCGTTCGCGGATGTCGCGCGGTTCGCCGAGAACGAGCGGCTCTGCTGCCCGTTCCTCGCCTTCACGCTCGAAGCGCAGCCCGCCGGAGGGCCGCTCTGGCTACGCGTGACGGGCCCGGAGGGCACGGGAGAGTTCCTGGAGAAGGAGCTGCCGTTGTGGCAGGCGCGTGGGGCGCAGCCAGTGCGGCGGGGCGGGCCGCAGGGGGCGTCTGCACGGCCAGCGTCGCGCGCACCAGCACCCACAAGCGCAGGCGAATGAGGACGCGGCGAGCGAGTCTCGGCAGCAGGTTCGGGTCTGGCGTACCGCGACGGGGGTACGGCGTTCTCAGCCGCTTCCCGTACCTGATCGGCACGGGAAAAGATCCGCTATATTTCAGGCATGATCTCGGTATCCAACGTCGCCAAGGGGTACGGCGGCCAGGTTCTGTTCACGGGAGTGACGTTCCAGCTCAACGCGGGGGAGCGCTACGGGCTGGTGGGCGCGAACGGGTCGGGCAAGACGACGCTGTTGCGCATCCTGAGCGGCGACATCGAGCCGGACGAGGGCGTGGTCTCGATCCCGAAGTCCGTGCGGCTCGGCGTGCTGCGCCAGGACCAGTTTCTGTACGAGGACCAGCAGATCCTGAGCGTCGCGCTGATGGGTAACCGCGAGCTGTGGGAGGCGCTGGTCGCGAAGGAGGAGCTCCTGGCCCGGCCGCAGGAGGAGTTCGACGTCGACCGGTTCGCGCAGCTCGAGGAGACGATCCAGCGGCACGACGGCTATGCGGCGGAGTCGCGGGCGGCGGAGATCCTCGAGGGTCTCGGCATCCCCGCCGAGGTACACCGGCGGCCGCTCTCGACGTTGTCCGGCGGGTTCAAGCTGCGTGTGCTGCTGGCGCAGACGCTGGCGAGCTCGCCGGACGTGCTGCTGCTGGACGAGCCGACGAACCATCTGGACATCCTGTCGATCCGCTGGCTGGAGAAGTTCCTGCTCGACTTCCCGGGGCCGGTGGTCGTGATCTCGCACGACCACCGATTCCTGGACAACGTCTGTACGAAGACGCTGGACGTGGATTACGGCACGGTCACGCTGTACCACGGCAACTACAGCACGTTCGTTCGGGAGAAGCGTGAGGAGCGCGAGCGGCGAGAGAAGGAGATCGAGCTGCGCAAGGCCGAGATCGCGGCGCACCAGGAGTTCGTGGACCGGTTCCGCGCCAAGGCGAGCAAGGCACGGCAGGCGCAGAGCAAGCTCA
>DATCLK010000334.1:0-4004 GCA_036563975.1 Longimicrobiales bacterium | reverse complement strand
TCGGCCCTGGCTCGGTCGGCGAGCTGCTGCGCCTCGGCGCGGATGGCGGCGGCGCGCTCCTCCGCCTCGCGCACGATGCTGTCCGCCTCCGCGGCGAGGCGTGCGCGGGCGGTGTCCACCCGCTCCTCGGCCCGCTCCCGCACATCATCGAGCCGCGTCTCGACCTCCTCGCGGACGGCTTGCTCGACCCGCTCGCGCGCGGCGGTGACGACGCGGCCGGCGTCCACGCTCACCGAGGGATCCGTCACCGTGCCGGTGATGCGGACGCCGAGCTCGATCACGTCGCCGGCCTGGAGGTCGAGGCCGACGCGCTGCCCCTTCGAGAGGGCGGCGGCGATCGCGCGGTTCGCCTCCGTGCCGAGCATCGCGCGCGGGACATCGAGCCGCAGCGAGTAATCGATCGAGCGGTCGATGCCGTTCGAGCCGGAGACGCGCGCGACGATGTCGCCGATCCGCACGTCGAACGGGCGCAGGTGCATCCGCCCGTCGCGGATCTCGAACGTGGAGCGCAGCGCATCGAGCGCGGGATCTGCGAGCTGCGGCATCTCGAGCATCCGCGACAGCCGGTCGAGCGGCGGGAAATCCTGGAGTGCGACGCCGGTGGCCTCCAGCTCGCCCTGCCCGTTCAGCACCTCGAAGACCGGCATCATGTTTGCGCCCAGCGCGCCCCGCACGCCCACGTCGGCGGAGAAGCGGCCCTGCGCCCAGCGCGCGATGGGCGCGAGCGCCTGCACGGTGGCGAGCGTCTGGAACGCCGCGGGGATGTCCAGGTTCGCGAGCCGGAGCTTCGCGTCGAACGCGGGACGCGTGGTGTCCACCGTCTCGTAGAAGCCGCTCACCGCGACCTCGCCTCCCAACGTCTTGACGACGAATTCCTCGAGCGTCAGGCGGCGGTCCTTCACGCGCACCGCGCCGCGTGCATCGGTCATCTCGAGCTTGCCGAAGGTGAGCCGGTCGATCGCGGCGTCGAGCGCGAAGTCGATGCCGGCGGGCACCGGGATGACCTGGAGCTCGCCCTCCCCCGAGCGCCACTCGTCCAGGTTGAAGCTCGCGCTGCGGAACGACGCGCGGCCGCGCAGATCCTCATCGCGGAGCGCGAAGCCCAGCAGATTCTCCAGCCGCCCGGTCAACGCGATGTCGCTGGAGCCGGCACGGCCGCGGAACGTCGCCAGCTCGGCGTGCTGGGGCGTGAAGCGGAGCACCGCCTCGTCCACCGCAATGGGCTGCCGCAGGTTCGCGCCGCGGAGGGCCACGCCGCGCGCCTCGACGCTGCCGCTCGCCGCGATGCGGTCGTAGCGCGCGCTGTCCACCCAGGAGAGCCGGGTGCGGATCGCGGCATCTGCGGTGATGACGCCGGCGAGCTCCTCGAGGCCCTCGAGCTTCACCGTCTGGCGGAGCGCGCCGAGGTCCAGCCGGCCGGCGGCCCGCAGGTCCACGTCCGGGTCGGAGATGGGCGTGCGCAGCACCAGCGACGCGTCCACGGGATCATCGCCGATGACGACGTGGAAGCGCTCGAGGTGCACCACGGTGCTGTCCACGTGCCCGCCCGGGTTGCGCACGGAGAGGTTCAGCGCGATGTCCCGTGCAGGCAGCGGAAGGTCCGGGTAGCGGAACGTGCCGTCCGCGACGGTCGCCTGGAGCGTGAACGCCGGGAACGCATCTTCACCCAGCGTGCCCTTGACCGTGCCGGAGACGGCCATGGTCCCGGACGTCTGGAGCCGCTCGAAGTCCTGCGCGTAGATGGCGGGGACGAGCGAGAGGAGGCGGCGGAAGTCGGTCTCCGGCGCGCCGAACGTGAGGTCCAGCGCGGTCTGCCCTTCCGCGAGCGCGATGGAACCCGAGAAGCGGAGCGGCAGGTCGTTCAGGCGCACCTCGTTGTCCCGGAACGTGAAGCGCTTCTGCGCCATGTCCGCGTCGATCTCCGCCGTGACGCCGAGGCGCGCGCGGTTGAGGTAGGGCACGCCGGCGAAGGTGAGCGACACCTCGTCCGCCTGGGCGCTCGTGCGCAACACGAACGCATCCCGCGAGAAGTCGCCGGAGAGGGACTGGGTGAAGCCGCGGATCGTCGCGCTGGAGCCGGACTTCTCGTCGTCGTACGTGATGGTCGCGTCCCGGATCTCGAGACCCTTGAGCCGGACGGCGAGAGCGCGCCCGTCCTCGGGCTGCGCTGCCGGCGTGTCCGCGGGCTCGTCCGGCGCATCCTTCGCGATGTGCCAGTTGGCCGTGCCGTCCTCGAGCACGCGCAGGTGCAGCACCGGCTGATGCAGCTCGACCGAGCGCACGACGACGGGCCCGCCGCCCAGCACGCCGCGCACCACGCTGGGCACGGAGAGCAGGAGCCGGAAGCTGCCGATGGCGGCGAGCGTGTCGCCCTCGAAGGCGCCCCTGCCGACGACGGTGAGGTCGTCGAGGCGGACGCCCAGGTCGGGGAAGCTGCGGAAGAAGGTGATGCCGACGCTCCCCCACTCGACGTTCGCCTCCACGCTCTCGTTCACGGCCGCGCGGACGCGGGTCGAGACCGGGCCGCGCGCGACCAGCGGGAGGACGAGGGCGAGGAGGACGATGAGCAGGGCGAAGCCGGCGCCAAGGCCGAGAAGGATCTTGCGCGTGCGCGTCATGGCATGCGTCCGTGCTCGAACGGGGTTCGAAAGACGGCTTGCGTAGGGTTTACCACGCTGCGGGGGGTAGGGGTCCGCTGGCTGGGGCGGCGCACGGGCGAAGGCGGTGGGCGGGGGCCGGTCCGAGTGGGGACCCCCGTGGATGGCCGTCTGGCGTCCGCCGATAGAGACGCACCCTCGTGTCACGGTTGACGTCCGCGCGGGCTGACCGCGCCGCGCACGATCGCGCAGACGCCTGCGGGCGCGCGACCAGTCGACGCCCGCGGCGCCGGCGTGCCGGCACTCGAGCGGTACGAGGTCGGCGCCGACATCGTGCGGTTCTACCGCCGCGAGCAAGCCGAGCCGGCGTCGCCCGGCTGACCACACTGAAGGTGAGCGGCGTCGCGCCGTGGCGGCAGCGCGAGCCCCGCGGCGACCGCAACGCCAACCGCCGGGCTGAACTCGGCGAGTCCGCGGACAAGCGAGAGCTCGAGCCACCGCGCCCGGCCGGCTCGCAGAGAGAGGCGCAGCTCGCGCAGCTCCTCGGTCCCGCGGGGCGCGCGGTGCTCCAGGCCATCCTTCTGGCCGACCAGCTCGATCCGCGAGGTCAGCCATCCTCGCCTGTAGTCGAGGGCGAGGACGTAGGCCCACACGTCGGACTGCTCGAACTCCGGGTCGCGCGTGCCGTTGATCCCGAGGCCAGACTCGGCCGTGAGCGAGAGGTTCCCCACACGCCAGCGTGCGGCTGCGAGGGCGAAGAAGTCGGTCGCGTCCCGCTCGAGGCCGACGCGGTTGTCCGTGGTCGGGAGACGGGTGCCGAAGCGGAGGGCGACATCGACCGGCGCGGTCGCGGGCGTGAGTCGCACTGCGGTCGCGACCTTCCAGTCGCCGGCATCACGGCGCAGGCCGCCCGCGCGGACCGTCACGCCGCCATCCGGCTCCTCGATCATGGCCTGGTCCCGGAAGACCCTGAAGACCGTGCCGGACGCCTCGAAGAGGACGCGGCCAGTGCGCCAGGATGCGTGGAGGAGACCCAGTTCCCAGAGCCGGCCGCGGACGCCGGCGAGGGACGCGCGCTGGCCCTCGAGCGCGGCGATGCCGAGCTCGAGGCGGACGGGCTCGGGCGCGTCGAAGGCGCGCCAGTCGAGCGGGTCGAGCGGGCGGAGCTGCGCGTGGGTCGGGCGGGCAGAGGCAAACGCGGTCGCGAGCAGGCACGCGGCGATGCAGACGGAAGCGGGCGCCAGTGCGTGGCGGCGTGGCGGAGGTGGAGCGGGTCGAGGGGGCGGGGTTGCGTGCGCGTCAGGGTCGAACGGGCAGTGGCGCGAGAGCTGGCAGGCAAGGGACAGCATGGCAGGCCATGTCGGCATCGGTCCGGAGGTGCGCGTCGCTCCGGCGGCGGAGCCGAAT
>DATCLK010000333.1:0-8932 GCA_036563975.1 Longimicrobiales bacterium | reverse complement strand
AGCATGCGACGGGCCCCCTCCCGGGCGAGCTCGTCCAGCGTGAGCCAAGTCTCCCCCGCTTGCAGAGAAGGGGTGTCGATGGATAGCTTGAGCATGGGTGGCGTCTCCTTCCCCCCGCCGCCAGCGGGGTGTTTGCCTGTGCGTTCACGCGGAAGGATACGCCGCCTCTTTTCTTCCCCTCAAGTCACGCCATCCACAACTTTCGAGCATAACTCCGTCTAGGATCGCTCGATGGTCTCGTAGGCGCCCCCCGCGTGCCGAACAGCTGAAGGAGCGGAGCCACGATCGCCCGCTCGTCATTTGTGACTCGCTCTCGGCGGATCACAGGAATGCCTTCGCGAAGAGTTTGGCTGCTGCCGCCAATCTACGACCAGCCTAGCCGGCACATCCTCATCGGAGACGTGGCTGTCGCCCCGCGCCCCGACTCGTCACACTCGCTGTCGTGACGGGCGCATTTTTCGACAATTATGGGGAGGTCCCCACCCAAAACCGAGCGACTGCCCGGCGTGGCGACGTCGGACGTCTAACTTGTTATCTGTAGCCAACATAGCCGACCGAACTTGACAAGATGTTCGCATGCGAACATCTTGGTGCATTCGATTCCCCTCTTGGTCGGTATCGTCGCATGGAAGCCTCCGACTATCTCAGCACCGAGGAAGCCGCGTCTATACTCGGCTATACGCCACAGCACGTCGGCCGCCTAATCCGCTGCGGGGCCCTAGAGGGCAAGAAGCTGGGCCGCGACTGGCTCGTGCTCAGGGAAAGCGTCCACCGCCGACTCGAAACGCGTGCGAACTACAATCTCCCATTCCGTGGAGTCCGCCAACGGGCCGCGAACAAAGAGCGGCGTGGGACTGATGGGGCCCCCGGTGGCCTCTCGTTTGAAGACATCCTGTCAGGCGGCGAGCCGTCCCTCGAACAGAAGCGCCTTGCCAAGCGCCTCGCCTGGTCCAACGGCGCCGCGCCAAAGGAGACCGTGCACCGCGTCTACTTGGGCGATGCGCGTCAAATGGAGCAGATCGGCGACGAACCGGTCCACCTCGTAGTTACTTCGCCACCATACTTCAACCTCGTCGAGTACGAGGGGGCGACCGCGGAACAGGGCCAGCTCGGCAGCTTCAGCGATTACGAGCGCTTCCTGGACGAGCTTGACGCCGTCTGGCGACGTTGCTTCGATCTTCTGGTACCCGGCGGCCGAATGTGCATCGTCGTGGGTGACGTCTGCATCTCCCGGCGGCGAGCGGGGCGGCACCATGTGCTCCCGCTGCACGCGGATATCGCGACCCGCTGCCGGCGGTTGGGGTTCGACTATCTCACGCCGATCCTGTGGTCGAAGATCGCCAACATGGCCACGGAGGTCGACGGACCGGGCGGCTTCCTTGGCAAGCCGTACGAGCCTAACGCAATTATCAAGAACGACGTCGAATACATCCTGCTGCTCCGCAAGCCGGGCCAGTACCGTAAGCCTTCCGCCGCCCAGCGTGCGCTGAGCCTGCTGGAACCCGAAGAGCACGCCCGCTGGTTCCGGTCGATTTGGACCGACATCCGGGGAGAAAGCCGCAGGGCTGGCCATCCGGCGCCGTTTCCAGTGGAGCTTGCGTACCGGCTGATCAAGATGTTCAGCTTCGTGGGCGACACGGTGCTCGATCCGTTCTGGGGTACGGGCTCGACCACGGTTGCAGCAATTGATGCGGTGCGGTCCAGCATCGGGTTCGAGATCGAGCCCCGTTACCTGCAGATCGGCCGCGAGCGCCTTGCCCAGGTATCCGCTGCTCAAGTCCCGCCACGGATCGAGTTCCACGGCGCCTTGGGCACGGGGTAGGTGTTCGTGTGGAACGTGAGCGACGGGAGCGGATCGAGCTGGAGTGGTGAGTCGCGTTCCGGCCCGGGGCGTTTCCTCCCGAGCCGGGGCGCGGTGATCGCTTGAAGGCTGCTCAGCCGAGATGCGAGATGATAGAGCCGACGCGGGCCACGACCAGACTCGACAGGCTCGGCATTGGGCAACGGAGCGCGGACCGCTAGCATGCCCAATATCGCCGCCGAGCTTCTCCTAGCGGTGGTCGCGGTCGTCGTGTGTGCTGTCCGCCGGACCATGCCTGTTGAGATCTGTCGTTTCGCCGGCATGAATAGCGCCGGACCTTGCTAACGCAAAGCCCATGAAGAGCTAATCGCGGCTGGCGCCACGTCGGCGCCGCCGGCACCACGATTGCGGACGATGGGCCTAACGGCGACCTGAGTCCGCGCTTGACAACCTACCCCCTCACCTCCTCCACCACCCTCGCGATGTCCTCCCCTCCCCCGCCCTTCGCGACCCGCCGCTCGACCAGCGCCTGGATCGGCAGCATCAGATCCGCCCGGATCCCTTGTGACCTGCTCGCCTCCACGATGTTCGCCAGCGCCACGGCCTGGATGTCGAGGCGCGAGCCGGTCGAGGCGTAGTCGCCGGCGTCGATCTGCGCCGCCGCTTCGGGCAGCGTCGCGGTCATCGCCTGGAGCCACGGGATCAGGAGCGACGACGTGAACTCCGCCGCCCGGACGCCTTCCGTGCCGACCAGCGCGACGGCGTGGAGGAAGCCGCCGAACAATCCGTACATCCCGGCGAGCAGAGCGAGGTCGTGGAGCGAGGCCAGCCCCGGGTCGCCGCCCAGGTGCAGCCCCCTGCCGAATCGGCCCAGCACCGGCTCGAACGACTCGTAGGCGTCTGCCGAGCCGCTGTAGAGCACCAGCGACTCGGGCCGGCCGATCATCTCCGGCACCGCCATGATCCCGCCGTCGAGGTAGCGCGCCCCGTGCCTCTCGATCCACGCCGCCATCTCGCGCGCTTCTTTCGGCGTTCCGTTCGTGAGGTTCACCACGGTGCGGCGGCCGGCGAGCGCGTCGCGTGCGGTTCCCAGGACCTCGCGCAAGGCGCCGTAGTCCAGCAGCCACGCGATCACGAGCGGGCTGGCCGAGATGGCGTCAGCGACCGTAGCGGCGTCTGTCGCTCCTCTGCGCACGAACGGATCGGCTTTGGCGGCGGTACGGTTCCAAACCGTGGTGGGGTGGCCCGCGTCCAGCAGCGTGCCGGCGAGCGCACTGCCCATTGAGCCGAGGCCGATCACCGTGACCGCGGATCGAGAATCGGAACCGCGAGACTCGATACCGGCTCGCCCGGGACGCGGGGTCGCGATGCGTTCCTGCATGAGAACCTCCGGAATCGAAGGCGCATTCTTCGCCGGCACGGCGTCCAACCGTGCGCGGCCAACGTCGCCGAAGGTCATCCCACGCTTGACGATCTGCAAGTACCTACCGAAAAGTGAGGTACTCACCTCCTGGTAACGACCGCGAGGACGCATGAGCAGACGTGGACTGTACACCTGCGGGCTCGACGCGGCGGTGGATGTGATCGGCGGCAAGTGGAAGCCGCTGATCCTGTGGGAGCTCCACGCCGGCGTGCGCAGGTTCGGCGAGTTGAAGCGCGCGCTCGAGGGGATCAGCGAGAAGGTGTTGATCCAGCAGCTCCGGGAGATGGAGGCGGATGGCCTGGTCCACCGGGAGGTCTACCGTGAGGTCCCGCCCAGGGTGGAGTACTCGCTCACCGAGCTCGGCGAGTCGCTGAACGAGGCGCTGCTGCCGCTGGGAGACTGGGGCGAGCGACACATGGAGTTGATCGCCGCGAGGCGCCGGCGCGCCGAGGCCAGCGCTGGGTGAGTCTCTCGCATCAGCCCGGGCACGAAAAAGGGGCGCCACTCAGCGCCCCCTTTGCTCGCGTAGCGCGCTGAGCTACCTCCCCGCCGCGACTCCCGCGCCGAGCAGCTTCACGATCTCCTCGCCCACCCCCTTCGCCGACGCGGGGTTCTGGCCGGTCACCAGCCTCCCGCTCACCGCGACCTTCGGCTGGAACTTCGGCGCCTTGGTGATGATCGCCCCCTGCTCGGCGAGCTTGCTCTCCAGCAGGAACGGGACGACCCGGGCGAGGCCTACGGCTTCTTCCTCCTCGTTCGTGAACGCCGCCACCTCCTTGCCGGCCACGAGGTACGAGCCGTCCGAGAGGCGCACGTCGACGAGTGCCGAGGGGCCATGGCAGACCGCGGCGACGACGCCGCCCGCCTCGTAGATGCTGGCGGCGACCCGGGCCACCGCCGGGTTGCCGGGGAAGTCCCACATCGTTCCGTGGCCGCCCACGAAGTGAACGGCGACGTAGTCCTTCGGGTCGACCTGATCCAGCGGGAGCGTCTCCCGCACCCGCGCCATCATCGCCGGGTCGTCCAGGAACGCGGCGTTCACCGGGTCGTCTCGCTTCACGCCATCCATCGGCGGCTCGCCGCCGCGCGGGCTCGCCAGGTCGAAGTCGTACCCGGCCTCACGGACCACGGCGAGCGGGTGGGTCAGCTCCGAGAGGTAGAAGCCGGTCTTGCGGCCCGTGTCTCCCAGCTCGCCGTGACTCGTCAGCACGAAGAGCACCTTTCCGGACATCGAAGCCTCCTGTCGTTTCGGTTCTCTCGCGCGGACCGCGCGGACCCCTGGGCCCCCAACGAGCGTCAAGCGCCCGGGCCGCGGAACCGACGCTCACGATGACAGTCGCCGGGGCTATGGATATCGACGATTTCAGTCATTCCCGCTGCTCACCCGCCGCTCGCCTGCGCGGCGCGCCCTTCCGCCCGCGGCGATCGCCCGGATCCCGCTCGCGCCCCTTGATACCCCCGCCGACGTCAGCCGCTGCTCGGGAAGATCGCCTCGATCGCCGCCTCGAAGTGCGCTCGCCGCGCTTCACGTTCCTCGGCGCTGGGCAGATTCTCTTCGTGGAAGGCGACGACGGTCTTCTCACCCTTCGGCAGCACGCGGATCTGGATCGTCGCAGCGCGCGCCCATCCCTCCGGCCGCCGGGTGATGCGCAGCCGGTCGCCCGCCACGGCCACCCGGACCTCGCCGGTGGTCCCATCGGAGAGGCGGTACGCTTCGCCGACCTGGAACCGGAGAGACGGCGCATCGCCCAGCCACGCCCGCACGCCGTCCGGCGCCGTCAGGCGCCGCCACGCCTCGTGCGCCGGCAGCGGAACGGTCCGGCGCACCCCGATCTCGAAGCCCACGTCCGCGGTCTGCCCCTCCACTCGCCGCCCTTTCGCCCGCTCGTAGCCGACGGCGATGGACTGCTGCCACCATCCGCTCTGCACCCCGCCCTTTTCGCGGAGCAGCGCGACGATCTCCTTGTGCGACATCCTCGCTGCACCACGCTCGTCGAGCCAGCGGATCCACTCGTCCCAGGTCCGCCCGGTCGCGCGGCGCACGGCCTCGTCCGAGATCCGCATCTCGCCGGATCGGGTCGCATTCTCTGACCCCGCCTTCTTCACCATAGAAATAGCGATTGGATGGTCATGGCGCCGCAGAGCGTATGGCCGCATCGAGGTCGTTCCACGGGTCCTCGGCAAAACCGGAACACGACGCGCGAACGCGGATCATGGCGCGGCAGAGCGTATCGCCGCATCGAGATCGTTCCACAGGTCCTCGGCGTCCTCGATCCCGACGCTGAGCCGGAGCAGCGAAGGCGGCAGGTGCTCCTGTCCCGGATGCACCCCTCGCCGCTCCATGGTCGACTCCACCCCGCCGAGGCTCGTCGCGTGCCGGATCAGCTTCACGTTCCGGCAGACGGCATCGGCGAACTCGGCGCCTCCGCGCAGGTCGAAGGAGATGATGGTGCCGAACCCGCGGAGCACGCGCCTGGCGATCTCGTGCGTGGGATGCGAGGGCAGGCCCGGATACCGCACACGCGCGACCAGCGGATGCTTCTCGAGCCGCTCCGCGAGGACCATCGCCGTCTGCTGGGCGCGCTCGAGGCGAAGCGCGAGCGTCCGCGCGCCGCGAACGGCGAGGAAGGCCTCGAGCGTTCCGGGCGTGGCGCCGTTGAGCTCCCGGGACCTCCTGAGCGCGTGCCAGAGCGCGTCGTCCCTCGTCGTCGCGACGCCGGCGAGCAGATCGGAGTGGCCGCCGATGAGCTTGGTCGCCGATTGCACAGAGACCGTGGCGCCGAAATCGAGCGGCTGCTGATTGAGCGGCGTGGCGAAGGTGTTGTCCACGGCGACGATCGCCCCGGGCTTGCGGGGCGCCGCGCAGATCGTCTCCAGATCCGCCACCGTGAGCAGCGGGTTCGAGGGAGACTCCAGCCAGATCAGGTCCGCAGCGCCGCAGGCGCGGATCCAGCCGTCCGTGTCGTCCACGGCCAGGCGCTGCACCGACCAGCGCTTCCGTTCAGCGCCCGCACCGGCGAGGGCGACGACTCCTTGATAGCAGTCGTCGGGCAGCACGACGACGCCGCCAGGCGGCACTTGCTCGAACACCGCGGCAACGGCGGCCATGCCGGACGCGAACGCCACGGCCTTGCCCGCCTCGAGCCCGCCGACGATCTCCTCGAGCGCTTCCCAGGTCGGAGTCCCCTCATCGCGCGAGTACACGCGTTCCCCGCCGAGGATGAAGTTCGACGCGGGGACCATGGGCACGTTCAGCGGCGCGCCGGGCTCCGATGGCCGGCCGGCCGAGACGAGCCACGATTCCAGTTTGATTCCGGTCGGGTGCTTCTCCATTCGACGAGCGCCTCCAGATGGTCCGCTCCTAACGCGCCGGCACGCTGGCGCGCACGCGCGGCTCGGGAGGCCGGATGTCGCGCCAGTCGCCGACGTCGCACTGGCCGACGCCTGCGAGCGCGAGCCGCCGTCCTTCCCTCGAGCTGCGGTCCCCAGAATCGCCTTTGCCTCCGGGATCGGCAATGGCGCGCGCCGGCGCCCTGCTTCGGAATGCCCCCGGCGCACGTCGACCCACCGCGGTGGACGGGAGTGCTCGCGTGGTTGGGCGTGCGGCGCAGAGAGCGATTCTGGTGTGTGTGACGGCCAGGTCTGCAGCGGGCGTGGGCGGGTGCCGGGATGGCGGGGGCGTGCTGCGCCCCTCTTGGTGAGCGAGGCTCAGCCGAACACCTCGTCCACCGCCACCGCGAACCCCGGCAGCACGTCCTCGCCCGTGAGCTGCTCCCCGGCGGCGACGATCCGGATCTCCCGCGGAGATCGGTACACGGTGACGGTGCGGCGGCGAGGATCGACGACCCAGACCATGCGCGAGCCGGCCCCGAGGTACTCGAGCACCTTCTCCTGGACCTCCGACGCGGTGTTGGACGGTGAGAGGATCTCGACGGCGAGGTACGGCGCGAGCCGCCAGTAGGTGCCGGTGGCGCCGCGCGCCGGGATCCGCTCCTTCGCCACGAACGAGAGGTCCGGCGCGCGGACCGTGTCGGGATCCGTCGCCAGGACGAAGCCCGTTGTTGTCATCGCGATACCCAACCCGGCCCGCTCGACGAAGCCGCCGAGCCGCACGGCTAGGCGGGTGGCCACGGACCCGTGTCCCGGCGCCGGCGGCGGCTCCCGGACCACGCGGCCGCGCACGAGCTTGAGCCGGTCCGCGCTCCTGTCCGGCAGCGCCGCGAACTGCTCGGGCTGTCAGCGGCTCGCTCGATGCTCCGGCGTATCGCATGACGGCCTCCGCGGTGAGGCGGGTTGCTCATCGGCAAGATAGCGGCCGGGATGGGGGCGTGGCCATAGCGCGAGGCCTCCACCTGCGAGCTCCGCCCTTGCCGTCCGTCCCCCGACCGCGTTAGGCTGGTGACACACCGTCCACCCGAGCCGACCCCGGGGCGCCGTCGTGCGGCCACGCCGGCAGCGGGGCGCCCGTGGGCCTCGGAATGCGATGGACCTCGCCGCAAGGAGGCCACCGTGTCGACGTCCCGTCGTGACTTCCTGGCCACCTCCTTTGCCGCGCTCGTCTCCGCGGCCTTCGCCCGCCCCGGCGTCGCCCGCGTGCTCCTGCGTGCCGGGCAGGAGCCGGTGTTCACGCCGATCCGTCGCGGCGTCGGGTACTTCACCATGCGCGGCGGCACGATCGGGTACCTCGTGAACGACGATGGCGTCGTCGTGGTGGACACGCAGTTCCCGGAGCCCGCCAGGGCGTTCCTGGAGGGGCTGAACACGCGCACCGGCGGGCGGCAGGTCGACGTCCTTCTCAACACGCACCATCACCCCGACCACACCGGCGGCAACAGCGTGTTCCGCGGCGTGGCGAAGCGCGTCGTCGCGCACGAGAAGGCGGCCGAGCACCTGCGGCAGCCGCCGGGCGGCGGGCAGACGCCGGATGACCAGCTCTTCCCGGACACGACGTTCACCGAGAGCTGGTCCGCCGACGTCGGCGACGAGCGGATCATGGCGCGGTACTACGGCCGCGCGCACACGAGCGGCGACGCGATCATCACCTTCGAGCGCGCGAACGTGGTGCACATGGGCGACCTCATGTTCCACCAGCGCCACCCGGTCGTGGACCGCGCCGCCGGCGCGACGATCAAGAACTGGATGACGGTGCTCGAACGCGCGGTCCAGGATCATGACGCCGACACGGTCTACATCTTTGGCCACGCGAACACGGGCCTCCCGGTCGTCGGCGGCCGGGCGGAGCTCGAGCAGATGCGGAACTACTTCGAGGCGCTCCTCGCGTTCGTCGAGCAGCACGTCCGCGCCGGCCGCTCGCGCGACGAGATCCTCGCCATGCCCGGGCCGCTGCCGGGGTTCGAGGCGTACGGCCCGTTCGGCCGCCAAAGCCCGCGCAGCGCGCTGACGTGCGCGTACGAGGAGGTGGTGGAGGGGTTGGCGTAGGGGGGCGCAATCCTGGTTCGCTACTCGCTGCCTGGTCCGCTATTTGGATCGTAACGCCCGGCCCACCTCTGGTACGGCAGGTGCGGGGGGAGGACATCGAGCGCAACCAGGAGGCGTCCGATGCATGACCTGCCGCAAAGGATGCGCGCCGTCGCGATCGAACGGTTCGGCGGTCCCGAGGTGCTCGAGCTGAAGTCGCTCCCCGTCCCGACGCCCGGCCCACGCGACGTGCTCATCCGCGTCGCGTTCGCTGGCGTCGCCGAGTGGGA
>DATCLK010000332.1:0-2623 GCA_036563975.1 Longimicrobiales bacterium | reverse complement strand
CAGCAGGTCAGCGTTGTGGATCAGGATGTCGGCCCACAGGGCCGGGGAGCTCGCCGCGATACGGGTCGCGTCCGCGCCGCCGGGCCCGAGGTCCGTGCGGGCGACGCCGGCCCGCGCCAGCGCACCGGCGAGGGCGGACGCTGCGAGCTGGGGCAGGTGGCTCGCCCAGGCCATGAGCCGGTCGTGCTCCTCGGCCGTGGTGACGACCGGGTGCGCGCCGAGCCCCCGCCACAGGGTGGCGACGCGGTCGAGCGCGGCGCTCGCCGCCGCGGAATCTCCTGGCGCGCCGCCGGGCACGGCGGCCGGCGTCAGCCACACCCGCGCGCCGTCGTACAGGCCGGGGCGGGCGGCGGCGAGCCCGGACCGGTGGGAGCCGGCCATGGGGTGGCCGCCCACGAAACGGCCGGCGAGACCGAGCGCGCGGGCCCGGCTCACGACGGGGCGCTTGACGCTGCCCAGGTCGGTCACCACGGCGTCGCCCGCGAACAGCTCGCGGTGGGCGTCCAGCAGCTCGAGCGTGGCGCCCACGGGGGTGGCGTAGACGACGAGGTCCGCCTCCGGGACCACGGCGGCCGGATCGCGCGCGGCGTCGTCCACGATGCCGAGCTCGAGCGCGCGGTCGAGGTCCGCCGCGTCCGCGGTGGAGGCCGCGATGCGAGGCGGTGCGGGCAGGCGGCGCAAGGCCAGGGCGAGCGAGCCGCCCATCAGGCCGAGCCCGATGATCGCGACCCGGCGGAATCCGTGCGCCGCAGCGCTGGCCTGGCTCACCCCTACTCCTCCTGGCGGTACGGCAGCTCGATCTCGAGGCCGTCGTGGGCCACGAACGCGCCCGGGAAGACGGCGCGCGCCTCGCGCTCGAGGGCGCGGGGATCCTCCGCGTAGCGGGAAGAGATGTGGGTCAAGGCGAGCCGCAACACGCCGGCTTTGCGCGCGACCTCTGCCGCCTCCCGGGCCGTCGAGTGGCCGGTCGCGCGGGCGCGGTCCGCCTCGTCCTCGCCGAACGTCGCGTCGTGGATCAGCAGGTCCGCCCCGCGCGCCATCTCGATGGTCCGGCGCGTGGGCCGCGTGTCCCCCGTGTAGACGACGCGACGGCCGGGGCGCGGCGGGCCCACCACCTCCTCGGGGCGGACGATGCGCCCGTTCACCTCGACGCTCTCGCCCCGATGGAGGCGACCGAAGAGCGGCCCCTCGGGAACACCCAGCTCCCGTGCGCGCTCGGGATTGAAGCGGCCGCGGCGCTCATGCTCCGCCAACACGAAGCCGAGCGAGCGGCCGCCGTGCTGCGAGCGGTACGCGATGATGTCGTAGCCATCGCGCTCGACGCGCTGCCCCGGCTCGAGCTCGCGGATCTCGATGCTGAACGGCACGCGCTCGACGCCGAGGTTGACGGCATCATGCAGGATCGAGCCGCCGCCGACCGGCGCCCACAACGCGATCGGCTCCTCACGGCCCTGGAGCCCCATCGTGCGGAGCAGGCCGATGATGCCGAGGAAATGGTCCGCGTGCATGTGGGTGACGAAGATGTCCCGCACGCTGAAGCCGGTGCCGAACCGCATCATCTGCCGCTGGGTGCCCTCGCCGCAGTCGAACATGAGCAGCTCGCCCTCACGGTTGATGAGGATCGAGCTGACGTTCCGCCCGACTGTCGGGCGACTGGCGGCGGTGCCCAGGAATGTGACCCGGATCATCGGGGCCGCAACGCAGGGCGGGCGAGGGGGAACAGCCAGAGCAGCGAGCAAGCGGCGTAGAGCTCGCGGGTCCAGGGCGTGAACGGCGGCGCGACGAGCAGCACGAGCCAGAACGCCGCGAACGCGAGCGCGCGGATGCGCGCGCGCCGGGCGCCTCGATTCAATGACTGTGCTTCGGCCATGCCGGTCAGGTCTCCCCTGCGCGCACGCGCTTCGGCGGCTTCGCGGGCAACGTACTCGTCCACGCCGTGCCGCAACGCGCCGAACGCGGCGCGGAGCAGGCGCAGCAGCGCGGCCACGAACCCCAGGACGGCAAGGATCACGAGTGCCGCTTCCATGGGGGCAAGCTAGGGCGAGCGTTCAAGGGTGGGCAAGATGCCGGTGGGGATCACGCGGGACGCGGGGGGCGGCCGGGCGGGAACTGGCGCGGGCTGGGCCCGGGGGCGCGAGCCGCGCCCTGCGGCAACCGTGGCGGGAGGACGCGGCATCCCACAGTGCGGGACCGACACGAAGGCGTCCCACGCACGGGAAGACGTATCCTCAGGAGGAACCATGGTCGAGGCCGTGGACTCGACGGATGCCCGGGTGAGCGACGCGGCCGCCCGGGATGCACGCGGGCGCCCGACAGCCAGGCGCATCGCGTTGATGGGCACGGCGCTGCTGCTCGCGGCAGTGCCGGCAAACGCACAAAGGGCAGAGCGCGAGGGGACGCGGGAGAACTGCTGGTGCGTCACCGTGCCCCCGGCGGTGCGCGTGCTGTCGCTCGGCCCGCGCGCGCGCATGGGCGTGGAGCTGGCGATGAGGGCGGACGCGGAAGACGTGGCACGCGGCGCCCGTATCGAGCGCGTCCGGGCGGGCTCGCCGGCCGAGAAGGCGGGCCTGCAGGCAGGCGACATCATCACCGCGATCAACGGGCGCAGCGTGCTCGAGCCGCT
>DATCLK010000331.1:0-13094 GCA_036563975.1 Longimicrobiales bacterium | reverse complement strand
GGCGGCGAACGCGACGGACCCTGATCACTTCGAGACGAGATCCCTCAATGTCTGCGATTCGAGAGGTGCGGGCCCGGGAGATCCTGGACTCGCGCGGCAACCCCACGGTGGAAGCGGATGTGGTCCTGGAGAGCGGCGCATGGGGCCGCGCAGCGGTGCCGAGCGGGGCGTCCACCGGCGAGTTCGAGGCGCTCGAGCTACGCGATGGCGATCGCAAGCGCTACGGCGGCAAGGGCGTGCTCCAGGCGGTGGCCAACGTGAACACGCGCATCGCGCCGGCCGTGCGCGGCCTGGAGGCGAGCGACCAGCGCGCAGTGGATCGTGCGATGATCGAGCTGGACGGCACGCCCAACAAGGCGAGCCTCGGCGCCAATGCGATCCTCGCCGTCTCTCTGGCGTGCGCGCGCGCGGCAGCGGCCGAGGCGGGCCTGCCGCTGTACCGCTACCTCGGCGGCGACGACGCGACGCTCTTGCCGGTGCCGCTCATGAACATCCTGAACGGCGGAGCCCACGCGGCCAACAACGTGGACCTGCAGGAGTTCATGATCGCGCCGGTGGGCGCCTCCAGCTTTCCCGAGGCGCTGCGGATCGGGGTCGAGGTCTTCCATGCGTTGAAGCGCGTCCTGTCCGAGCGCGGCAAGGGCACGGGCGTGGGCGACGAAGGCGGCTTTGCGCCGGACCTTGGCTCGAACGAGGAGGCGATCCAGCTCATCCTCGAGGCGATCGAGGCGGCAGGTTACCGCCCGGGCGAGGACGTGGTGCTCGCGCTGGACGCGGCGGCCAGCGAGCTGTTTCAAGACGGCACCTACGTGTTCCACAAGTCCACGGGCGAGCGGCGGAGCTCCGACGAGATGATCGAGTTCTGGCGCGAATGGGTCGAGCGCTATCCCATCGTCTCGATCGAGGACCCGCTGGATGAGAACGATTGGGCGGGCTGGCAAGCGTTGACCCGCGCGATCGGCGACCGCGTGCAGCTCGTGGGGGACGACCTGTTCGTCACCAACACCGAGCGGCTGGAGCGCGGCATCCGCGAGGGCGTCGCCAACGCGATCCTGATCAAGGTGAACCAGATCGGCACGTTGACCGAGACGCTGGACGCGATCGACCTCGCCCGTCGTAGCGGTTACCGCTACATCATCTCGCATCGTTCTGGCGAGACGGAGGACACGTTCATCGCGGACCTGGCGGTCGCGACCCGCAGCGGTCAGATCAAGACGGGAAGCGCGAGTCGGACCGACCGTGTCGCGAAGTACAACCAGCTCCTGCGCATCGCGGCGGAGCTCGGGGATCGGGCCGCGTACCCGGGACGGGAGGCGTGGTGACGTGAGGATCCGCCGCGTCCTCCTTCCCGCGCTGGTGGGGGCGGCGGCCTACTTCGCGCTCTTCGGCGGTGAGTACAGCATGCTGGAGCTGTGGCGGCTGCAGCGGCAGTACGAGCGCGAGACCGCCGAGCTCGCCCGCCTGCGCGACAGCCTTGCCGTCTTGCGCGCGCGGGTGGACTCGCTGGAATCGGATCCCGGCGTGCTCGAGCGGATCGCCCGCGAGCGGTACGGTCTGATCCGCGAGGGCGAGCGGCTCTATCTGTTCGCCGAGGACAGCGCGGCCGTGGAGAAGGACGGGACGCGCGGCGGCCCGCCGGGGAAACCGGGGGCGCGCTGAAGCGCCCATCGGGACGGAGCTCGTCCGCCGCTGCGCAGAGCGGCATGGGCCGACGGCGGCGCCGGCGGGCGAGGTCACAGACGCAGGGATCCGCGGAAACACGGGCGGGCGCGGCAGACCACGCGCGGGAGGCCACGCGTCGGTTGACACTGGGCTGCGGTGTCGCTAGCTTACATAAGCTCGGAACACATGCGTGGCAGGGTAGCTCAGCTGGTGAGAGCACGGCACTCATAATGCCGGGGTCGCGGGTTCGAGTCCCGCCCCTGCTACTCCACTAGATCACGAAACGACCGCTACTCACGGCGCCCGGCGGCTGGTAGCCGCCGGGCGCCGTTTCTGCGCTGGTCAGGAGGCGCGTGGACGGCGCGCGTCCCCACTCCACCCGTCCGATGGCGCGCCGTAGGCGCACAGGAACCCCCTGGCAGTCGCGCCGGCGGCCCGATCCGCCTTCTGGCCCTCAGGCGCGACGTGAACCGAGGGCCGCCCGCGAAGCAGCCGGCCTCTGGCGGGGCCGCGTGGGTACTCGGCCCTGAGCCGGAAGGCGAGCTAACGTACGCGACGCAGCACCCAGCACGGGTACGGATCCAGCAGGCTCGCCGGCAGCCCGAGCGCGGTGAGGACGCGGTGCCGCAAGTGTGTCCGCTCGGGGATCAGCTCCCAGTCGGAGATCGGCGCCACCAGCTCATACCAGCCGAGGCCACGCCAGCCGGACGACGCCCAGTCCGTGCGCGCCGGGTCGAAGCGGCCGAGCGCCACGCCGATCCGATGCGCCGCGCGCGATGGCAACCAATTGGTGAGGGGGAGGTGCAGCGTGTGGAAGTCCACCGGCAGGTACTTGTTCGGCGTTTTCGTTGACGATCAGGACGCCGGCCGGCCTGAGCACGCGCCACATCTCACGGATGTGTGCGTCGCGCGGCTGCGGGATGTGCTCCAGCACGGCGTTGCAGAGGACGCAGTCGAACTCCCTGTCGGCGAACGGCAGGACCGTGGTGTCCGGGGTGTGGAGCAACTCGGCGCGATCGCCGTAATCGGCCAGGATGCGCCGGCCCTCGACCACGCGCGACTCTTCGATCTCGACGCCGACCACGCGTTCGGCGCTCAGCTCGAGGAGTGCGCACATGGAGACACCGTAGCTCGCACCGTAATCCAGCACTCGGCGTCCCTGGAAATGCTGGCGGAGGCCGGACAGCGTGTGGAGCAGGGTACGGTATCGCCCGACGTCGGCGTGCTGCGGCTTGTCGAACCTGCGGGTGAAGACATCCTGCATGAGGAGCCTCCACCGGTTATGGGGGACGTTACGACGACGCAACTATCGGGCCGACCCGAATCGCATGCGGATGCATGCACGATCGCCGTACCGCCGCCCGGTGTAGCTGAGGCGCGATGAGGGTGATCCCGGCGAGGGACGGACAGCGGGAAAAGTGAGGGGAGCGCGGCGCCTCGCTTCCATCGTGCCGGCGTCGCGAACGTGATTCCCGCTCCTGCGATTCTGCATGGGATTCGTCGCCGGCGCGCCGCGAGGGTGCCCGGCGGCGTCCGTTTTCCGACCCGGGGCGCGGCCGCCCGCCCGCATGGCCCGCCCGTCCGGGCGCCCCTCGCGGCGGCGCCCGGCGTCCCCTCCGCCCCGCCCCGGAGGGGATGGAGTGGCCGGAGCCGGCTCCACGGGCTATCTTCGCGCCGTCCCCCGGCCGAGCCCGCCGGGCTCGGCGTCCCACACCAGACCGGAGTCGAGACACCCATGACGCAGCGTCTGCTCCTGACGGCGCTCCTCGTAGTCGCGGCCTCCGCGCCCGCCGCGGCTCAGCGCGTGCCCACGCCGCTCGAGCACTTCGGCTTCGAGATCGGTGCGGACCGCAAGCTGGCCAACTGGACGCAGCTCACGGCGTATTACGAGGCGCTCGCCCGGACGAGTCCGCGCGTGACGGTGGATACGCTGGGGCTATCCACGAAAGGCCTGCCGTTCGTCATGCTCACCATCACGAGCCCCGAGAACCACGCTCGACTGGACGAGCTCCGGGAAGTGCAGTCGAAGCTGGCGGATCCTCGCAAGGTGAGCGGCCCCGAGGAGCTGGAGCGGCTGCTGGATCAGGGCAGGACCATCGTGCTGGTCACCCACCACATTCACTCGACAGAGGTGGGCAGCGGCCAGGCGGCGGCGCGACTGGCGTACGAGCTGGCGTCCTCGAACGAGCCACGCATCCTCGAGATTCTGGACAACGTCATCCTGCTCCAGATCCCCTCGCTGAACCCGGACGGCACGCAGTGGGTGAGCGACTGGTACATGCGTCACGTCGGCACGCCGTTCGAGGGCACGGCGCCGCCGTGGTTGTACCACTTCTACGTGGGCCACGACAACAACCGCGACTGGTACGCCTTCACGCAGGTCGAGACGCAGCTCACGGTGGAAAAGGTGCACAACGTGTGGCACCCGCAGATCGTGCACGACATCCACCAGATGGGCGGCAACGGCGCGCGCATCTTCGCCCCGCCGTTCATTGACCCCGTGGAGCCGAACGTGGACCCCGCGATCGTCGCGGCGCTGAACCAGCTCGGCAGCTACATGGCGGCGGAGCTGATCGCGCAAGGGAAGCAGGGCGTGGTGATCAACGCGATCTACGACGCCTGGACGCCGGCGCGGGCGTACCAGCACTACCATGGCGGTGTGCGGATCCTGACGGAGACGGCGAGCGCGCGGCTGGCGACACCGGTGGAGGTTCCGCCGGAGCGGGTTCGTGGAGGCCGGGAGTACGACGCGAGCCAGGCGAGCTGGAAGCACCCGCTGCCGTGGAAGGGCGGGACGTGGAAGTTGTCGGACATCGTGGAGTACCAGACGGCGGGCGCGCTCGCATTGCTCGTCAACGCGGCGAAGAACCGGCGGTTCTGGCTGGAGAACTTCTACCGGATCAACGAACGAGCCGTGCGCGGCTGGCCGGAGTGGCCCGCCGCGTGGGTCATCCCGGCGGACCAGGCGAACGAGAGCGGCCTCGCCTACGTGCTCCGCATCCTGACCATGGGCGCGGTGGAGGTGCACCGGGCCACGGAAGCGTTCCGCGTCGGGGGGCGGCAGTTCCCGGCGGGCACGTACGTGATTCCGATGCAGCAGCCGTATGCGTCGTTCGCGCAGACGCTGCTCGAGGTGCAGCAGTACCCGGACCTGCGCGAGTACCCTGGCGGCCCGCCCAAGCGGCCGTATGACGTGACGGCGCACACGTTGCCGCTCCTGATGAACGTGGAGGCGGTGGCCGTGGACTCGTGGGAGGGCGCGCCGCCGCCGCTGTCCGAGCCCATCCCGGTCCAGTCGTTCCGGTTCACTCTGCCGGAGGCGCTGCGCGGCGCGCGGGCGCCGCGCGTCGCGCTCTACAAGTCGGCAGGGGAGCCCATGGAAGCCGGTTGGACGCGCTGGGTCTTCGATCAGCACGGCCTGCGCTACGACACGCTGAAGGATGCGCGGGTGCGGGCGGGCAATCTGAACCGCGACTACGACGTCATCCTGTTCCAGTCGCAGAGCGCCAACGCCATCCGGCGCGGGTACCCGGAGGGATCGCTGCCGCGCGAGTACACGGGCGGGATCGGCGATGCCGGCGTCCAGGCGTTGCGCAGCTTCGTGGAGGCAGGCGGGCGCATCGTGGCAGTGGAGGAGGCCACCGAGCTGTTCATCGAACTGTTCGGGTTGGGCGTCAAGAACGCGGTGGAAGGGTTGCCGAGGCAAGAGTTCTACGTGCCCGGGTCCATCCTGCGGCTCGACCTCGATACCAGCCACCCGCTCGCGCGGTCGGTCGGCGCGCACACACACGCGTGGTACTGGGGCTCGAGCCGCGCCTTCGAGGTGACGGACCCGACGATCCGGGTCGTGGCCCGCTACGGCGAAGGCAACCCGGCGGCCTCCGGTTGGATCCTGGGGCCGGAGGCGATCGCAGGGAAGCCCGCGCTGCTCGAGGCGCGCGTGGGTCGGGGCTCGGTCGTGCTGTTCGGGTTCCAGCCCAACTACCGCGGCCAGAGCGTGGCCACGTGGCCTCTGCTCTTCGACGCGCTGGCCGGCGCGCCGGCGAGCTGATCGCTGCCCGGCTGTTCTTGCGCGATGCGGGGAGGGGCGCCATACTGGCGCCGCTCCCCGGCTTGCTTCATTCCAAGAACGCTGAGCTGAGATGAGGCCGCTCCATCCGGAGGCCGGTGCGCCGGCCATCATCCTCGGACTGGTCATCGCGACGCTTCAGGGCTGCGCCGCGCCGACGCCCGCGCCGGAGGCAGATCTGCTGATCGTGAACGCGCGCGTGTACACCCTCTCATGGGGCGAGCCGGCGCCGGATGGAACACCCGCTCCCGACGCGCCGTTCGATCGGGAGGAGGGCTGGCGGCCGGACGCGGAAGCGGTCGCCGTCCTGGATGGTCGGATCCTCTTCGTCGGGTCCACGGCAGAGGCCGAGCGGTTCCGGGGAGAGAGGACGCGCGTACTGGACGCGGCTGGCGGCACGCTGATCCCGGGTCTGGTGGACGCGCACGTCCATCTGAGCGCGCTGGGTGAGTCCCTCACGCAGGTGAACCTGGTGGGCGTGACGAGCGAAGCGGAGGCGGTGGAGCGGGTGGCGGAGCGGGCGGCGACGGTGCCGCCGGGAGAGTGGATCGTTGGGTATGGCTGGGATGAGGGGGCGTGGGCGGACCGGTATCCGGACAACCGCCTGCTCAGCGAGCGTGTGCCCGACCACCCGGTGTACCTTCGCGGGCTGCACGGCTACGCAGGCTGGGCCAACAAGCTCGCCCTGGAGCGCGCAGGGATCACGCGCCGGACACGGGCGCCGAGCGGCGGCCAGATCCGCCGGGACCGGCGCGGCGAGCCGACGGGCGTGCTCCTGAACCGCGCCGTGTCTCTGATCGAGGCCGCGATCCCGCGCCCGACGCCCGCGGAGCTCGAAGAACGCATCGCGGTTGCCCTCGCGGAGGTCGCGCGCTCGGGTTACACGATGGTGCACGAGGCCGGCGCCGACTCGGCGACGCTCGCGGCGCTCGCTCGCCTCGATTCGGCAGGTCGCCTGCCGGTGCGGGTGTTCGTCATGCTTTCCGCGCGGGACACAGCCCTTGTGGATGAATGGCTCGTGCGCGGTCCGGACACGGCTCGCAGCGCGTGGCTGCGCGTGGGCGGAGTGAAGGCGTTCTACGACGGCGCCCTTGGTTCTCGCGGCGCGCGGCTGCTCGAGGATTACACGGACCGGCCGGGCTATCGCGGCGTGACCAGCAGAGAGGCCGGCTTCGACGCGACCCGCGTCGCGGCGCTCATGGGGCGCGGCTTCCAGGCCGCCATCCACGCCATCGGTGATGCAGCGAACCGCGCGGTGCTGGACTTCTACGCGGGCGTATTCGCAGAGGCGCCGGAGCTCCGCGCGGGGCGGCACCGTATCGAGCACGCGCAGGTGGTGCACGCCCGGGACTTCGGGCGCTTCGCCGAGATCGGGGTCATCGCCTCGATGCAGCCCACGCACGCCGTGGAGGACAAGGCGTGGGCGGAAGCGCGGCTCGGACCTCACCGCATCACGGGCGCGTACGCGTGGCGTACGCTGCGGAGCCGGGGCGCACGCCTGGTGTTCAGCTCGGACCTGCCCGGCTCCGACCACGATATCTTCTACGGCCTGCATTCGGCGATTACCCGCCGGGATCGGCAGCTGCAGCCGCCGATGGGCTGGTACGCGCCGCAACGGCTGACACCTGAGGAGGCGGTGCGCGCGTACACCACGTGGGCGGCATACGCCTCGCACCTCGAAGGCGAGTCGGGCGTGATCGCGCCCGGTCGGCTCGCCGATCTCACCCTCCTGGATCTTGATCCCTTCGTCGCCGGCATGCGCGATCCGGCGCGGCTGCTGGACGGCCGCGTCGCCGCGACGATCGTCGGGGGGCGCATCGTGTACGAGGCCGGCACGGATTCCGCACCGGTGGCCTTAGCACCCTGAGCACCCACACCCGCGAGCGCACGCGCACGTCCGGCGGGGACCCATCTTGGTCGAGTTATTGCAGATCCTTCGCCGATGGAAGAGGCGCGCGGTCGCCGGTGCCGTGCCTGGCATCCCGCTCGGGCGCGGCCGGGCGGTTGGCTCCGCCGCTGATTGCCGGCACCGCGGTCGGCGCGTCCCGGCCGGGTAGCTCAGTGGGAGAGCTCGGGGCTAAAGCCCCCGGGGACGGCGGTTCGATTCCGCCCCCGGCCTCTGCTGGACGCAAAGAGCGGCGCCGCAGTCGCTCTCGTTCGCACACCTCCGGCTCAGGAGGCGCGGATGCGAGATGTACGCGCGTTCTGGCATGCTCTCGAGCGGCGGCTCCCTGAGGTGGACCGTGATCGGGAGCGTGAGATCGCCTCTTCGGTGCTGCTCGTCCTGCGCAGCCGCATCCGCCCTGCGGAAGCGCACGACCTTGAGCGAGCCCTGCCCTCTGATCTCGGCTACATCTGGTCGCTCCCGGGGGCCGAGCCCGGGACCCATGTGTCCGGCGGGGAGGACGAGGTCGAGTACGAGGACTTCGTGAGGCGGGTGCGGGCCCTGGCCCGACTGTCCGGCATCGCCGAGGCGGAACGCGCCACGTGCGCCGTGCTCGGGGCGCTCTGCGAGGTGATCCCGGAAGAGCAGGCGCGCCGGCTCGAGGACCGGCTCTCCCCCGGGCTCAGGGCGCTGTGGCGAGGCGAGGAGTGGCCGGGCAGGAAGGGCGGGGGAGCCGTGCGCGGATCGGCTGGCCGGAGCGAAGTCGCTGGGGGCGGAATGCCGGGCTTGAGCGAAGCCGCCCCGGGTGAAGCGACGCGCCCGAGTGGAGCCGTCGCGGGCGAAACGGCTGGCCCGGGTGAAGCCGCTGCGGGCGGACCAGCGGGGCCGCGCGATGGCGCCGCAGGCGGAGCGACGGGCCGCGGCGAGGGCGCGGCAGGCGGCGCGGCCGGCCCCGCCGATGGCGCCGCGGGTGGGCCGACCGAACCAGGTTCGGCCGCCGCGAGGTAGCCGCCGCGGAGCGGGCCGGGACCGGGCGCGGGCGGCGCCGACACCACTCTGTGCGGCGGTCGGTGCTCTGGGCGCTCGCGCCGCCGCGTGGGCCGCGTCTTGCACGCCGCCCCGGGCCGACCGGCCGGAACCGCCGGCCGGAGGACCCGAGGAGGTGAAATGGCCCTCAGAATCCCTACCCATCGTGATGCCGTGCTCGCGCCGACCGTCGTGGTCCTGCTGCTCGCCGGCTGCGGCGGCCCGGGACCGGACGTGGACGGCCAGCCGGCGCCGCGCGCCGTGCTCTCCGATGCCAACGTCACCTCGATCCTGACCACCGCGAACAACGCCGAGATCGGCGAGGCTCAGCTCGCATTGACCCGGTCGACGGACCGCGCGGTGCGGGAGTTCGCACAGCGCATGATCAACGATCACAGCGATGCGAATCAACGCCTCATGCAGGTGGCGGCCCGCACCGGGATGCAGCCGGATGAGACCACCGACCAGATCCAGAATTCAGCGCAGAGGGCCCGGCAGTCACTCCAGGTGCGGACGGGCGCCGACTTCGATCAGGCCTACATCACCAACCAGATCAACATGCACCGCTGGCTGCTGCAGACCATCGACCAGGCCCTGCTGCCCGCTGCGCGGGACGGGCGGCTCGAGGACCTGATCGAGTCGCTGCGACCCACGATCGTCGACCACCTGCAGCACGCCCAGCGCATCCAGCAGCAGCTGGAACGCCGCTGAGGCTCGCGTGGTGATGGGCGCGCTGCAGCTCCCGTGATGGGCGGCACGGCGGCCGGCTGCCGACCGTGACAACGCCGCACGGGCCGCCGGCCGAACCGGCACCGGACGCGGCACACCCGGCGGGGCGCCGCCGCGCAACAGAGGGCACGCCCCGCCGGCGCGGCCTCCTCTCTCCCCGCGTCAGCCCCCCACCCATCGCCGGAAAGCGACAGACGCCGCGTGGGGGCATCCCTTGTTGTGGATCCAGCGCGCGGCCATCTTGCTCGCATTTCCACCCAGCAACGGCTGTGGCACGGCTTCCCGGAGGTGACCGCGCCCGTGAACGCCCCCCGCGCTCCGGAACGCCTGCACGAGCGCCGTGTTGGCGGCGACCGTGCTCGTGGCTGCGGCGACGTGCGTGGCGGCAGATGCGGCGGAAACCCCGCGCGGCGTCGGGGCGGACTCGCTCGCCGGCCGATGTGGGGAGCGGAGACCCGTCCGCGCCCGCGCCCCCTCCGGCCTCGCCGTCGCCTCGGCCGCCGGCGCAGTCGGCTCCCGATCCTCGGGGTGCGACGTGCGCTCCCCGGTAGTGCGGCGTGGGATCGCGTGTCGCCGGCCGGCCAGCGGCCCGGATCCCGGGGTGGCCGTCGTCGACGCAGACCCCCGTCGGATCGCCCAGCCAGCGGCACTGGGTCGCGGGATTCCGTGCCTTTTGCGCCAGGGCCGCGGAGAGAGGTTGGTGGCGGAGGGCAACGCGGCATGCCCGCTCGGGATCTCACGCTGCGGGCGGTTGCGGCGTGTGGCGTCCGGGGCCGGGCCGCCCACCCGTTCGCTGTCCCGCTTCAACGTTTCGCGTGGCAGCCGTGTCAAGAGAGTAGACATGCGTGATGGCGATGCCCGCCTGGTGGAGCGGGCCCGCGCTGGCGAGGCACCCGCTTTCGAAGAGCTGGTGCGCCGTCACCTGCGTGCCGCGTATGCGGTTGCCCTGGCCGTGGTGGGTGAGCCGGCCGACGCGGAGGACGTCTGTCAGGATGCCTTCCTCACGGCGCTCGAGCGCCTGGAGGAATGCCGCCGGCCCGACCGCTTCGCGGCCTGGCTGCTCCAGATCGTACGGAACCGAGCGCGGAATCTGAGGCGCGCCCAGGCGGTGCGCCGCGGGTTGCCGCTGGAGCACGCCGCGCAGGTCGCTGGCCGACACGACGCGGCGAGCGGCGCCGAGCGGGCCGAGCTGCGTTCGCGGCTTCTCGCGGCGATGACGGAACTGAGCGTGCCCCAACGCGAGGCACTGCTGCTGCACGATCTCGAGGGCTGGCGCCACAAAGAGATCGCCGCCCATCTGGGAGTCCCCGAAAGCACAGCGCGCGCCTACCTCTTCCAGGCGCGCAGAAAGCTACGTGCCCGCCTCGGGGCCGAGCTCATGGAGGAAAACTGATGGACGAGCATCCCATCGACCTCTCCCCGCTCGACCCGGCGACGGATCCGGTCCGGTGGGAACGGCTGATCCGGGCGATCACGGAGGCTGCTGCGCCGGAGCTGGCGCGGCGGGCGGCGGCACGCAGCGTGATGGCCGTGCTCGGCGATTGGCTGCGGCCGGGCCTCGCAGCCGGGTTCGCGCTGGCGGTGATGACCGCGCTGATGCTCGCGCTCCTCGGGCAGGGCCGTGAGGCGGTGCCTCCGCCGATGGCAGGGCTGGAGGAGGCCCTCGAGCTCTCGGCGCCGGTCTCGTTGTGGCTCACCGAGCAACGCGCGCCGACCACGTCGGACCTGCTCCTCGTGCTCGAAGGAGAGGCGCCATGACCCCTGCGGTGTCCCCGCGGAAAGCCCGGCTCCTGGGGTTCGCCCTGCTGGTGGCCACGTTCGCCATCGGCGCGTTCGCCGGGGCCGCGACCGACCGCCTGCTCTCGGCGCGCGCGCCTGCCCACGCGACGCGCGAGGACGACCGGGAGCGATCACGCGATCGGGGCCGCATCAGCATCCTCGAGCAGCTCGACCTGACGCCCGAGCAGCGCGTGCGCATCGACTCGGTGCTCGAGCGAGGCCGGCGGAAGACCCAGGCGTTCTGGGACCAGCACGGTCCCACGCTGCGCGCGATCGTGGATTCGACGCGCGCCGAGATCCGGAGCGTGCTCACTCCGGAGCAGCGTGCGGAGTACGACCGGCTCCGTGCCGAGCGCCGGCGTCGGCCGGAGGAGCAGGACCATTCGGGGAAAGGCCGCGATCAATGAGTTGCAGGATGTCTGGACGTTACGGCGTTCTCACGCGCGGTCTCCTCGGGCTGGCCGGAGTGCTGGCGGGCGCGTTCCTGCCCAGCCGAGCGGCCGGTCAGGAGGCCGAGAGGGTGGTCACGCTGGAAGAGGCGATAGCGGCGGCGCTGCAGAGCCACCCGTCGCTGATCCAGGGGCGGGGCGCCGTGCGGACGGCGGAGGCGGGGGAGCGGACCGCGTGGGGAGCGTTCCTGCCGTCGCTGTCCATGAGCTCCGGCGCATCGCTCTCCAGCACCGAGCGTTTCAACCCGCAGACGAACACGACCGTCAGGGGATCGAACGACAGCTACAGTGCGGGAATCTCGGCGAGTGTGGACCTCTTCACCGCGGGCCGGCGGGGGGCGGAGCTGCGTCGTGCCCGGGCCGCGACCGAGGCCGCGGAGGCCTCGCTGGTGAACCAGCGGTTCGCGGTGATCCTCTCGGTGAAGCGAGCGTTCTTCGACGTGCTGCGCGCGGATGAGCTGATCCGGGTGGCGGAGGCGAGCCTGAACCGGGCGAGGGAGGGACTCGAGGCCGCGCAGCATCGGATGAACGCGGGAACCGCTACGCGCTCCGACGTGCTGCGCGCGGAGCTCGAGATCGCCAACGCGCAGCAGGCGTTGCTGCAGGCGCAGGCCCAGCGGCGCACCGCGGCGTTCGCGTTGGGTCGGGTGATCGGCGTCGATGGCGCGGTGGGCGCGCGGCTGACGGAGTCGTTGGAGCCGCGGCCGCTCTCGGTCAGCGACGAGGAACTCGCAATGATGGTCGTGCGGAATGCGCCGTCCGTGCGTGCGGCGGAGAGTGCGGTCCGGTCCGCGGAGGCCGGAGCCGCGGCGGCGCGAGCGCAGTACTTCCCGTCGTTGCGGTTCTCGAGCGGGTATGACTGGTTCAACCAGGACGCGACGCTGAGCGGCGGCAGGACGAGCTGGAGCATGCGCGTGGGCCTCTCGTACCCGCTGTTCAACGGTTTCGCGCGGGAGGCGAGCGTCGAGCGGGCGGAGGTGGAGGTCACCGTGGCCCGGGCGCAGGCAGAGGACGCGCGGCGGGCCGCTCGGGCGGAGCTCGAGCGAGTGCTGACGGGGCTGCGGCTGGCGGAGCAGCAGATCGCTCTGGCGGAGGAAGCGGTCCGCGTTGCAGAGGAGGACCTGCGCGTGCAGCAGGAGCGCTACCGTCTGGGTGCTTCGACCTTCCTCGATCAGGTCGCGTCGCAGGTGAACTTGCTGCAGGCCGAGCTGAACCGCGTGGCGGCGCGTTACGACTACCAGATCGCGCGGGCGGAGCTCGAGGCGTTGGTCGGGAGGGAGCTGTGAGCCACGGCGACTCGGGTCGCGCGGTCTCGGATGTGGTCATCCGCACCGTCGGCCTGCGGAAGGACTATGTGATGGGAGCGGAGGTGGTGCAGGCGTTGAGGGGTGTGGATCTGGTGGTGGAGCGGAACGAGTACGTGGCGGTGATGGGCCCGTCGGGTTCGGGCAAGTCGACGCTGATGAACCTGATCGGGTGTCTGGACACGCCGACG
>DATCLK010000330.1:0-10916 GCA_036563975.1 Longimicrobiales bacterium | reverse complement strand
CTCCCGGAAATCCACGCGGCGCTCCGCCGTGAAGTAGATGAGCAGCTTGTTGCGGTCGAACTGCCACTCCGCATCGCTCACCTTCATCTTCAGGCCGTGCTTCTGGACCTTCTCCCGCGTGATCCGCCGCACCCGCGCCTCGTCCGCACGGAGCGCCCAGGCCCGCTCCAGGTCCTCGCGGGTCGCCCGGCGGAGGACCCGCCGCTCCGGCGCCGGCAGCGCACAGCCCGAGACGCAGCCCGTGCACTTGCGCTCCGCGATGGCGCCCGTCGCCGTGACGCGGCCGAGATCCTCGCCCCGGTCGGCCTCCACGATCACATACCAGTCGGGCCGCACTTCGAAGTCCGCGGTGTAGTAATCCTTGCGGCGGCCCTTGAAGCTGACTTCAACGATCTGGCCCATGACGGGCTCCTTGCTCGACGAACCCGGGCCCGGGCGCACGAGGGCGCGCTCAGCGCTCGCCCACCGGCTCCACGCGCCACTGGCCCATGGCTTCGAACTTCTCCCAACGTCGGAGCCGCAGCGTGTCGGCGGGCACGCCGCGGAGTTCCCCGAGGTGCCGCGTAAGCGCGGCCTGGAGACGCCTTGCCGCCTCGTCCCAATCCGCGTGTGCGCCGCCAGGTGGCTCGGCGATCACCTCATCAACGACGCCCAGTGAGGCCAGGTCCGCCGCCGTCAGCTTCAGCGCCTCCGCCGCCTTGTCCTTGGCCTCGTTCGTTTTCCACAGGATCGCCGCGCAGCCCTCCGGCGAGATCACGCTGTAGATCGAATTCTCGAACATCAGCACGCGATCCGCCACGCCCAGCGCCAGCGCTCCGCCGCTCCCGCCCTCGCCGATGATCACGGCGATGACCGGCACGGACAGCCGCGCCATCTCGCGCAGATTCCGCGCGATCGCCTCCGCCTGGCCGCGCTCCTCCGCGCCGATGCCGGGGTAGGCGCCCGGCGTGTCGATCAGCGTCACGATCGGCCGGCCGAACTTGTCCGCCATCTGCATCAGCCGCAGCGCCTTGCGGTAGCCCTCCGGATGGGGCATGCCGAAGTTGCGGCGCAGATTCTCCTTCATGTCGCGGCCCTTCTGGTGCCCGACCACCATCACCGACTCCCCATCCAGCCGGGCCCAGCCGCCGACGATCGCCTCGTCATCGCGGAAGCAGCGATCGCCGTGCAGCTCGAGGAAGTCCGTGAAGACGCGCTCGATGTAGTCCAGCGTGTACGGCCGGCGCGGATGGCGGGCGAGCTGCACTCGCTCGATCGGCGTCAGGGTGCTCATCCGCCGCATCCGGAGCCGCTTGAGCTTGCGCTCGAGCACGCCCAGCTCCTCCGCGACGTCCAGCCCTCGCTCGCGCGCCATCTCCTGCAGGCGGCGGATCTGCTCCTCCAACTCTGCGATGTCTTTCTCGAACTCCAATCGAGGGGCCGAACTCATGCCCGCCTCACGATCTCACCAGTCGTACGTGCTCCTCGCCGAACAGCTCGCGCAGCCCGGCGAGGAGGGAGGGTGTCGGGGCCACGGCCAGCGAGCGCGAGCGCAGGAGGATCTCCTCCCCGTCACCGTTCCGCCCGGCCGACGCCGTGCGCCGCCAGCGGACCAGCAGCGGCGCGGAGCCGCGGTTGGCCCGCAGCAGCCCGGCGGCCGCCGAGATCGCCTCCTCCACGCGCTCCCGCGGCGCCAGGGAGACCTCGACGGCGAGCAGCCCGCCAGCAGCGATCTCGGCCAGCGACACCGCGCTGTCGAGGAAGATCGGCGGCGATTCCTCGTCGCGCTCGGAGACCGTGCCGCGCACGAGCACCGCGGCATCCTGCACCATCACCGCGGCCGCCGCCTCCCACGCTTTCGCCGACGCGATCACCGTCGCCGCGCCGTACAGGTCTTCCACCGTGATCCGCCAGAACTCGCTGCCTCGCCGCGACACCTGCCGGCTGATCGCCGTCACCACGCACGCGAGCTCGATCTTCCGGTCGCGGTGCTCGTGCAGCGTCGCCGTGTTCACGTGCTCAAACGCGCGCACGACGTCCCGGTACTTCTCCAGCGGGTGCCCGCTGATGAAGAAGCCGAGCACCTCCTTCTCGCGTGCCAGCCGCTCCGATTCCGGCCAGGGCTCCGCGTCCGGCAGCGGCGGCGCCGGGCGAGTCGTCGCGGCGCTCGTCGTCGGCGCGTCGAACAGCGAGACCTGGCCCGATTCCAGCTCCGCCTGACGGAGCTGCGCCTCGCGCAGCAGCATGTCGAGCGCCGCCACGAGCTGCGCCCGATGCGGCGCGCCCGAGGGCAGCGTGGCGGCCAGCGAGTCGCACGCGCCCGCTTGGATCAGCGCTTCGAGCGCCCGCTTGCTGACCACGCGCGTGTCCACGCGGTCCACCAGATCGTACAGCGAGCGGAACGGCCCGCCCGCGCGCCGCGCGTCCAGGATCGCGCGCACCGCGGCCTCGCCCAACCCCCGTACCGCACCCAACCCGAACCGGATCGCGCGCTCCGAAACCGGCGTGAACTTCCACTCGGACTCGTTCACGTCCGGCGGCAGCACCTCGATGCCCCGCCCGTGCTCGGGCGCGTAGCGCCCCAGCTCGCGGCACTCCCCGATATACTTCACCACCTCCTCGGTTTTGTCCACCACCGAGGAGAGCAACGCGGCCATGAATTCGGCCGGGTAGTGGCGCTTGAGCCACGCGGTCTGGTAGCTCAGCAGCGCGTACGCGACGCTGTGCGAACGGTTGAACCCGTAGCGGCCGAACGTGATCACCTGGTCAGCGATCTGCCGCGCCGTGCTCTCTTCGACCCCGTTCTCGATCGCGCGCCTGACGAAGTTCGCCAGCTCCCGCTCGATCAGCTCCTGATCCTTCTTGCCGACCGCCTTGCGCAGCACGTCAGCTTCCGCGAGCGAGTAGCCCGCGAGCACCTGCGCAATGCGCATCACCTGCTCCTGGTACGTGATCACGCCGTAGGTCGGCTCGAGCACGTCCTTCAGCAGGGGGTGCGGGTACCGCACGGGCTCCTGGCCGAGCTTGCGCCGGATGTAGACGTCCGTCATGCCGCTGTCCAGCGGGCCCGGTCGGATGAGCGCGTTGGTCGCGATCAGGTCCTCGAAACGGTCGCAGCGCATTGCGCGCAGCTTGTCCGTCGCCAGCGACGATTCGAACTGGAACACGCCGGCGGTCCCGCCACGCGCGAGCATGTCGTAGACCGCAGGGTCATCCAGCGGCACGTCGCGGATGCTCGCGTACTCCTCGCCCGTGATGGGGTGGCGCAGCGCGCCGTGCCGCCGCCGTACCCACTCGACCGCATCGTGGATCACGGTCAGCGTCTTCAGGCCGAGGAAGTCCATCTTCAGCATCCCGGCCTGGTCCAGCGCGCCCATGTCCCACTGCGTGACGATCGCGAGGTCCCCGTCCGCGCTGTCGCTGCCGTTGCCGTTGGCGCGCGCGCCGTCCCCGCTTTCCGCCGGACGCGCTGCGGACCGGCCCGCGCCGCGCGTCGGCTGCGTGCAGATCGGTATGTAGTCCGAGAGCGGACCCGGCGCGATCACGACACCCGCGGCGTGCACGCTCGCGTGGCGCGCCAGCCCCTCGAGGCTGCACGCGTACTCCACGAGCTGCCGCACCCGCGGGTCGGACTCGACCAGCTCACGCAGCTCGGGGACTTGCTCCACCGCTTCCGCGACCGTCAACGAGTTGTTGGGCGAGTTCGGGATCAGCTTGGCGAGCTTGTCCGTTTCCGCCGGTTCGAAGCCGAGCACACGGCCCACGTCGCGGACCACGGCGCGGGACTTGAGCGTCCCGAACGTGATGATCTGGCCGACCGAGTCCCGGCCGTACTTGTTGCGTACGTACTCGATGACTTCGCCGCGGCGCTCGTAGCAGAAGTCAATGTCGATGTCCGGCATCGACACGCGGTCCGGGTTCAGGAACCGCTCGAACAGCAGATCGAACTTCAGCGGGTCGACGTCGGTGATGCTCAGGCAGTAGGCGACGAGCGAGCCCGCGGCCGAGCCGCGTCCCGGGCCGACGGGGATGCCGCGCTCCTTCGCCCACGTGATGAAGTCCTGCACGATGAGGAAGTAGCCCGCGTAGCCCGTGCGCGTGATGACGTCCAGCTCGTACTCGAGCCGCTCCCGCACCTCGTCGGGCAGCGGATCGCCATAGCGTACGCGCGCGCCGTCGCGGGCGAGCTGCACGAGCAGCGACGCCTCGTCCTCGAAGCCCTCGGGCAGCGGAAAGCGCGGTACGTGGTACTGGTGCTTGAGCGTGAGGTCGACGGAGTCGGCGATCGCGAGCGTGTTCTCCAGCACGTCCGGCCGGTCCGGGAACGCCGCCGCGATCTCCTCCGCGCTCTTCATGTACAGCCCGCGGTCGTAGCGCATGCGGGCCGGGTCCGAGCGATCCTTTCCCAACCCGATGCAGAGGAGGACGTCGTGCGCGTCGTGGTCCTCCGCGCGCAGGAAGTGCGCGTCGTTGGTCGCGACGACGGGCAGACCGAGTTCTTCCGCGAGCCGGAAGACGCGCCGGTTGAGCTCCGCCTGACCCGGCGTATCGTGCGCCTGGACCTCGAGGTAGTAACGGCCGTCGAAGACGTTGGCGTACCACTCCGCCGCCTCGCGGGCCGCGTCCCAGCGGTCCGCCATCAGGTGCCGTGCCACCTCGCCGGCCATGCACGCGGACAGCACGATCAGCCCGCCCGAGTACCGGGCCAGCACCTCGCGGTCGACCCGCGGACGACGGTAGAAGCCCTCGAGGTAGCCGATCGATGTCAGCTTGATGAGGTTGCGATACCCTTCGAGGTCCCGCGCCAGCAGCACGAGATGGTAGTAGGCGTGCTCTCCGTCGCGCGATGCGCCCGCCACCGGACGCTCCCGCCGGTCGCCGGGCGCGACGTACGCCTCCATCCCGATGATCGGCTTGATGCCTCCCTTGCGCGCTTGCTCCCTGAACGTCCACGCGCCGAACATGCAGCCGTGATCCGTGAGGGCGAGCGCCGGCATCTCGAGCTCCTGCGCCCGCCTCACCAGATCCTCGATCCGGTTGGCGCCGTCCAGGAGAGAGTATTCGCTGTGCGTGTGCAGATGGACGAAGGACATGGACCCCTGACCCCTCGCGGCGGATCAGCCGCCGCGAGCGGCCGGCCCCGGCTCAGGCCGTGGGCCGGCCGCACTCGAACGAGTTGAGGATCGTCTCCAGTTGGATGATGTACTCGTACTTCCCTTTCCCCGGCACGAACAGCCAGGCATCCAGGAGGTACGTGCGGTCCTGCTCGGGGCAGACGATCAGGCGATCGATAAAGGGCCCCGCGGCCGGCCACTCGCCCGGCGGGCTCGACCACACCCCCCGCACCTCCAGTCCCCGGCCTCCAGGCACCTCGATCGGCCTCGCCTCGATCGGCTCCCGCTCCGTGACCTGCGCCGCGGCCGCCGGCCGGGGGAGCGATTCCCGCCACTCGAGCACGGCTTCCGGCGTGAGCGTATCGGGCACGCCGCTCCGCCACGTCACCACGACCATGCGGTCGAGCGGCTCCCCCAGGGCCTGGTCGTTCAGGAAGATGTGCACGGAGTCACGGACGCTGTGCCGGTACACCTGCGGAACCAGCAGGCTGAAGCCAGCCGTCGCCCGCAACGTGTCCCGCAGTCCCTCCGCCGGCCCGCTGGTGAACATCCGGCGCTGCGCGTACTCCCGGAAGCGGCGCTCAAGGAGCTCGTGGAGCTCGGGCAGCACCGCCACCACCGCCTCGTGGGCACCTTCCTCGGGCACCAGCAGCAGCGTGACCCGTTGGCCACGCGCCCATATATCCTCACGCTCGACGATGGCCGGCCGGCTCGCCGGGATGCTGTCCAGATCCTCAATGAGCTCGGCGATCCAGGGATCCCCGGCCTTCCCGATCAGTAACAGCTGCTTGAAGAGCCGCAGGTCATTCCATGCGGGCGCGCCCGGCGCGACCTGGGTCAGCTCGAACGTCCGCTCGTCGCGTACGGTGAAGATCGGCGGCTCGAGCACGGCCCGGGCGGTGTCTTCCACGGCCGCCCAGAGGGTGTCCGCGGCAAGCACGATGACGCTGTTGGCGTTGCCCCACGCCGCCGGTCCCCTGTCCGTGCACGCAGCCGCGAACCACAACACAGCCGGGATCGTCAGGCCGACGATCTTCCTTGCCATAGGAACACCTGGCTCGTTCTGACTCGGGGTTCCGCCCAACTTAACCAGAGCCCCCCACGGAGGCAACAAACCGTGACCCTTCCCCGCGCCGCCACACTTCTACCCCGTTGGATCGCGCTGCGGCAGCGCGCGGGCTGCCTCCTCGTCGCCCTCGACTTCGACGGCACGCTCGCCCCCATCGTCCCCGAGCCGGAGGCCGCGGCGATCCTGCCCGAGGCGCGCGTCGCCCTTGAGCAGCTCCGGCGCCGTCCGGACACCCGCCTGGCCGTGGTGAGCGGCCGCTCGCTCGCGGACGTGCGCGGGCGCGTCGGGGTTCCTGACCTGATCTACGCGGGCAACCACGGGCTGGAGATCGAGGGGGACGGATTGCGCTGGAGTCACCCGGAAGCGGCCGCGCTACGCGAACGGCTGGAGGCGTGTGGCCGGGCGCTCGCGGCCGCGCTCGCGCCCCTCGGCGGCGTGTGGGTGGAAGACAAGGGGCTGACTCTCTCCGTGCACTACCGCCGGGCCACGGATCCCGAGGCGGGGGCCAGGGCGTGGGAGGCCGCGCAGCGGGTCTGCGGCGACGGGCTGCGCCTCACCCCCGGCAAGGCGGTCATCAACGTCGTGCCCGCCGTGGACTGGGACAAAGGGAGCGCCGTACGCGCGATCCTGGACCGGCTGGATCCCGACGGAGGGCAAGGCGTCTGGGCCGTGTTCATCGGAGATGACCGCACGGACGAGGACGCCTTCCGGGCACTCGAAGGCAGGGGCGACGGCGTGCTGGTCGCGGAGGGGCCGCCGCCCGAGACCGCCGCGCACGCGTACCTCCCGTCCATCCACGAGGTGCCGGCGCTGCTGCGCGCGCTCGCCGCGTAAGGGGCGCAGCCGAGGCAGCCGACCTGCCGGGCGAACGGGCGTTGCCGGGCGCCGTGACGCCCCACGGGCGGGGCAGGCGCAATGGCGCCATGACGGCGCACGGGTGGGGCGGCTCCATTGGAGCCGTTCTCGCCGGCCCGCGCCAGCGTGAGGGCCCGCGCCAGCGTGACGCGGCCGCACCCGTGGGGAGCGGCCGACGCGTCCGCCAGGCCGCTGCGGCAGGGGGCTCACCTCCCCGGGCCGGGAACCCGGCGGCCCCAGGGGCGGTTATCCCCTACGTCCACGCTTGCGGGGAGGCCGACATGACCGTGGAACCGATGCTCCTGCGGGCCGCCATGGCCGCCCTCGTCGCCCTTGGCGGCGCGGCGCTCGTGGGCGCCGCGCCCGTCCATGCCCAATCCAGCAGCGCCACGGAAGCGAAGGCCGCGTTCGCGGTCGATACGGCGAAGGCCCGCGCTGGCGCCGGCGTGTGGGAGGCCAAGGCCTGCGGCGCCTGCCACGGGATCGGCGAGAAGCAGGTCGTGGTCGGACCCGATCTCGCCGGGGTGCTCGAGCGCCGGGAGCGCGCGTGGCTCGAGCGCTGGCTCAAGGAGCCGGACGTGATGCAGCGGTCGGACTCGATCGCGAAGGCGCTGCTCGCCGAGTACAACAACATCCCGATGCCCAACCTCGGGCTGACCGACGAGGAGATCGAGGCGCTGCTCCACTACATCGCGCGGGAATCGGAGAAGGCGCGCGCCGCGAGCGGCGGCACGTCCTAGGGAGGCGGAACGCCCTGGGGAGGCGGAACGCCCTGGGGAGGCGGCCGCGCGCGCACACCGCGTGTCACGCCGGCGGCACGGCATGGAGGGAACGCGACCCGCAGGGCGGCGGTCCGTCGCGCAGGTTCGGACGGCTTCCGGCGCAGCCCCGCGAGCGGTGAGGCCTCGCACGCCACGACCTGGACGCTCGCCGTGCGGGTGCGATCAGCTCGCGGCGCGATCGGTTTCCGGGAGGCGTGCCTCCTGCGGCGCCGGCTCCGCCGCAGACGGCGCGGGCTCCGCCAGCAGCCGCGGGACCCACTCGGCCAGCAGCTCCCGCGTGACGGGCCCGATCTGCTTGTAGACCACGCGGCCGTCCCGCGCGATGAGCACGGTCTCCGGCACGCCATACAGGCTGTACTCGACGGCGACGCGGCTGCCCGGATCGAGCAGGTTGGTCCACTCGCCGCCGCGCAGCTCCATCCAGCGCCGCGCGTTCTCGCGCGTGTCGTTGTGGACGACGCCGAGGATGCGGAGCCCCTGCGGCCCGTACTCCCGCTCCGCCTCGACGAGCACCTCGTGCTCCTCGACGCACGCCACACACCAGGACGCCCAGAAGTTGAGGAGCACGACCTGGCCGCGCAGCGAGGCCAGGTTGATGGTGTCGCCGTCCAGCGTCTCCAGGGTGAAGTCGGGCGCCGGCCGGCCGGGCAGGGTGAAGACGATCGCGCGCGGGTCCCGCGTGAGGCCGTAGCCCAGCAGCAGGATCACCGGCACTGCGGACAGCGGGATGAGCAAGCGCTTCCAGGTCACGGGCGCCCCCCTCGCTCGCCGGTCAGGAGTCCGGGCTTTGCTTGCCGAAGAGCTCGCGGTAGTACTCGGCCGGGTGCTCGCCCGGCGGCGGGGCACGGTACTCGTTCGAGTGCTTGACCATCACGTTCGTCGCCTCGAACACGCCGGCCTCGGTGTACCTGCCCTCGACGATCACGCCGATCCCGTCGCGGAACATCTGGGGAGGCGCGCCCTTCGAGTGGACGGCGATCTCGGTCTGGCCATCCGTCATCCGGAACCGCAGGTCGAGCGCCTGCGCGTCCCACTGCACCGAGCCCGCCACGACCTGGCCGCCGAGGCGGACGGGGGCGCCGTATGCGGCATCGCCCATCTCGGCCAGCTCGGTGGGCGTGCGGAAGTAGACCAGGCTGGACTCGATCCCGCCGTAGAAGAGGTACACCAGCGCGGCCGCGATCACGACCGAGCCGGCGATCACCAGCGGCCGCCGCCCCCGCCGCGCCGCGCTCACGGCTCCGCCTCCTGCGCCGGGGCGGTGTCCAGCGCCGTGCGCGCGCGCGCGGTGCGCACGCGCAGGTACACCACATAGCCCCCGACCGCCACCCACGTCAGCGCGTACGCGGCGATCACGTATCCCCACTCAGACATGGACGCCTCCATGCGCGAGCGCCGCCTCCTCCCGCCGCGCCTCTGCCGCGCGTTCCAGCCGGGCCGCGTGGTACCGCTGCGCCGTCAGGTAGATCAGCAGCAGCAAGAAGGCGAGCCCGTTCAGCCGCAGCCCCAGCGCGTACGCGCTGTCGACCGTCGCCGGGCTCGACGGCACCTGATGGATCGAGCGCCAGCGGACGGACATGTACACGATCGGCACGTCCAGGAACGTGAGGATCCCCACCGCCGCGCTCCAGCGCGCGCGCCGCTCCGGATCCTCCGTGAATGCCCGCAGCGCCAGGTAGGCCACGTACAGCAGCATCAGCACGGCGGTGGTCGTCAGGCGCGGATCCCAGGTCCACCAGACGCCCCACGTGGGCCGGCCCCAGATCGAGCCGAGGGCGAGGGTCAGCGCGGTCAGCACGGCGCCGGCCTCTGCGGCCGACGCCGCGAGGAGGTCGTGACGCTCCTGCTTCCGGACGAGGTACAGGACGCTGAAGATGAAGAGGACGAAGGCAGCGATGAACGAGCTCCACGCCGCGGGCACGTGCACGTACATGATCTTCTGCAGGTGCCCCATGTCGCGGTCAGGCGGGGAGACCACGAACCCGAGGATCTGCGCGCCCGCGAGCGCGACCAGCGACACGATGCACAGAGGCGTGAGCCAGCGGGCAGCCGGCGGCTGCGCCGTGACGTGCCTCCCCTCGGCCGCTCGCGACATCTCGCTCCCCCCGTATCTCCAATGCAGGTACGGCCGAAAGATACGCCGGGCTCCCACCCGGTCAAGCCACGCAGCCGCACCGCGGCCCGGCGCTTCGCCCGCGCGGCGGAACCCCCGGCGCCGCCTGCCGGGTAGACGTGCGGGAAACGGCTCGCTATCCTGATCGCCGGACTATGCGCACGCACCACCCCACCCTCGCAGTCCTCGCCGCCCTCCTCGCCCTCATCGCCTGTGCGGCGCGGGGTGGTACGCAGACGGAGGCCACGCTGCGCTCCAGCGCGCGGCCGGCCGCGCTGGCACGGATCACGGTGGAGAACCGGACGAGCCAGCCCCTCCGCATCGCGTTTCGGCCAGCGGCACAGGGCGGCGGCGAGGTGGTGGTGGGCGACGTTGCGCCCGGAGCGGCCGGAGAGCTCGCCCCGGTCCCCGCCGGCGAGCCGATCGTGCTGCTGGCGCGGACTCAGGACGGCGCGGAGCTGCGCCTCGCGCCCCGCTCCTTCGAGCTGGACGCGACCTGGCACTGGGTGATCCCGGCCGACGCCGCCTTCCGTCCGGGAGACCCGAACCCGTGAGCGGACCGAACGGCCACGCTGCGGAGCGCTTCCGCGGCGGGGAGCACGCCCACTCCCACGCCGGCCACCACTTCCACGATCACGATCACCTGCGCGCCCCCGGACGGCGCAGGCTGAAGCTCGTCCTCGGCCTGACCGCCACGTTCATGGCCGCGGAGGTCGTCGGCGGGCTGCTCGCCAACTCGCTGGCCCTGCTCGCCGATGCGGCGCACATGCTCGCGGACGTGGCCGCCGTCGGACTCTCCCTCTTCGCCCTGTGGTTCGCGCAGCGGCCCGCCACACCCGAGAAGACCTACGGCTACCTGCGCCTCGAGATCCTCGCCGCGCTGGTGAACGGCGCGGCGCTCATCGTCATCGCGCTCGGCATCTTCTACGGCGCCTACCAGCGCCTCCGCTCGCCCGAGCCGGTCGAGGGCGGCCTGATGCTCGCCGTCGCCGCGGTGGGCCTCG
>DATCLK010000329.1:0-16865 GCA_036563975.1 Longimicrobiales bacterium | reverse complement strand
GTACAGCACGAGCCTCTCGAACCTGTTCCCCGTGTGGACGCGCGACGGCGGGAACGCCGCGTTCGTCGCGCGGCTCCAGGATCCCGCGCTGCGGCAACGCATCGAGGCGGCGGTGCGGGAGAAGGTGGAGGACGAGCTGGGGGGATGGGACGCGGTGCAGGTGACGTCCGTGGGCGGCGCGTTCGCGTGGGTGCGCGGCCGGCGGATGGGCGAGCTGGCCCGGGAGCGCGGCGAGGATCCGTACGCGCTGCTGCTGCGCATCATGATCGAAGCCGGGGGCGGCGGAATGGTCGGCTTCGGCATGAGCGAGGAGAACACGGCCCGGTTCCTCGCGCATCCGCTGGGCATGATCTGCTCGGACGGCGGCGCGCAGGTGCGGTCCGCCGACGAGATGCAGGGCTCGGTGCACCCACGCAACTACGGCGCGTTCCCGCGCGTGCTGGGCTACTACTGCCGCGAGCAGAAGCTCATGCCGCTGGAAACCGCGATCCACAAGATGACGGGCATGCCCGCGGCGCGGTTGCGGCTCGAGGGGCGCGGGCGGATCGCGCCGGGCGCGTTCGCGGACCTTGTCGCGTTCGATCCGGACACCGTGGCGGACCGCGCGACGTTCGAGCAGCCGCACCAGTACCCCGTGGGCATTCCGCACGTGCTGGTGAACGGCGTCTTCGTCATCCGGGACGGCGAGCACACGGGCGCCACGCCGGGTCGGGTGCTCCGGCCGGCACCACCCGGCCGCCTCCCCGCCTGAAGACGCGGCCCGGGTCGGCTTGCCCTTTCACACGGGTGGAGGAACGACGGGTAGAGCTGCGGGCGGCGCGACGAGGGAACGGGCCCGGCGGGACTTCCCGCCGGGCCCGTTTGTGACCAGCCTCCTGTGGGGTTCCAGCCGCCAGCAGGAGGTTGGAGGCGGCGTCGCTGCTGCATCATCGCGTGTGCGGGATGCGCGACGCAGGGTAGAACCGTTCCAGCGCTGCTCCGCCTCGTTTTCCGAGGGCTGTGGCGACTCGGCGCGCGGACAGAGTTTACGCCAACGGGGGTAGGGTAGCAGTCCGTGCGCCCGTGGACCAGAATGAGTGAACGTGGGGGCGGGTCGCTCGTCCGGGCAGGGATGTCTCACGCCGCCCGCAACGGGCCGCCGTGGGCGAATCCGTGGCGGGACGGAGGCCGGCGGAGCCGCGAGGGGAGCAGATGGAGGAGATGACATTGGTCGGTCGGGCCTGGTCGGTGCTCCGGGCGTCCGGTCGGACCGCGCTCGCGCGAGCGTGGCACGCGGCGCAGCGCTGGCTGGATCTGGCGCTCCATCCGGTGCGGCGGCAACGCGCGCTGGCGCGGCTCGCGGCACGGCCGGCTCCTTCGACCGTCCTCATGGTGTGTCACGGGAACATCTGTCGGAGCCCGTACGCCGAAGTCGCGCTGAAGGCAGCGCTCCCCGACCCGTTCCGCGAGCGGATCCGGGTGGTGTCGGCCGGCTTCCTTGCCGGCGAGCGCCCGGCGCCGGCGGTGGCGATCAAGGTGGCGGCCCGCCGGGGCCGGGACCTGCGTAGCCACCGGTCGCGGCCGCTGGACGCGGACCTGGTGCGCGGCGCGGATCTGGTCGTGGTGATGGAGCCGCGGCAGGCGCGTGCGCTGAAATGGTTCTACGGCGTGGATGCGCGGGCCGTGCTGGTCCTGGGCGACCTGGATGCATCGGCGGCCAGCGGGCGCGCGATCCAGGATCCGATCTTCCAGCCGGCGGAGGTCTTCGAGGAGTGCTACGCGCGGATCGACCGGTGCGTGCAGGTTCTCGCGGAGGCGATCACGGCGACGGCAGCCCGTCGCGGGCAACGGGAGCGGCCCTGACTTGCGCCGAGAACGGCGGGAAGGCGCGCCTCAGGGCGGCTGCGGCGAGGAGGCCGACCGCGGCGCCGGCGAGATCCGCGGCGGACAGGCCGACCAGCGCGCTGGCGACGGGTACGCCGAGGAAGGCGGCCGCGAGGATCCCGCCGGCGATGCCGATGTCGCGCCCCGATCGCGCCCAGAACGCGGCCGGGCAAACGAGCGCGGCGATCCAGGCAGCGGTCAGGAGCCGCTCGAGCAGCTCGGGGAAGCGATCGCTGTAGTGCAGCAGCGCCCAGCCACTGCCGAGCGGGTGCCGCACGCCGCAGGACGCGATGCCGTTCAGCTCGACGCAGTAGCCGTCCCGCCCCGGCTGTCGCCGGACCGTGATGGCGATCTCCTCCCCGGCGGGCACGCCTGCCAGTGCGCCGGCCAGTCGCAGGTCGGGGTGATCCAGCCGCATCCCGTCCGCACGCGTGCGCACGCGCACGACCAGATCCTCACGATCCGCTCCGACGAGGATGACCTCTCGCTGCTGCTCATCGTAGATGCTGAAGATCGAGGCGAGGGCCGGGGGCGGCGGACCCGCGACGGCCCGGACGTGGAGTGGCGTGCCGCTCCGCAGCAGCCGGGCGACGCCGGGTGAGTCCGTCAGGCGCGGCGGAGGGAGCGGCAGGGCTCCGATCCCGGCATCGAGGACACGCCCCTCGTAAAGGGCGAGGTGCGCCAGGTCCGGCGTCCACTGGGCATAGTAGACAGAGTCCGGGAAGGCGGGGCCCAGGGCGTACGCCGTGAAGCCGAGCACGGCGGCGGCGGCCAGGGCGGCCGCGCGGGCGAGGCGGCTGGCGAGGGCGGGGGTCGGGCGCAGCAGGAGCGGGAGCCAGCGCCACGAGCGGGCGCCCAGGCCGGCACCGGTGGTGTTGAAGACGACGTCGCTGAGACTCGGGTCGCGGCCGGGGATGACGTGCTGCGCGATCTCGATGGAGAAGGACAGCGCGACGCCGAACAGGAGCGCGCGGCGTGCGCGGGCTCCGAGGGCGGCGAGCGCCGCGCCGAACGGGAAGAACAGGATGATGTTGGCCAGCACGTCCGAGACGCCGGTAACCCCGCAGACGAGGCACCACAGGGGCGTCTCTTGCGGCGCGAGCCGAGAGGGGGAGAGCGTGGCGGCCAGGATGGCGGCCACGCAAAGCGCGAGGGCGAGGCGCGGGAGCTTTGCGCGCCGGATCGAGGGGCCCGTGGAGACCCCGGTTCGCGTGCCGCCGGTCATCGCGCAGGCCGGGGCCGGCGCACCGGGCGCGCAGCCGAGCCTCCAGGGGGGGCCGATTGGCCCGTGGTCGCGGCGCAGAGCGTGATCGCCCGCTCCAGGAGAGGGCCGCGCTGCCTGGCTGGCGCGGCGATAGTTCCGGCTCGGGGGATCCGTTCGTCGCCGGGCGCTCCGACGCGGTGCGCTTCGATGGCCGTATCTCCCTGCAAGACCGGGATGCGAACGACGGGGGCGCGGCCCGTTTTCCAGGACGACGACGAAGACCTCAGAGCGCAGGATCGGGCAGAAAGGAAACCCACGCCGGTCCAACTTAGCATCGAGCGAGCATCTCCGCGAGGAGCGGGGACCCGTTTCCGTCGGCCGCGGCGAAGGCGCGAGCCGGCCGTCAGGCTCAGCTCTCCCAACTCCCCAGGACACGGACCCCGGATGCGATTCGGCGTTGGCGACGCGGGCGCCGCGATTCGTCGTCGCCCGCGAGCCGGCGTTGCCGTTTCGCGAACGCGCCGTCGGGTCGGCCATGTAGGGGTGCCGCCACAGCTGTTGTGATGCCGCGCGCCGGGGCACCTGGAGAAGAGCTGTCGGCCTGCGCAGTCGCGGGCCCGTGACTCTTTTCGGGTGCCCTCTGCGCGAACCGGGATGCGAACTGCCTCGCCGGGCCGGAGCTGGCATACGGCGGGGCCCCACGGTGGCCGGAGGACGTTCCGCGCCGGACGGAGCCGACGCGCCGCCTGCCCGGCGGATCACCAGCGTGCGGAGTCCCGATGGTGGCACAGGTTTTGACAACCGCGGGGGGACGCATTCTCACCCGGTGATGCGCGTCCAGCCGGATCTGCCACCGCACAAGGCCCTGCTGGCGGGCAGAGAATCACAGCGACGTACGGGACAGTGCCATGAAAGTGGCGATTCTCGCTGGAGGGAAAGGATCTCGCCTCGCGGAGGAGACGACCATCCGGCCGAAGCCCATGGTGGAAATCGGAGGGATGCCGATCCTCCTGCACATCATGCTGCATTACGCGCAGGCGGGCTTCAGGGAGTTCGTGATCGCGCTCGGCTACAAGGGCGAGTACATCAAGAAATACATGGTGGACTACGCCTCGCTCAGCGGCAACATCAGGATCGCCATGCGGAACGGCACCGTCGAGGTCCAATCGGCGCTGCGTCCGGACTGGACGGTGGACCTGGTGGACACGGGGACCGAGACGCTGACCGGCGGCCGGCTCAAGCGGCTTGCGCCGTACCTCGGTGGGGAGACGTTCATGCTCACGTGGGGTGACGGCGTTTCCAACGTCGATCTGCACAAGCTGCTCGCGTTCCATCGCTCGCACGGGAAGCTGGCGACGGTCACGGCAGTGCGTCCGCCTGCGCGCTACGGCCGCCTGCGCATCGAAGGCGACCAGGTGGTGGAGTTCTCCGAGAAGCCGCAGATGGAGGAGGGCTGGATCAACGGCGCCTTCTTCGTCCTCGAGCCGGGCGTGCTCGATTACATCGACGGCGACTACACCATGTTCGAACACGCCCCCCTCGAGCGTCTGGCGCGGGACGGGCAGTTGATGGCGTACAAGCACGAGGGATTCTGGCAGTGCATGGATACCCTTCGTGAGAAGCAGATCCTCGAAGAGCTCTGGATGTCCGGGAAGGCGCCCTGGAAGACATGGGAATGAAACCAATGCGCGTACTCGTAACAGGACACGACGGATACATCGGCTGCAGGCTCACGCCCATGCTGCTGGAGCGTGGCCACGATGTGGTGGGGATAGACAACTTCCTTTTCCATGACTGCGCCTTCGGTCCCGAGCCGGTCGAGGTTCCGTCCCTGCGGCTCGACATTCGGGACGTCACACCGGACCACCTGGTCGGCTTCGATGCGATCCTGCATCTCGCGGGGATCTCCAACGATCCGCTGGGCGACCTGAATCCGGAGTGCACCTACGAGATCAACCACCGCGCGTCGGTCCACCTCGCCAAGGCGGCCAAGGCCGCCGGCGTTCCGCGGTTCATCTTCGCCTCCTCATGCAGCAACTATGGCGCGGCGGGCGATGATTTCCTGGACGAGAACTCGCCGTTCAATCCGGTGACGCCGTACGGGGAGTCGAAGGTCCTGGTCGAGCGCGATGTGAGTGCGCTCGCGGACGAGACATTCAGCCCGACGTTCCTGCGGAATGCGACGGCCTACGGTGTTTCGGCGCGGCTGCGCGCCGACCTGGTCGTGAATAACCTGGTCGGATACGCGTACACGACCGGCGCGGTGCTGATCAAGAGCGATGGGAGCCCCTGGCGTCCGGTCGTGCACATCGAGGACATCAGCCGTGCGTTCATCGCGGTGCTGGAGGCGCCGCGGGAGCTGGTGCACAACGAGGCGTTCAACGTCGGCGCGACGGAGGAGAACTACAGAATCCGGGATCTCGCGGCGATGGTCGCGGAGGTCGTTCCCGGCAGCCGCGTGACGTACGCCCCGGGCGCGCAGCCCGACAAGCGGAACTATCGGGTGAACTGCGACCGCATTCGCCGCGTGCTGCCCAGCTTCCGCACCGAGTGGACGGCCAGGAGAGGGATGGAGGAGCTGCTCGATGCGTACATCCGCTACGGGCTGACCGCGGAAGAGTTCCTGAGCTCACGTTACCTGAGGATCAAGCACGTCCGCCGGCTGCTGGACGAAAAGCGGATTGACCCCTCGCTACGCTGGGCGACGGAGGGAGTGGAGGTGACGGCATGAGCATGAGCACGCGGTGCCGCTCCTGCGGCTCGACGGGTCTACAGACCTTCCTCTCGCTGGGCGAGCAACCTCTCGCGGATGGGCTCCGGCGCGCGGAGGATCTCGCACGGCCGGAACCGCGCTACCCGCTGGACGTCGCCTTCTGCCCGGAGTGTACGCTCGTACAGATCCTGTACACGGTACCGCCGACCGAGCTCTTCGGCGCGGACTACCCGTATTACTCCTCGTTCTCCGACTACCTGCTCGAGCATTCTCGCCGGAACGTCGAGGCCCGGATCGCGGAGCGGCGTTTGGGACCGGACAGCCTCGTGGTCGAGCTGGCGAGCAACGACGGCTACCTGCTGCAATACTACCAGGCCGCCGGCATCCCTGTGCTCGGCATCGACCCCGCGCCCGGCCCGGCCAGGGCCGCAATCGAGCGTGGCATCGAGACGCTTGTCGAGTTCTTCACGCTGGAGCTCGCCGATCGCCTGGCCAATGAGGGCAAGCGGGCGGACGTCATCCACGCGAACAATGTGCTGGCCCACGTGGCCGACACGAACGGCTTCGTCGCCGGCATCGCGCGTCTGCTGAAGCCGAGCGGCGTCGCGGTGATCGAGGTCCCCTACGTGCGCGACCTGATCGATCACTGTGAATTCGACACGATCTACCACGAGCATCTCTGCTACTTCTCCGTCACGGCGCTGACGAGGCTGTTCGCCCGCCACGGGCTCTCATTGAACCGGGTGGAGCGCGTGGCGATCCACGGCGGCTCGCTGCGCCTGTTCGTGGAGCCTGTGGAGCGGGTGGAGCAGAGCGTGAAGCAGTTGCTCGCGGAGGAAGAGCAGCTCGGCCTGACCCGGTTCGACTACTATGCCGACTTCGCCGCTCGCGTCCGCCGCGTGATCGAGTCGCTGCAATCCCTCGTGCGGGGGCTGAAGCGGGAGGGCAAGCGCATCGCGGCATACGGCGCTGCGGCCAAGGGCACGGTACTCCTGAACGCGTCGGGGCTCGGGACGGAGGAGATCGACTTCGTCTGCGATCGCAACATTCACAAGCAGGGCCGCTTCATGCCGGGCCCGGCGCTCCCGATCGCGGCGCCGGATCGTCTCCTTGAAGCCATGCCGGATTACGTCCTGCTGCTGCCCTGGAACTTCAAGGATGAGATCCTGCAGCAGCAGGCCGAGTACCGCGCACGTGGCGGTCGTTTCATCATCCCGATTCCCGAACCCACCGTGGTCTGATGCGGCCAGCGACAGGGTGCGCGGCTTGCCATGGAAGCAGGCTGCGCTCGATCTACTCGGTCACCGGCATCCCGGTGCACAGCGTCCTGTTGATGGAGACGGTCGAGCAGGCGCGTGCGCTGCCGCGAGGTGACCTCGAGCTGGCCTTCTGCGAGGACTGCGGCTTCATCCAGAACATCCGGTACGATCCGACGCCGCAGAACTACTCGCCGAGGTGCGAGGAGACGCAGCACTACTCCAGGACCTTCGATCAGTGGGCCCGTGCCCTGGCGCAGGACCTCATCGATCGTCACGGCCTGCGCGGCAAGAAGATCCTGGAGATCGGCTGCGGCAAGGGAGATTTCCTCGTCCTGCTCTGCGAGCTGGGCGACAACGAGGGGATCGGGCTCGATCCGGCGTACCGGCCCGACCGAACGAAGAACCCGGCGGCCTCGCGGATCCAGTTCATCAACGACTTCTACGATGAGCGGTACATCCACCTGAAGGCGGACGTCATCGTCTGCCGTCATACGCTCGAGCACATCGGGCCGGTGCGAGCCTTCCTGGATACGGTGCGCCGCACGGCGGGCGATCGAGAGGACACGCTCATCTTCTTCGAGGTTCCGGCGGTGGAGCGCGTGCTCCAGGAGGGCGCGTTCTGGGATGTGTACTACGAGCACGCATCCTACTTCAGTCTGGGCTCGCTCGCGCGCCTGTTCCGGGCCAGCGGGTACGACGTGACATGGCTCTCCAGGGCGTATGACGATCAGTACCTGCTGATCGAGGCGCGGCCGGCTGCGGGGCCCACCTCGCCGCGCTTCCCGGAAGAGGACGACCTCGACTTCCTGGCGCGAGCCGTAGACCACTTCGCGAGCGCGGGACCCGCCCAGATCGAACGGTGGCGGAGGGAGGTCGAGGAGGCCCGCGCGAGGGGCGAGAAGGCTGCGCTCTGGGGGTCGGGTTCCAAGGCGGTGGCGTTCCTGACGACCACCGGATGTGGTGACGCGATCGGCGCGGTGGTGGACGTCAATCCGCACAGACACGGTTGGCACCTGCCCGCCACTGGTCACCGAATCATGAGCCCTGCCGAGCTCGGGAATTATCAGCCGGATCTCGTCATCGCGATGAACCGCATTTATCTCGAGGAGATCGGCGCGGACCTGAGAGCGATGGGGCTTTCGCCCCGGCTCGTCGCGCTCTGATCGGCTCCGGCATGGCAACACGCTGTCCTGCCTGCACTGCGGTCAGCATAGACGCCTTCTTCGAGGCCGCGTCCGTCCCGGTCTTCTGTAACGTGCTCCGGCAGGATGCGGAGCAGGCGCGCGCGATTCCTCGCGGAGCGATCCGGCTGCACGCGTGTCCCGAGTGCGGCCTCGTTTTCAACGCCGCATTCGATTCCGCCCTGGTCGAGTACGGAACGAATTACGAGAATTCGCTGCACAGCTCGGAGGTTTTCCAGGCGTTCGCGGATCGACTCGCGCGCCGGTTGGTGGAACGCTTCGGGCTCAGGCGAGAAGTCGTCCTGGAGGTCGGATGCGGCCGCGGCGAGTTCCTTGCCTTGCTGTGCCGCCTGGGCGCCAACGAAGGCATCGGCTTCGACCAGAGCTTCGACGGGGCGGCCCTGCCGGAGGCCGGCGAGGGCACGATCAGGATCGAGCGCGCGCCGTTCCCGGCTCATGCGACGGGGCTGCGCCCGGCGCTGACCTTCTGCCGACACACGCTCGAGCACGTTGCCGAGCCCGTGCCGTTTCTGGAGGCCATGGTCGCGGTCGCCGGGCGGCGACACGGGGGTGGCATTTACGTCGAAGTACCGAACGCGCTCTACACGCTGCGCGACCTCGGAATCTGGGACATCATCTACGAGCATTGCGCGTACTACACCGCGTCGTCCCTGGCGCGCCTGCTCGCGCGAGTGGGCGTGCACGTGACGGCGTTGTATGAGGACTACGGCGGCCAGTTCCTCTGTGCCGAGGGACAGGTCGATGGCGCGACGTCGCCCGCGCCCCCGGATGTGCCCGGCTGGACCTCGATGCTCGAGACGTTTTCTCGTCACCAGCGTGCGAAGGTGGCCGAGTGGGAGGCGCGTCTCGCGTCCTATGCTGCCCGCGGTGAGCGAGTTGCGTTGTGGGGGGCGGGCTCGAAGGGTGTGACATTCCTCAACATTGTGCCGGGCACGGACGAGGCGATCAGCGTCGTCGTCGACCTGAACCAACGGAAGCATGGCTGCTACACGAGCGGCACGGGACACCCGATCCGGGGGCCTGAAGCGCTGCTGCGCGATCCGCCCTCGGTGGTTCTGGTCATGAATCCGTTGTACGTGACGGAGATTCGGGAACGCCTCGCCCGTCTGGGGTTGTCGCCGGTCGTCGAAGTCGTCTGACCGGCTGTTTTCGGAGTGAGGGCCAATGCGCCGCACTCTTCGCCACCTCCTGCTTCGGCAGATCGAGCGGCGCTCGGCGCGCTACCCGGAGTCGCGCCTCTCCGCGCCGTTGGTGGTGGTTGCGCCGCATCCGGACGATGAGGTGCTCGGGTGCGGCGAGCTCGTGCGGCGCAAGCGAGCTGCCGGTGCGCCCGTCAAGATCGTCATCGTCAGCGATGGTTCGGCCTCGCACCGGAGGTTCATCGGGGCGGAGGCCCTGCGGATGCTGAGGGCCCAGGAAGCGTTGGAGGCCGCGGCCCGGCTCGGCGTCGGCCGGGAAGATGTCATCAGGCTGGATCTGCCCGATGGCCGGCTCGGCGAGCACGTCGGCGATGCGGCAGCAGCGCTCGCGCGCATCCTTCAGGAGCATCGCCCCCGCGAGGTCGCGTTCCCCCATCAATGGGAGAGGACCGCTGACCACGTCGCGACGTGGGAAGCGACGCGCCGGGCCGTACGAGGACTGCGAGGCGTGACCCTGCTGGAGTACGGGGTGTGGATCTGGCGGGTCTGGCCGATCGTTCCCCTCCAGGGAAGCCGGTTCGCATCGCAGGCGCGATACCTGGCGGGCGAGGCAGTTCCGGCGCTGCATCTGGCGAGGGCCTTCAACGTGCGACTCGCGGTCGAGCGTCCGGACCTCAAGAGGCACGCGCTGGCCGCACACAGGACACAGATCGAGCGGCCGGCGGAGTGGCCAGACTGGCCAGTCCTCAGCGATGTGGACGGGGGACTCTGGCTCGAAGTGCTGCTGGGGAACGCCGAGTACTACCGGCGGACCGAAGTCGGCGAAGACCGGCAGCCGGCACCGCCGGCGCACCGAGATTCCGTCGCTGCGGAGGTCTGAGATGGCGCGGCCGCTGGGCGTTCGCTCGGGATCCCTCCGTGCCGCCATAGGCGGCTGGCTCGCGGGTGCGGTGGTGCTCGCGGGATGTGGCGATTCACGAACCCCGCCGGAAGTCGCCGTCAGCGAGGCGTCACGCGCGTTGTTCTTCCATCACGTCGTCGATCCGACGCCGCCCGGCGGCGCGGAGTGCTGCACGGACGTGATCGGCGTCGGCGATCTCAACGGAGACGGCTACGCCGACATCGTCGTGGGCGGCGAACACGCATCCGGCGCCGGCCTCGTCTGGTACGAGTACCCGACCTGGGCGAGGCACGCGATCGCGGCAGGCGATTTCACGACCGACATGGAAGTCGCTGATTTCGATGGCGATGGCGACCTGGACGTCGTCGCGGGCGACATGAGCACCGGCATCGTCTGGGTCGAGCGGGCGGGGGATGGGTCCTGGAAGAAGAACAAGCTCGCCGACGGCTACGCGCACGATCTGGCCGTGGCGGATCTCGATGGCGATGGGCAGCTGGACCTCGTGGTCGCCGACAAGAAGGGAGCATACCTGCTGTACGGCCGCGGCGGCGGCGTAACCCGCGAGGAGGTGAGCAGCGAGCCCGGCGAAGGGCTGGACGTCGCGGATCTCGATGGCGATGGGAACCTGGATATCGTGTACGCGAATCGGTGGTTCTCGCGGCACGCGTCGGGGAGCGGATGGCTCGCCCACGAGATCGACGGCGGTTTCCCCGCTGATACGCGGGCGCGCGCGGCCGACATCGACGGGGACGGGCGCCTCGACGTGGTCCTCTCCCCATCGGAAGGCACGTCCAGGCTCGCCTGGTTCGAACAGCCCCGGGAGGGTGGGAGCGGTGCGTGGACGCGCCATGACATCGGCGAGGACACGCTGACGGGGGCCCATTCGCTGGCGGTCGCGGACATCGACCTGAACGGCACGCCGGACGTCGTGGTCGCGGAGATGAGCACGTCGCCGGCGAGACGGATCATCGCCTACCTGAACGAGGGAAACGGCGCCACGTGGCGTCGGGTTCTCCTCGCCACACACGGGTCCCACAACATGCTGGCCCATGATGTGGACGGGGATGGTGACACCGATCTCCTCGGCAAGAACTACAGCGGCCCCGGGCGTTTCGTGGAGTACTGGGAGAACCGCAGCGCCGACCTCCGTCTCGTGCCCTCCGCGCTGATGGCCGGCGGGCCGCAATCCGGCTGGATCTATGCGCCGATCGACACGGCGCGGCCGGACGCCGACGCGCGCAAGCTCGGCCTGCTGGCCGCGGATCTGAACGGAGACGGCGCGACGGACGTCGTGGCGGGGAGCACGATCTACGTGAACCCGGCACATGGGCAGGATGGCCCGTGGAGGCGGGTGCAGACGGATGCCGCCAGCGATGTGATCCACGCGACCCGGCACGTACAGAACGGTTGGCGTGCCCTGGTCGCCGTGTCGCCACGAGCGTTGCGGCTCCTCACGGCGGAGACCGAAGAGGGGCTCGCGTGGGTGGCCCGTGACCTCCACCGGCTGCCGGAGGGGCGCACACAGGGCTACGTCGCCACCGCTCCCGAGCAAGGCCGCTACGACCTGTTCTTCACCCGAGGCACGAGGCTGTATCGCCTGCACGTGACAGACGAGCCGCCCTCCTCCTGGATGCTGTCGGAGGTGTGGGAGGGGGTCCAGGAGGAGGGCGTCGCCGCGGCGGACCTGGACGGGGACGGCGACACGGACCTGATCGCGGTCGATGGCGATGGCAAGCGTCTGTTATGGCTCGAGGGCGCCGGCGAGGATCGATGGGCCGCTCACCGGATCGGGGCCAGTCTGCGCTGGCTGGACCGCGTCGCGGTCGCGGACCTGAACGGGGACGGGCGTCTCGACGTCGTTTTCACGGAAGAAACACGGGACAGCGAGTACAACGCACGAGTCGCGTGGCTCGAAGCGCCGGAGGATCCCGTGTCAGGGCGATGGTCGCCGCGCACCATCGCGGTCCTCCGGTCCGCGAACAGTCTCGACGTCCTGGACTTCGACGAAGACGGCGACAGCGACGTCGTCATCGCGGAGCACACGGACCTCCGGCCGGGCGAGCTGGCGAGCGACAACTTCGTCGGGGTCTTCCTGAACCGGGGGGACGGCACGTTCGAGCTCGAGGTGATCGAAATCGGGCCATACTCGAGCCATCTCGGCGCACTGGCGGCGCGTCTGACGTCCGGCGCGCATTACGATGTCGTCTCGGTCGGCTGGGAACAGACCTGCTGCGTCCATCGGTGGACGCGGCGTCCCGGCCTCGCCATCAGAGATTCCCTTGGCTCGGCGCGGTCGCGGGAGGAGCAATGATGGACACCATTCTGGTGACGGGAGGCGCTGGGAACATCGGAAGCGCGCTGGTCCGCGCGCTTGCGAAGCTGCCGCTGACGGAGGTGGTGATCGCGGACAACCTGCTCACGGGTAGTCTCGACAAGATCCGCAACATGAGCAGGAACGTGACGTTCGTGAAGTGCGACGTGAACGACTTCACGGACATCTCCTCGTTGTTCTACCGCTTCCGGTTCACGCACGTCTTCCACTTCGCGGCAGTGGTGGGTGTTCAGCGCACGCTGGCCAATCCACTGATGGTGCTGAGGGATGCGACCGGCATCGAGAACGTGCTGCGCCTCTGCAAGAATACGGGCGTGAAGCGGGTGTACTTTGCATCGTCTTCGGAGGTCTACGGCGAGCCGTTCGAGGTACCGCAGAACGAGAACACGACGCCGCTCAACTCCCGCCTGCCGTACGCGGTCGTCAAGAACCTGGGAGAGGTGTACCTCAGGACATACGAGCGGGAGTTCGGGCTGCCATACACGATCTTCCGCTTCTTCAACACGTACGGCCCCGATCAGAGCGAGGACTTCGTCGTGCCGCGCTTCGTTCGAGCCGCCTTGAGGGGCGACCCCCTCACGATCTATGGTGACGGCTCGCAGACGCGCACGTTCTGCTATGTCGATGATACCGTAGAAGCTTGTGTGGCTGCCCATGTGACCGGGCAGTTCATCAACGACGTGGTGAACATTGGGAGCGATCAGGAGATCTCGATTCTCGAGCTCGCGCGCATGGTCATTCGCATCACCGGCAGCGACTCGAAGATCGTGCATTTTCCCCCGCTTCGGGAAGGTGACATGACGCGCCGCCGTCCGGACGTGACGAAGATGCGCAAGCTGCTTTCGCGTCCGCTCATTCCGCTGGAGGAGGGGATCCGGCGCCTGGCCCAGCATTACCTGGAGCGGGATGGCGACGCACGGCTCGCGCCTGCGGGCGTGGGGGAGGCGGAGGGCCGTCTGCGAGAATGAGAGGGCGGGAGCAGGAATGCGCGTCGCGTTTGTGAACCAGCCCTACGACCGGGTCGTCCCGCCCGGTCAGAACTCGATCGGCCTGATCGTCTACAACACCGCGCTCGAGCTGGCGGACAGGGTGGAGGTGACGGTATTCGGGAAGGAGCGCTTCAATCTCGACGGAGCGGGCCCTGTGGCCTTCGAGTTCCGCGGGGTCCGGGCGCCTCGGGACGATCTGATGCAGCGACTGGTTCGGGATTACCCGAATTGGGCGAGGCGGCTCCGGCTGGCGGGCCTTTCTGACGCGCACCCCCAGTTCGTGCGGTCTGTGCGCCACGGCCTGGACGAGGTCGAGCCCGACATCGTCCACGTGATGAATTACTGGAACTGGTCGCGCGCCCTGGGTGGACGCAAGGGCCGGGCGCTGGTCCTGGAGATGCAGTGCGAGTGGCTGTCCCAGAAGGATGCGCGGGCAGTCGCCAAGCAGCTCTCGTACGTCGATGCGGTCGTTGGGGTCAGCGAGCACATCACGAACCTGTTCCGGCGGCGGTTCCCTGACTACGCCGGGGTCGTTGCGACGTCGTACAACGGCGTGGACGTGGACACGTTCCGGCCGAATCGGGAGCCAGGCGACGACAGCGATCGAGCCCCGACCGTGGTCTTCGTCGGCCGACTCTCGACCGAGAAGGGCATCCACACGCTGCTGGAGGCGTTCGCGCGGGTTCTGAAGGTGGTGCCCGAGGCGAGACTGGAGCTCATCGGGCCGCGCACGACGCTCCCCACCGAGACGATCATCGACATTTCGGGTGATCCACTCGTCCGGGACCTCGAGCGCTTCTACAATGGTCGCGTCGCGACGGATTACCAGCGGTATCTCGACGAGACGGTCGTGCGGCTGGGCATCGGCAATAGCGTGCGCTTCGTCGGCCCCGTACGGCACGCCGAGCTGGTGGCGCGCTATCAGCGCGCGGACCTGGTCGTCAATCCATCGCTCAGCGAGAGCTTCGGCATATCCGTCGTGGAAGGCATGGCCTGCGGTCTTCCCGTGGTCGCCACGAGGGTGGGGGGCATGGTCGAAACGGTCGTAGATGGCGAGACGGGCCTCCTCGTCGAACCCGAACAGCCGGAGAGTCTCGCTGATGCCATCGTGGCGGTCCTGACCGACCGGGAGCGCGCCAGGAGAATGGGACGACTCGGCCGGGCCCGCGCCGTTGCGAATTACTCGTGGAGTGCGCGCGCCGGACGACTCCTCGATGTCTACCGCACCTTGCAGAACGGCCGATAGGACGGCGCCGTGATGCTGCTCTCGCACACGAAAGAGCGCGACACCGCCGGGACGTCGTGGGACGGCACAGACGCTGGCTCGGATGAACTGCTCCTCGAGGATCGCTACGCCGAGGAGCTGGCGATGGGCCGGGTGGTGGGGACGACCACTCCGGCCGGCGCAGCTCGGCGCGTCGTGGACGTCGAGCGCGTGATCGGGGCGGACAACGGCGCTCTTCGGATCCAGCCGCTGATCGAGCCAGGTTGGGGTCGAGCAGCCCTTGCCTACGGACCGTACCCGAGAGAGCCCGGATTGGCGTGTGCCATCTTCATGCTCAACGGGCACAACACGTCCCAATCCGAGAACCTGCCGGACGGTTTCAGGAGGCGTCTGATTCGCTGGTGGCTGGGAAGCGAGACCTACTCCGGCCGGGTGCGCGTGCTGCAATGGCTGCGACACAGCCGGAAGCATCGGATGATGCGCCGGCTCCGTGCGTGGTGGCGCGCGAGCATCCGGCCGATGCCGGTACTGAACGAAAACCTCGCCGTGGGCTTCTTTCCCGAACCTGCCGCAGCCGATCCTCTGGCCAGTGGTGGCGACGGCTTCGTGATGCACGCGACCGGGCCGGAGAATGGGGAGCTCTGGATAAAGATCGGCTCCTGCGGCGCGCCGGTCATCCGGGGCGTACAGAACCTCCCGATCTACTTCGTCGTCGTCCTGAGGGAGCGCGGCGCCGCCTACTACGTCTCGTCGGTGGACGGCGCGAACGGAATGATCGGCTATCCCTCCATGAGGCCGGTAGGGATCGACCCCCTCGACGAGTCGCCGCGTCTGTTCGCTGGCCTGCAACAGAGCGTTCTCGGCCAGATCGGCTTCCGCCTCGACACCCGCGTGTACGGGACGAAGGTCGCGCGGATCGCCCGCCTCGCGAACTGGTACGGCACCGCCCACCTCGCGGATGGGTTGCACGGGGAGGGCCCCCTGCACGGATCGCGGCCGGAAATCGGCGATGGCTGCTGGCGGGTGAGTGCCGCTCGGGTGTTGTCCAGGCATTCCGATGGAGCGGGGATTTCGGCGGAGGAGGCCCTGGGCCTCCTCGAGGCACAGAAGGAGTCGGGCCTCGTACACGTTTGCATCCGCACCGGGAGCGACCTCGACGGTGTGTCCGCCGGATTGTGCTGGCGCGTTGCCGACGAAGGGAACCTGTGGAGCGTCCGCGCCGGGGCGCACGGAATCGAGCTGGTGCTGAGCGAGGACGGCCGGGAGCGGATCGTGGCGACCGATCCCGGGGTCCGGCTCCGTCCCGGAGCGATGCACTCCCTCCAGATCCTGGATGACGGCCGGGCGTTCCGGATCCTCCTCGACGGTACCCTCGCCTTTGGCCGCCAGATCGCTGACGAGCGGCTCGCGAGCGCGACGGGGGTGGGATTCCGCGCGGCTGATCCCCACGGCACGCTTCGCCTCGCGTCCTTCGAAGCACACCCGCGATCGGTCGATCTGCCCGAGATCCTGCGGATGGGCGCGCCGTGGCTGGAGTTCGGGGATCGGGTGGTGGTGCGGGACTCCTTCCGGGGCCCGGCTCGGGATCTCGCCGGCAGCAGGACCGAACTGGGCGGGAAAGAATGGCGTCGCGACATCGGCGAGGGGAGGATCCGGATCACGGGTGCCGATTCCGCCAGGGTCGACGCCAGCGTCGAACGGCCGAATCCCTACCGCACGGTGTACACCATTCCGTGGGACGAGCCGCAGTTCGCCGACCTGGAAGTCACGATCACGCCGCCGGGAACGGCGCAGGGGCAGCGAGAGCAGGGACGGGCCGGCCTCATTCTCTGGCAGGACGAGGACAACTACATCATCATCAACACCTGGGTCGCTGATTCGTACGATGGCTCGTCGATCTCTTCCTTCTTCCACCTCGAAGGGTTCGAAGACCTGTATGATGCGATCTGGACGAACGTCGGCCGCCGCGTGCGCTGGGGGAGCCCGAGTCGCCTACGCGTCGTCTGTGATGGCTCGCAGTACTGCGTTCTGGTGGACG
>DATCLK010000328.1:0-6232 GCA_036563975.1 Longimicrobiales bacterium | reverse complement strand
GCGTCCGCCCTCGCCGGTGCGCTGGCGCGGGCCGGCGTCGCCCGCACGGACCTCGGGCCCGGCGGCGCGGACGCGACCCGTATCGCGGCGAGCTCCCCGGCCCTGTGGGCCGACATCCTGATCCACAACGCTGACCTGCTGCGCCGGCCGCTCGATGAGTTGCGCGGCGTGCTCGCCGAGCTCGCCGCCGCGCTCGAGCGAGGAGACCACGAGATGCTCGAAGGCCTGCTCGCGCGTGCGAGCGCCTGGCGCGCGGAGGAGTGAATGCCTGAGAACGCCCGCTACGAGCTGCGCGTCCCTGGCGACAAGTCCATCACGCACCGCGCCCTCATCCTGAGCGCGCTGGCGCGGGGGACCAGCCAGCTACGTGGCCTGCTCTACGCCGCGGACACGCAGTCCACCGCCGCCGTGCTGCGTGCCCTGGGCGTCGCCTTGCCGCCGTTGCCGGAGGACGGCTCACCGATCGTGGTCGTCAGCAACGGGCCGCGCCCGCTCCGGCCACCGCCAGGGCCCCTCGATTGCGGCAACAGCGGCACCACCGCCCGGCTGATACTCGGCGTCCTCGCCGGGCATCCGTTCCCGGCCGTCCTGACGGGGGACGCCTCGCTCCGCAGCCGGCCCATGCGCCGCGTCACCGACCCCCTCTCCCGCATGGGCGCGCGCTTCGTCGAGCTCGGGGAGCCGGACCGCCTGCCCATCCAGGTCGAGGGCGGCCCCCTGCGGCCCATCCGGCACCGCAGCCCGCACGCCAGTGCCCAGGTCAAGAGCGCGCTGCTGCTCGCTGGCCTCACGGGCGGCGCGGAGGTCGAGGTCATCGAGCCCGTGCTCTCCCGCGATCACACCGAGCGGCTGCTCCGCGCGATGGGCGCCGATTTGCATGTCGAAACCGGGCCCGAGGGCGCGCGCATCACCTTCGACCCGCCGTCGTTCCTCGAGCCGCTCGACCTCGCCGTTCCCGGCGACTTCTCGTCCGCTGCGTTCTTCGTTGCCCTGGCCCTCCTCTCCAGGGCCGGTCCGCTGCGGATCAGGGGCGTGGGGGTCAACCCCACCCGCACCGGCCTGCTCTCCGTGCTGGCGCGGATGGGCGGCCGTGTCGTGCTCGAGGACTCCTGTGAGATCTGCGGCGAGCCCGCCTCCGACCTGGTAGTGTGGCCGGCGGAGCTGCGCGGAACCGACGTCGGGGCCGCGGAGATCCCCGCCCTGATCGACGAGGTCCCGGTGCTCGCCATCCTGGCGGCCCGCGCGCACGGCGAGACCCGGATCACGGGCGCCGGCGAGCTGCGCGTCAAGGAGACCGACCGGCTGGCGGCCCTCGCCGCCAACCTGCGCGCCATCGGCGTGGACGCCGAGGAGCTGGCCGATGGGCTCGTCATCCGCGGCACGGACGCCCCGCTCGCTGGCCGCGTCCGCGCCTTCGGCGACCACCGCATCGCCATGGCGTTCGGCGTGCTCGCCGCACTGCCCGGCCATCGCATCGAGATCGACGACCCCGGCGTCGTCGCGATCAGCAATCCCGCCTTCTGGGAGGACATCCGCCGCGCCGCGGCGGCACTGGAGGGTTCATGATCATTGCGATCGACGGCCCGGCCGGGTCGGGGAAGACGTCCACCGCCCACGCCGTGGCCGAACGACTCGGCTTCCGCCACCTGGAAACGGGTGCCTTCTACCGCGCCATCACGCTCGCTGCGATGCGCGCCGGCATCCCGCCCGAGCAGTGGGGCGACCTCAAGGGCGAGGACCTCGAGCGCTTCCGCTTCGAGGCCAGGCCCGGCGACCACGACTTCCGCTTCTACCTGGGCGACGAGGACGTGACGGATCTCCTGCACGGCGAGGCGGTCACCGCCCGCGTCTCGGACATGGCCCAGGTCCCCGCCGTCCGGGCATGGGTCGTCGGCCGGCTGCGCGCCGCCGCCCGGGGCGCCGACGTCGTGGCCGACGGCCGCGACATCGGGACCATCGTCTTCCCCAACGCGGAGCTCAAGGTCTTCGTGACCGCGCGGCCAGAGGTCCGCGCGGAGCGCCGGCTCCGCCAGCGGGGCATGGTCGACCCCGATCCGGCCGCGATCGCGGCCGAGACGGCGCGCCTGGTGGAGCGGGACCGCCGGGACAGTACCCGCGCGGTCGCGCCCCTCCGCCGCGCGCCCGATGCCGTGGTCGTGGACACCACGAACCTGACTTTCGATCAACAGGTCGATCGCATCGTGTCCCTCGTCGGCCGCCGCATCCCCCGGGGCCAGGCGGGCGGGCAGCCCTGACGGCGCGTAACAGGTTGACATCACGACACTTTTCGGCTATACTCCAGGCTTACGCCACGGTCGGCGCAAGCATACGACCCGACGCCGAGGGGGGCGACGTCCAACGCGCCCTCTTTTTCTGTCCACCTCAACCCCCGCGACGCGTTCGCGGGGCAGAACGATTCGAAGGAGCCCCAGTTCATGGCCGAGCAGGAAGCCCGCAGCCCCGAGACGACCGTAACCGGCGAGACCGGCCCCGGCATCGCCGCCGAGGCGCGTGAACGCCGCCCCCCGCGCAGGCGCGCCGAGCAATCCCGCCTCCAGGTCCTCGACGAGGAGGCGTACTCGCCAGAGGACTACAAGGCGATGCTCGAGCTTTACGAGGAGACGCTCACCAACATCGAGGAAGGCGAGATCGTCCGCGCCAAGGTCCTGCGCGTCACGGACAACGCCGTCATCCTCGATGTCGGCTTCAAGAGCGAGGGCGCCATCCCCCGCGATGAGTTCAAGAACCCCGATGCGCTCAAGCCCGGCGACGAGGTCGAGGTCTTCCTCGAGAACCTCGAGGACCAGGACGGCGTCGTCGTCCTCTCCAAGAAGAAGGCGGACTTCCTGCGCGTCTGGGAGAAGATCAAGCACGCCTACGAGAACGACGAGAAGGTCCCCGGCACCCTGGTCCGCAAGATCAAGGGCGGCGTCACCGTGGACCTCATGGGCGTGGACGCCTTCCTGCCCGGCTCGCAGATCGCGCTGCGGCGCGTCCCCAACATCGAGGAGCTGATCGGCCAGACGTTCGAGTTCAAGATCATCAAGCTGAACAAGCGGCGGCGCAACATCGTGGTGAGCCGGCGCGTGATCCTCGAGCAGGAGCGCGAGCAGAAGCGCGAGCAGCTCGTCAAGGAGCTACTGGTCGGCCAGGTGCGTCGCGGCGTGGTCAAGAACGTCACGGACTTCGGCGCCTTCATCGACCTGGGCGGCCTGGACGGCTTGCTCCACATCACCGATATGAGCTGGGGCCGCGTCGGCCACCCGTCCGAGATCGTCCAGATCGGCGACGAGCTGGACGTCAAGGTGCTGGACATCGACTGGGAGCGCGAGCGCATCTCGCTCGGGCTCAAGCAGCTCCTCCCGTACCCGTGGAAGGACGTCGAGCGGAAGTACCCGGTCGGCTCGCGCGTGCGCGGCAAGGTCGTCTCGATCACCAACTACGGCGCCTTCATCGAGCTCGAGAAGGGGATCGAGGGCCTGGTCCACATCAGCGAGATGAGCTGGACGCGCAACGTCAAGCACCCCTCGAAGCTGGTCAACATCGGGGACGAGATCGAGGCCGTGGTCCTCAAGGTCGACCGCGACGAGGAGAAGATCTCGCTGGGCATGAAGCAGATCGAGGAGGACCCCTGGCTCGCGCTGCCGCTCAAGTACCCGACGGGCACGCGCGTGACGGGGAAGGTCCGGAACCTCACCTCGTTCGGTGCCTTCGTCGAGATCGAGCCGGGCATTGACGGCCTCATCCACATCTCGGACATGAGCTGGACCAAGCGCGTCCAACACCCCTCCGAGGTGCTGCGCAAGGGCGATGAGGTCGAGGTCGTGGTGCTCGGCGTGGACAGCGAGAACAAGCGGATCTCGCTCGGCCTCAAGCAGACCGAGGACGACCCGTGGATGCGGATCTCGGAGCGGTACGCGCCCGGCGTCGAAACCCGCGGCCGCATCGTCCGCCTGCTGGACAAGGGCGTGGTCGTGGACCTGGGCGACGACATCGAGGGCTTCGTCCCGATCAGCCACCTGGGGATCGAGAACATCCAGGACCCGGCGGACCACTTCAAGGAGGGCCAGGAGCTGGAGCTCCGCGTGCTCGAGTCGGACGCGGTCAACCGCCGGATCGTGCTGACGGTGACGGCCATCCCCGAGTACGAGGGCGGCGCCACGCCGGAGGGGACGGAGCTCCAGGTCGAGACCGAGGTCCGGCCCACCGAGGAGCAGATCGAGGCTCAGGCCGCCGCGCCGGAGTCCGTCACCGTGGACGACGCCGTGCCGCCGGACGTGGTGTCCGGTCCGGCCCCGGAGGGCGAGGTCGCCGAGGAAGAGAGCGCACAGTGAGCGGCTCGGCCGCGCCGCGACAGCGGCGTGGCTGCGCCGCCGCGCGCAGGGCGGGTCCGGTCGGCCGACCGGGCCCGTCCCTTTTTTTGCGCGTCCGCCCGGGGTATCTTGTCGCCACCGCAACCCGCAGCAGAGGCGATCGATACCGTGAGAATGGTCGAAGTTCGGCGGATATCCCGCGGCGCCGCAGCCGCGGTGCTGCTCATGGCCGCAGCGTGTCAGACGGCCGGGCCGCGGCCGGCCGGCAGGGATCCCGTGCCGCCGCCGCTCTCCCCGGCGGGCGCGACCGCGCAGGAGCAGCGTGAGGCGGCGGACCTGCTGACGCAGGCGCGCGCCGCCCTGAACGCGGGCGACGCCGTGACGGCGCGCCGGCTCGCGGAGCAGGTGGTGGAGCGCTACCCTGGCACGAGCTCCTCTTCGCCCGCGCTGCTGCTCGCGGCGCGGGCGGCGTACGCGGTGGGCGACCACGCGGCGGCGGTGGAGATGGCCGAACGCTACGCCGGCCTGTTGCCGCCGGGCTCTCCCGATGCGCGGCCCGCGCTCGCCCTCGCGGACAGCGCCCGAGCCGCGCTGGACGAGGCCGCGCCGATCATCGTCGGCGCGATCTTGCCGCAGTCCGGCTCGCCGTACCTCAAGCAGTACGCGGACCAGGTGCTCGAAGGCATTCGCCTCGCCGCGCAGCGCGATTCCGCGGCCGGCGGGCGGCCCATCGAGCTGATCGTCCTCGACGACGCCGGCGATCCCGCGCTCGCGGCGGCGCAGGTCCGCGAGCTCGAGCGCCGCGGCGCCGTGGCCGTGGTCGGCCCGCTGCTCGGGCCCTCGCTCGCAGCGGCAGCCCGGGCGCGTTCAGACAGCTCGCTCGTCCTGATCAGCCCCACGGCGACCGACGTCGGAACGGGCCTGGCCAACGTCTACTCGCTCGCGGCGGCAGACACGCGCGGCGCGGAGGCGCTGGCCGCGTACGCCGCCCGCACGGGCCTTCACCGCGTCGCCATGCTCTATCCCCGCACGCGACAGTCGCAGGCGGACGCCTTCGCGGCGGCGCTCCACAGGCTCGGCGGGCGCGTGGTCACGGCCGTGCCATACGACTCGGGCACGACCACCTTCGGCACGCATCTCCGCGCGATCGCGGAAGCCGCGCCACAGGCGCTGTTCGTCCCTGCACCCGAGCGGGACGTGCGGCAGATCGCGCCGCAGATCGCGTTCTACGGGCTTTCGCAGCTCGGCGTGCAGGTGCTGGGCACGGAGGCCTGGGCCTCCGAGGAGGTCCGCCGCCTGGTGGACCGCCGCTACCTGGACGGCGTCGTCGCCGCGACGCCGCTCCACAAGCCGAGCCCCGAGATGGGCTGGCAGGCCTTCACCGAGCGCTACGAGTCCACCTACCGGCGCTCGTTGACCAGCGATTTGCCGGCGTTGGGGTACGACGCGGTCCAGCTCGTGATCCAGGCGCTCGGCAACGACCGCCCCGCGCCAGCCGAGCTCGCCCGCCGTGTCGCGAGCCTTGCCGACCTGCGGGGCGCGACCGGCATCCTCACGATCCAGGATGGCGGCGTGACTCGCCGGCCGTTCCTCGTGCGCATCGAGGCCGGGGAGCTGATCCCCATCGGTGCCCACGCTGGGCCCGAGATGCCCCCGCCCGGGCTCGATCCGTGACATGACGCTCCGGGACAAGCTCCGGCAGCTCGAAGAGCTGCGCCGCCAGTCGGAGCTGGGCGGCGGCCCCGAACGGCTGGAGGCGCAGCACGCGCGCGGCAAGCTCTCCGCGCGCGAGCGGCTCGACCTCCTGCTGGACGAGGGCAGCTTCGTCGAGCTGGACCGCTTCGTCACGCACCGCACGACGGGCTTCGGCCTCGAGAACCAGAAGATCCTGGGCGACGGCGTCGTGACCGGCTACGGGA
>DATCLK010000327.1:0-12535 GCA_036563975.1 Longimicrobiales bacterium | reverse complement strand
GCGCATCCGGGAAGAGCCGGAGTTCGTTCGCGAGCAACTGGGCCGGCGAGGCAATCCGGAATACATCGAGCTGGTGGATCAGGTCCTCGTCCTGGACGAGGAGCGCCGCGCGCTGATCGGGGAGACCGACGGTCTCCGCGCGAAGCGCAACGAGGCCTCGGCGCGCATCGCGCAGTTGAAGCGCGAGGGGCGGGGCGAGGAAGCGGAGCGGCTCATCATCGAGATGCGCGCGTTGGGCGAGCGGCTCTCCGCAGTGGAGGCGCGTCTCGCCGAGGTCGAGGAAGGGACGCGCGACCTGCTGCTGCGCATCCCCAACCTGCCCGAGCCGGACGTGCCGCCGGGAGGGGAGGAGGACAAGGTCGTCGTGCGCCAGTGGGGCGAGCCGCGGCGCTTCGACTTCGAGCCCCGGCCCCACTGGGAGCTGGGCGAAGCGCTCGGGCTGCTGGACTTGCCGCGCGGCGCCAAGATCGCGGGCAGCGGCTTCCCGCTGTTCATCGGGCTGGGGGCCCGTCTCGAGCGGTCGCTCATCAACCTGATGCTCGATCTGCACACGCGGGAGCACGGCTACACGGAAGCGTGGCCGCCCATCCTGGTGAACCACGCAGCAGCCGAGGGCACGGGCCACCTCCCGAAGTTCCGGGAAGACATGTACGAAGTGGAGTCCGACGGGCTCTTCCTCGTCCCCACGGCGGAGGTCCCCATCACCAACCTTCACGCGGACGAGCTCCTCGGCCCTGACGCGCTGCCGCTGCGCTACGTTGCCTACACGCCCTGTTTCCGGCGGGAGGCCGGCGCACACGGCCGCGAGACGCGCGGGCTCATCCGGCTCCACCAGTTCGACAAGGTCGAGCTGGTTCGCTTCGAGCGGCCGGAAAACGGCCGGGACGCACTGGAGGAACTCACCGCTCATGCGGAGGCCGTGCTCCAGCGGCTCGAGCTCTGTTACCGCGTGGTCCTGCTCGCGGCCGGCGATCTCGGCTTCGCCAACGCGAAGACGTACGACCTCGAAGTGTGGTCGCCCGGCATCCAGCGCTGGCTCGAGGTTTCGAGTTGCTCCCTCTACACGGACTACCAGGCGCGGCGCGCCAACATCCGCTTCCGGCCGGCCCCGAACGCGCGCCCGGAATTCGTGCATACGCTCAACGGCTCCGGACTCGCCTTGCCGCGGACGGTCAGCGCCCTGCTGGAGACGCACCAGGATGCTTCGGGCGGAGTCCGGATCCCCGAGGCCCTGGCGCAGTACCTCGGCACCGACCGGATCGGCGCTTGAGCGGAAGCACCCTCGCCGCGCTCCGGGCGCCGCGCGCGCCGGCCGCGGCGAGGGCGGTGTGCTCACCACCACGCGCACCCTGCCGATGAGCCGGCGCTACTGGCCACGCCTGCTCGCCATCGCCTCGCTCGCGATCCTGGGGTCGTACCTCCTGTACACGGAGCACCTGGTACGGGAGATCCGGGCCGAGGCCCAGGTCCATACACGCATGTACGCGTTGGTCCAGCGGGGCCTGCTGTCGCTCGAGGAGGATGGGCCGCTGGCCGCGCTGGCCGGCCTGCAGGGCGCGGTGCAGGAGCTCGGCGTGCCGATCGTCGTACTGGACGCGCAGGGCCGACCGAGCGCCGTCGCCAACCTCCCGTTTTCGGCGGATCTCAACACGGCGGAAGGACGCGAGCGCGTGGTCAGCTACGCGCGGCGCCTCGCACGGCAGAACGAGCCGATCTTCGAGCCGGGCGCGGGCGTGATCTACTTCGGCCGCCCGCCGATCCTGCGCTGGCTGCGCTGGGTGCCGTGGCTGCAGGTCGGAGCCGCGGTGCTGTTGCTGTGGGTCAGTTTGGGCCTGATCCGGGCGGATCTGCGCGCGGAGCGGGAGCAGATGTGGGCGGCGATGGCGCGCGAGCTCGCCCATCAAATGGGCACGCCGCTCTCGTCTCTCGCCGGTTGGGTCGAGCTGCTGCGCATGCCCGCGTCCGAGCGCGCGACGCTCGCGAGCCCGGAGCACATTGCCCGGGAGATCGCCGCGGACCTCGAGCGGCTCGAGCGCGTCACGCGGCGGTTCGAGCTCATCGGCAAGCCGCCGGCTCTGACGCGGGTCCCCGTGGCCGAGATCGTGGCAGACCTCGAGCGCTACATGCGACCCCGACTGCCGCGGCTCGCCTCCGGCGTGGACCTGCGCATGCGCGTGCAGGATCCGGCCCTGGCCGTGCACGGCAACCGCGTGCTCCTCGTTTGGGCGCTCGAGAACCTGCTGAAGAACGCGCTCGACGCGCTGGCGGGGCGCGGTGGCCGCATCCGGGTCGCGGCCCGCCGCGCCGAGGACGGCTGGGTACGGCTGTACGTCACGGACACCGGCCCCGGGATCCCGCCTCACCTGCGCGACCGGATCTTCGAGCCGGGGGTGACCACCAAGGCGGGCGGCTGGGGCGTGGGTCTCTCACTCGTGCGTCGGATCATCGTGAACGTCCACGGCGGGCGCATCGTCACCCGCCCGCGCCGCGGAGCCGGCACGGTTTTCCAGATCGACCTCCCTGGCGACGACGCCGCGGCCCGAGCCCGCCGGCGCCGCGGGGCACTGGGCTGGCTGCGACGCCGCAAGGAGGTGGGCGCCGGGCGTAGCGGCCGGCAGGCCGAACGGAGCGCTTCCGCGCCCGCCGGGTACTGACCTGACAATGACGAGCGATCTCCTCGATCTCAATCCGGAGCAGCGCGAAGCCGTCGAGCACGTGGAAGGGCCGCTGCTCGTCCTGGCCGGCGCCGGCTCGGGCAAGACGCGGGTCCTGACCATGCGCATCGCGCATCTCGTCCAGGAGCACGGCGTGGACCCGGCGTGCATCATGGCCGTGACATTCACCAATAAGGCGGCAGGGGAGATGCGCGAGCGTGTCCGCCGGCTGCTGGGCGCCGAGCCCGCGGGCCTGTGGATCGGCACGTTCCACTCGATCGGCGCCCGGCTGCTGCGGCGACACGCCGCTCACGTCGGCTGGTCCTCCAGCTTCAGCATCTTCGATGCGGAAGAGGCGGTGCGCGAGGTGAAGCGCGTCATGGAGCGGCGCAACCTCCCGGTCAAGCGCTGGCACCCCAAGGCCGTGCACGCGGCGATCTCGAGCGCGAAGAACCAGCTCGTGACGCCTGAGGAGTATGCCGCGACCGCACGGGACCCGTTCTCGCGCGTCGTCGCCGACGTCTACGCGGACTACCAGACCGCGTTGAAGGAGCAGAACGCGTTCGATTTCGACGACCTGCTGGTCAAGCCGGTCGAGCTGTTCCTCCAGAACGAGGTGATCCTCGAGCACTATCGCAGCCGGTTCCAGTTCCTGCTCGTGGACGAGTACCAGGACACGAACCACGCGCAGTACCGGTTCCTCGAGCTGCTGGCGCGCGCGCACGGCAATCTCATGGTCGTGGGCGACGACGACCAGTCCATCTATGGGTGGCGCGGGGCAGACATCCGCAACATCCTCGATTTCGAGAAGGACTTCCCGGACGCGCGCATCATCCGGCTCGAGCGGAACTACCGCTCGACCGGCCGGATCCTCGAGGTCGCGAACCGCGTCATCGCGCAGAACGTGCGCCGCAAGGGCAAGACCCTGCGCACCCTGGCCGGCCCCGGCGAACGGGTCACCCTGGTGGAGGCGCTGGACGAGCAGGACGAGGCGGATTGGATCGCATCGGAGATCGAGCGGCGCCTGGCGGAGGAGCCGGAGCGCACGCTGCGGGACTTCGTGGTACTGTATCGCACGAACGCGCAATCGCGCGCGCACGAGGACGCGCTCAGCCGCCGTGGCATCCCGTATCAGATCGTCGGTGGAACGCGCTTCTACGAGCGGCGCGAGATCATGGACGTGCTCGCGTACCTGCGGCTCATCTCGAACCCGCGGGACGCCGGCGCGTTCGAGCGCGTCGTAAACTACCCGCGGCGGGGGATCGGAGACACCACGCGGGCACGCCTCCAAGCGTGGGCCGCGGAACGAGGCCTGCCTCTCCTGGAAGCAGCCGCCCGGGCGGCCGAATGCGACCAGCTCCCGGCCGCTGCCTCTGCCGCGCTCACCGGCTTTGCTGGCCTGATCGCGCGCTATCGCGCGCTCGCCGCGTCGACGCCGGTCGGCGATCTGCTGGAACGGTTGCTGGACGAGATCTCGCTCGTGGAGGCGCTGGAGGCCGAGGGGCCGGACGGCGAGGATCGTATCGACAACGTGCGGGAGCTCGTCGCGAGCGCCCACGAGTTCGATGCCGGCCTGGAGCTGGAACGCCTCGCGGACGACGAGGACGTGCCCCCCGAAGCCACGGCCCTCGACCTGTTCCTCCAGAAGATCACGCTCGTGACGGATGTGGACCGGCATGATCCCGAAGCCCGCGCGGTGACGCTGATGACGCTGCACAACGCGAAGGGGCTGGAGTTTCCCGTGGTGTTCATCAGCGGATTGGAGGACGGCCTCTTCCCCCTCGCCCGTGCCTACGATGAGCCGGAGGAGCTGGAGGAGGAGCGGCGGCTCTTCTACGTGGGCATCACCCGCGCGCGGGAGAAGCTCTATCTCACGCACGCGCGCATGCGCCGGCGCGCTGGGGAGGTGCTGCCCTGCGTGCCCTCGAGCTTCCTCGAGCCGATCCCTCTGGATCTCGTCGACGTGCGTCTCACGCCGGCGGTCGCGCGGCTGCGCGGGGGGCGCGGAGCGGCGTACGCGTCCGCGCCTGGCAGGTCGGCCGGGCGCCGCGCGAGCGTCCACGGATTGGCAGGGAAGGAGAGTGACGGCGGCGGCCTGGTCGTGGACTACAGCGAGGCGCAAGATGCGCCACGTTTCCTGAAGGGTGAGCGGGTGCGGCACCCGCAGTTCGGGAGCGGCGTCATCCGCGAGCTGTCCGGTTTCGGGCGTGACCTGAAGGCCGTGATCGACTTCGACAGCGTGGGCCGGAAGAAGATCATTGTCCGGTACGCCAACCTCCAGAAAGAGCTGTGACGGTGGTCGGAAGGAGCTGTGATGGCGGTCTCGCGTGAGGAGGTCCTGAAGATCGCTTCGCTGGCGCGACTGCGTCTCTCGCCGGAGGAGGTCGAGCGCTTCGCTGCGCAGCTCGGCACGATCCTCGACCACATCGGCCTCTTGAGCGAGGTGGAGGAGGCCGCCCCGCCCGTGGAGCCGGTGGAGTGGCCCGCGCCGTTGCGCGAGGACGGCGGGCGCCCCGATCCGCTCGGGCTGCCGCCGCGGGAGCTGGCGCCGGCCTGGGAGGAGGGGTTCTTCGCCGTGCCGCGGCTCCCGGCCCTGGACACGGCTGCGCTGGAGGACGCCTTCGAAGACAAGGCGCGGGCGGAGGAGGTGAGCCGCCCGGAACGGCCGGCGGGGAGGGCGCGGCCGTGAACCGGCCCGTGGCCGGGGTGGAGGCCATCGCCGCGGATGTTGCGGCTGGCCGCGCCACCGCGCTCGAGACCGCGCGCGTCGCTGTGGAGAGGATCCGTGAGGCGAACGGCGGCCCGGACGGACTAAACGCCTTCCTCGCCTTCGGCGGGCCGGCAGTGGAGCAAGCCGCGGCCGCGGTGGATGACGCCATCCGACGGGGCGAGCCGCCGGGCCCCCTGGCCGGCGTCCCGGTTGCGGTCAAGGACAACCTCTGCACGGTCGACTTCCCGACGACGTGTGCATCACGGATCCTCGAGGGCTACCGCTCGCCGTTCGAGGCCACGGCCGTGCGCCGCCTGCGCGAAGCCGGCGCCGTGGTCGTCGGCAAGACGAACCTGGACGAGTTCGCGATGGGCTCGTCCACGGAGAACTCGGCGTTCGGGCCTACGCGCAACCCGCATGACCGGACGCGTGTGCCCGGCGGGTCATCTGGCGGCTCGGCCGCCGCGGTCGCGGCGGGGCTGGTGCCGGCTGCGCTCGGCTCGGACACGGGCGGCTCCGTTCGGCAGCCGGCCGCGTTCTGCGGCGTGGTGGGCATCAAGCCCACGTACGGACGGGTGAGTCGATACGGGCTCGTCGCGTTCGCGTCCTCGCTGGACCAGGTCGGCACCTTCGGCCGCACCGTGCGGGATGCGGTGCTCCTGCTCCAGGCCATCGCGGGACCGGATCCTCGGGACTCGACCGCCGCCGCCAGGCCGGTGCCGGACTGGTGCGCCGAGCTGGATGCCGGCGCCGCAGGGCTCGTGGTGGGCGTTCCGCGCGAGTACTTCCCGCCGGAGCTCGATCCGCGCATCGCGCGCCTGTGCCGCGAGGCGGTCGAGCGGCTCGCCGCCGCGGGCGCGGAGGTCCGCGACGTGTCGCTCCCCCACACGCGGTACGCGATCCCGGCCTACTACGTCATCGCGCCGGCCGAGGCGTCCAGCAACCTCGCGCGCTACGATGGCGTCCGCTACGGCCTGCGGGCGCCCGGCGCAGATTCGACGCTGGCCGTCTACGAGGAGACGCGCTCGCTCGGCTTCGGGCCGGAGGTCAAACGCCGCATCATGCTGGGGACCTACGTGCTGTCCGCGGGCTACTACGACCAGTACTACGGCACCGCACAGCGCGTTCGTGGACTCATCGCGCGGGACTTCGAGCGTGTGTTCCGCTCGGGCGTGCACGCGCTGCTCGCGCCGACCACGCCCTCCGTCGCGTTCCGGCTCGGCGAAAAGCTAGAGGATCCCTACCAGATGTACCTGGCAGACGTGTTCACCGTGACCGCGAACCTGGCCGGCGTGCCTGCGCTCTCGCTCCCGATCGGCACGGTCGATGGCCTGCCGGTGGGCGGCCAGCTCATCGCGGACCGCTGGCAGGAGGGGCTGCTGATCCGCGCCGCCGCGGCACTCGAGCGCGCCCTCGCGGAGGCGGCGCCATGAAGTTCGAGGCGGTGGTCGGCCTGGAGATCCACGTGCAGCTCCGGACGGCGACCAAGATGTTCTGTTCGGACTCGGCGGAGTTCGGCGCCGAGCCGAATACGCACGTCTGCCCGGTGTGCCTCGGCTTGCCTGGCGCCCTGCCGGTCGTCAATGCGCGCGCCGTCGAGCTGGGGGTACGCGCGGCCCTGGGGCTGAACTGCACCGTGCACCTGTCCAGCCGCTTCGCGCGCAAGAACTACTTCTACCCGGACCTGCCCAAGGGATATCAGATCACGCAGTTCGACCGCCCGCTCGCGACCGGCGGGTGGCTCGATCTGGAGGAACCGGACGGCGAGGTCCGGCGGGTTCGCATCCGCCGCATCCACCTCGAGGAGGATGCGGGCAAGTCGCTGCACGACCGGTTGCCGGGCAGGACGGCCATCGACCTGAACCGTGCAGGCGTGCCGCTGATCGAGATCGTGACCGAGCCGGACCTGCGCTCGCCGGCGGCCGCCCGTGCATGGCTGACCCAGCTCAAGCAGTTGCTGGAGTACCTGGAGGTCAGCGACTGCGACATGGAGAAGGGAAGCCTGCGCGTGGACGCCAACGTCTCGGTCCGGCCCGCGGGCTCCACGACCCTCGGGACCAAGACCGAGGTCAAGAACATGAACTCGTTCTCCAGCGTCGAGAAGGCGCTCGAGTTCGAGGTCGCCCGGCAGATCTCACTGCTGGAGAGGGGCGAGGCGGTTGTCCATCAGACGATGCTCTGGGACGCGGCGCGCGGTGAGGCCCGGCCAATGCGCTCCAAGGAGGAGAGCCACGATTATCGCTACTTCGCGGATCCCGATCTCCCGGAGCTCGTGCTGGAGCCCGCGATGGTCGAGCGGATCCGGGAGTCGCTGCCGGAGCTGCCAGCCGCCCGTGCCCGCCGCTTCCGCGAACAGTACCGGCTACCCGCCTACGACGCCGGCGTGCTGACGGCGACGCGCGAGCTGGCCGACTATTACGAGGCCGTCGCCGCCCGAGCCGGGGACCCCAAGGCGGCGAGCAACTGGGTGATGACCGAGGTCCTGGGCTGGTTGAACCAGCAGCAGTGCGCGCTGGCGGAGCTGCGCGTGACCCCGGAGCGGCTGGCGGAGCTCATCCGCATGGTCGCGGATGGCGTCCTCTCCACGACGGCGGCTCGCAAGGTCTTCGCGCGCATGGCCGAGACCGGCCGCTCGCCGGCGGAGATCGTGGAGGCGGAGGGGCTCGCGCAGCTCAGCGACACGGCCCTGCTCGAGGAGTGGGCGGACGCCGTCATCGCCGCGCATCCTGCCGAGGCGGAGCGCTACCGCGCTGGCGAAGATCGGCTGCTGGGCTTCTTCATGGGCGAGCTCATGAAGAAGTCCCGTGGGAAGGCCGACCCGCGCCGCGCATCGCAGATCCTGCGCGAGCGACTGCGCAAACCCGAGCCGCCCGCCGGCTGAGCGACGGCGCTCAGTCGGCGGAGAGCGCGGAGGCAGCGCCGCTGCGCCGCTGCCAGTAGTCGAGGCCGAACGAGGGAAGCGGGAAGAAGTCGTCAGCCAGCTCGCGGAGCAAGTCGGCCCGACGCAGTGCGCCCTCCCGGATCGCGAGCCGCCTGACCTTCTTCGCGAGCTGGAGGTTGAAGTCCCCCGTCGGGTCCAGCCGTGCCGCCACCGAGTCCCGCCGGCGGATCAGGTAGTCCACCACCAGATCGAATGCCAGCGAGAGATAGGCCTCGACGTCCGGCCCGGGGAGGTCCCAGCGCGAGCGCTGCACCACCCGCTCGAACACGTTCTGCCAGCGCTCGTTGTCCTGGAACCGGATCATGCCGCGGAAGATCCGGCGGTTCGTCTCGAACGAGAAGATCGTTCCGCTCAGGACACGATCGAAGAGGGCGTCCGCCTCGCTGTGGTCGTACTCCATCACCACTTCGCGCGCGAGCGCGGCGAACGGCTCGCCGAGGTGGGCATCCAGCCGATGCTCCCAGTAGGAGTGCCCCAGTGCGCGCGTCGAGCTGGTCAGCATGAGCTGCCGGGGGATGAAGTAATTGTGAGCGATGGTGTCTGCCGCGAGATGGCTGAGGTAACCCAGACCCACCGCTCGCAGGCGGTCGTTGTCGGCCGCCTCGTAGATCTCCTCGCCCACGTGCCAGAAATGGCAGTGACGCCCCGCCGGCACGTACTTCTTGGCGAGGGAGATGTCCGCCGCGAGGGAGCCGTAGAGGAAGCTCTGCGGATGCATCCGCAGGAGGGATGCCAGGGTTTCGGGCAGCAGGTGCAGCGAATCCAGCAGGTGGCTGCCCAGGAAGACGTGAGTCGCCGGGCCGAACGCGAAGGCGGCGTCCGGGAGGAGCAGCAGCAGGGCGAGGGCCCCGGCGATCGTCAACAGCGCACGCAACGGCGACCGCCCGACGCTCGTGTTCAGGCCCGGACCCGGCCGCGCTGGCGGCGCGTCCGCTCCATCTCTTCCTCGACCGCGCGGGAGATCTCCGCACGGGCGTCCGCGACGATCCGGTTCGCCTCGGCGCGCAAGTCCTGCAGGAGATCGCGGCCCAGTGCGAGGAGGTCGGCTTTGAGGCCCCCGCGATTCACCAGGCCGCGCGACATGCGGCGCACTCGCTTGCCGATGCGCTTGCGGTAGGGATCGAGGTCGCGCAGGATGCGTTGTGTGCGGGAAGGCGGCTCGGGCCTCAGCAGGAGCGCGGCCGCCGCGCCCAGCGCCGCTCCGACCACGAACGCCGCCACGAAGTCCCTCGCATCGTGTTGCGCCATCGTCTCAGACCTCCATCATGCCACAGCCCGGCGTCAGTCCTCCTCCGGAGCCGGCGAGCGCCGCCGGACCGGCGGCGGCTCGGCTTCGACGTCGTCGGCCTCGAAGTCCAACTCCCCGACGTACGTCCTGCGGCGGCGCCTCGAGCCGGCGCCGCGCAGGCGCTCTGCCGCCACGTGCACACCGCGCGCCGCTGCAGCGCCCTCCAGGAGCAAGTTCTCGGCTTCGCGCTGCACCACGCGGAGCACCGCGCCGAAGCGCCGCAGCCGGTCCTCCGCGTCGTCGACGCCGGCCCGCAGCCGCTCGTTCACATCCTCGAGCAACTCCCGCGCACGCGCGACCTCCTCCCGGAGGGCGTGGCTCACGTGGCTCGCGTCTTCCGCGATCTTACCCGCGCGATCCAGCAGCGGCTCCACTCGGGGCTCGAGCCGCGCCAGCATGCGTTCCATCGCCTCCGCCCGCCGGGCGAGCGCGCGGAGCGAGACGTATACGGCCACGGCGAGCCCGACGGCGACCAGCGCGACCAGCACGGTGCCGATGGCCGTCACCCATTGCGCCCAGGCGATCCGCTCCAGCCCGGCCGCGATGTCGGGAGCGGCCTGGATCGAACCCAGCACGACGTTCCACGCCACCACGCGCCTCCCGCTGCAGAGGGTTCAGGCGAAGTAGTCGACTCCCAGGGTCCTGCGCGAAAGCTTCGGCACGAGGCCGACCCGCCGGTGCGCGAAGCGTCCGGCCTCCAGGGCAGCCCGCAGCGCGCGCCCGACGCCGTCAGGGAGGGAGGCGAGCGCCGCCTGCGGGGTCCGCCGCTCCTCCAGCAGCGCGGCGAGCGCACGGTCCAGCGCCTCGATCCCTCCCGCTCTCCCGGCGAGCTCGGCGACCTCGGGCGACGCCGACCAGCTTCCGGCGAGGCGCTCGACGTCGCTGGCGTAGAGGTCGCCCAGCGGCAGGAGCGGTTCGGGCGGCAGGCGGGAGCCGAGCAGCAACTCCGTCTTGTTGGCCGGATGCGCGAGGAGCGCGCGTCGCTCGAGCGCCACGAGCCGGCCCGCCAGCCGGTGCAGCTCCGCCGGAGCGGCGGCGAGCGCGGCCGCGGGGAACGCCTCGGGTGCCGCCGCGGCGAGCGCTTCGGCCGCCGATGCCGGCGGAACCGGCACCGCCCAGAACCGCTCGGGGCCCAGCGCAGCCCGACACCATTCGCCGGCCAGGCGCGCCTCCGCCGAACCGTCATCGAGGAGCACCACGCCGGCGGCCCCCGCGTCCACGACCGCCTGACGGACCACGCCGCCGACCACCGCCGCTACCCGGCGGGCCACGGCAGCGTCGCTCACGTCGCCCCCACCGCCCGGGTCAACAGGCGCAGCGTCAGGTGCGGGTCCTCGTCCCGCAGGTGTGCGCCCGGCATCCGCGCACGCCGCACCTCATCGGCGTCGAGCTCGGCCTCGAGCACGGCCTCGCCCTCCTCGGGACCTCGTGCCAGGATGCTGCCGTCCGGCCCCGCGATCAGCGACCCGCCCGCGAACGTGACCGCGCCCTCGACGCCCGCGCGGTTGGCCAGCGCCACGTAGATGCCGTAGAGCTGCGCGGTCACGCGGACGATGCGCTCCCACACGTCCCAGGAGGCAAACCGGCCGCCCGCCTCGCCGCCCTCCACCACGCCGCGCCCGGGCGCCGCCGCCTGCACGAGCAGCAGGTGGATCCCCGACACCGCGAGGACGTACGCCAGCGCGGGGTGCCACAGATCTTCGCAGATCAGGACCCCTGCGCGCCAGCCCTCGGCGGCGTCGAACGTGCCCAGCTCGCCGCCCCGGGCGAACACGCGGCCTTCATCGAACATTCCGTAGGTCGGCAGATACAGCTTCCGATGCCGGAACACGATGCGGCCGTCCCGCACCAGCGCGGCGGTGTTGTAGTGGAGCCCGGCCTCGCCGCGCTCGACGAACCCGACCAGCACGGCCCTCTCTCCCAACCCGGCGAACGGAGCCGCGCCGCCGACCTGCGCGACGACCGCGAGGCGCGCCGCGTCGTCGCCCACATGGTACCCGGTGAGCGAGAGCTCCGGCGTGAGCAGCAGGTCCGCGCGCGTCCGGCTCGCCGCTTCCGCGATCCGCCGCGCGTTCTCTTCGGGGTCGCGCAGCACGGGCGCGGACTGATAGACGGCGAGCCGCAACCTGCCACTCATCGCGCGGCCCCGTTGTGCAGGCTCTCCACCCGCCCGGCAGCGGCGTCACCGCCCGCCGATGCCGCCGGCCGGCCCAGCCCCACGCAACGTCGCAGCAATCCCAGGATCATGAGCGGCCCGATCAGCTCACTGACGTCCACCCGAGGCGTCACCGTGCGGACATGCGCCCCGCCACGGTCATCCAGTCCGCCTGCACCAGGCCCTAAGCTAACGCGATGCCGATCGCCATGGCCAGGCCGATGCCGCGAACATGCGACTGGCCGCTCCGCCGCGCGGTGAACGGCGGCGTCTGGTCATCGAGCAGGATCTCGGGGAAGGAAAAAAGGATGCGGCGGAACAGGAGATCGGCGGGTCCGCCGTCGTCCGCGAGCGGCGGGGAAGGGAAGTTCGAACCCGACACGCCCGGCGGCAGCAGGAACGGCGGACGCGCCGCAGCCGGCCCGTCAGCCGCCAGCCGCTGCTGCCGCCCGCGCGCCGCCCCGCACGGACGGCGCCCGCCTCTCAAAGCCCTTCTTCGCCCAACTCGGGCGCGAGCCCCACCACCCGCGTGACCGGCACCGTGAACGCGATGCCCGTCGCGGGATTGTCCAGGTTGCCGCAGATCTCCTGGAGGAGGGCGATCGCGCCCTCCACCTTCTCGTCCTCCTTGATCACGCTGAAGATCGTCTGGTTCTGCGGCCGGGACCGGGCGAGGAGCGTCTGCAGGCCGGCGAAAATGGGGATGTCGTGCGACAGGACGCGCCCCATCCCCTCGCTGGCGATGATCGTCGCGCCCGTGATGCCGAGCTCGAGGAAGCCCGACAGG
>DATCLK010000326.1:0-7302 GCA_036563975.1 Longimicrobiales bacterium | reverse complement strand
CCCTTGTCGTAGTCTTCGAGGACGATGACATCGGCGCCGGGTGCGAGGGCCTCGATCGCGGCGATGAGCTCGGCCGCGGCGTCCGGGCCGACGTCCTCCTCCATTTCGGTGTCGAAGCGCGCGATCTGCTGGTTGCGCGCGACGAGGCGGGTCTTGACCGTGGTCGGGCGTCCGGGCTCGACCCTGATGCCGCGCGCGCCGATGCCGGCCCGCTCGATTTCAGCCCGGAGCTGGGCGCCGGGCTCGTCGCCGCCGATGCAGCCGACCAGCTCACAGGTCGCGCCGAGCGCGACGACGTTGCGGGCGACGTTGGCCGCGCCGCCGAGCGCGTGCCAGCGCTCGCGGACGCGCACGACGGGAACGGGCGCCTCGGGCGAGATGCGCGAGGCGGAGCCGCGGAGATAGACGTCGAGCATCAGGTCGCCGACGACGAGCACGCGCACGCCGCGGGCGCGTTCGAGCAGGACGTCGAGCCGTTCGGGTTCGAGGCGATCCACTGCGAGATGGTGGTCAGGGCACGGAACTTGTGTAACCGGGGTCGGGGCCGGGTCGCCTGAAGCTAGGACGCCGCCGTGCGCTTGTAAAGGCGCGGTGGGCCACCACATCCGGGAGAGTGACGATGCGGGTGCTGGTCGCCGCGGATGCGTGGATGCGCGGCGTCGCGCTGGGCGTCCAGGAGTACTTCCTGCTGGGCGGGCGAGCCCTGCGGTTCACGGCGGCCCGCCCCTTTTACTGGCGGGACGCGGTGACGCAAATGGACCGGATCGGCGTCGGATCGCTGCCGATCGTGCTGCTGACCGGCCTGTTCACCGGGATGGTGCTGGCGCTGCAGACCTCCGTCGAGCTGGCGAAGTTCGGGGCCGAGATCTACCTGGGGAACCTCGTCGGCGCGTCCATGGTCCGCGAGCTGGGGCCCGTGCTGTCCTCACTCGCGGTGGCCGGTCGGTCGGGCTCGGGGATCGCCGCCGAGCTGGGCGCGATGCAGGTCACCGAGCAGATCGCTGCCCTCGAGAGCATGGGGACGGACCCCATCAAGAAGCTGGTCACGCCCCGTCTCGTGGCAGCGGTGACGATGATGCCGCTGCTGACCATCGTCGCGGATGCGATCGGGATCGTGGGCGGGCTGCTGGTCGCGACGATGAGGGCGCAGGTCGCACCCGACGTCTACCTGAATGGGGTCGGGACCGGCCTGGCCATCAGTGGTTTCGTGGGCGGGTTCTTTCCGCGCGACTTCGTGAGCGGGCTGCTGAAGCCGGTGGTGTTCGGGGGCGTGATCGCCGTCACGGGGTGTTATTTCGGCCTCGGTACGCGGGGCGGCACGGAGGGCGTCGGGCGCGCGACGACGCGAGCCGTGGTCGCCTCCTCGATGCTGATCTTCGCGCTGGATTACTTCCTGACCCAGCTCCTGCTGGTCCTACTCCCGCCCCCCGGCGCATGACCGCATTCACGCGTGTAACCCGCCTGGAGCCGGCCGCGCGGTGGACAGCGCACTGAGCAACGCGCTCGGGCCGCGCGGGGGGCGCGGCCGTTCTACGCCGCGGGGACGCGGAGCGGGCAGCGGCCGGAAGGTGATCGAGCTGCGCGACGTGTGGCTCAGCTTCGATGCACCCGTGCTGCGAGGCGTCGACATGTACGTGTGCGAAGGGGAGACGCTGCTCGTGCTCGGCGAGTCCGGCACGGGCAAGTCCACGATCCTCAGGCTGATCCTGCGGCTGCTCGTTCCGGACCGCGGCTCGGTGCGGGTGTTCGGCCAGGAGATCACGCGCATGCCGTACCGGGATGTCCTGAGGATGCGCCGGCGCATCGGGATCGTGTTCCAGCACGCGGCGCTGTTCGACTCGCTGACGGTGTTCGAGAACGTGGCGTACCCGCTCGAGGAGAACACGCGTCTGCCGCCGGCCGAAATCGAACGGATCGTCCGCGAGCGGCTGCAGCTGGTGGATCTCGACCCGGAGAAGGTGGCGGCGCAACTGCCCGGCGAGCTCTCGGGGGGCATGCAGAAGCGTGTGGGCATTGCGCGAGCCATCGCGGCGGACCCAGAGATCGTCTTGTACGACGAGCCCACCGCAGGGTTGGACCCGCTCGCCGTCGAGACGATCCTCGAGCTGATCCGCAAGCTACAGCGGGAGCTGGGCGTGACGTCCGTCGTGGTGACGCACGACCTGCGCGCGGGCTTCAAGATCGCCTCGCGGGTGAATCTGCTGCGTGACGGTCGCATCCAGTTCAACGGCACGCCGGACGAGCTGGTCGCCGCCGAGGACCCGTACATCCGTGCGTTCGTCGAGGCGGCCTGAGCATGGCGCGGCGCGCGATTCGAGGCGGCGGACTCGGATGGCGCGAGGCCCGCGTCGGCGCGCTGATCGTGGTCGCGCTGGTGCTGCTGGCGTACGGGGTCCTCCGCGTCAGCGACATCTTCGATCTCTTCGCGGACCGTTACGAGCTGGTCACGCTGTTCCCGAACGCCTCCGGCCTCCGCGAGGGCTCGGCCGTGACGCTCGCGGGCCAGCGGGTCGGCCAGGTGAAACGCATCGAGTTCATCCCCTTGGACAAGAAGAGGGGCGGCAACCACGTGGCGCTGACCCTCGCCGTGGCGGAGGAGGTGCAGGAGCAGATCCGCGAGGATTCGCAGGCACGGCTGAGGACGCAGGGCCTGCTGGGCGACCGCTTCGTGGACGTGTCGCCGGGGACGCCGGGGGCGCGCGTTCTCCAGCCGGGGGATACGCTGCCGGGCGTCCCCCCACCGGAGATCGAAGACGTCCTGGCGACGGCCACGGAGGTGCTCGCGGACGCACAGGTGGTCGTGCGCGGCTTGTACGACATCACGAGCCGGCTGCGGCGGGGCGAAGGGACGCTGGGCCGGCTGCTCACGGAGGACGACCTCTACCTCCGACTCGCCGCGAGCGCCGGCCAGCTCGAGACGGTGCTCCGGGAGATCAACCGGATGGATGGCGCCCTCGGGCGGCTGATCCGCGATCCCACGCTCTATCAGCAGCTCGGCAGCGCGATCGCGCGCGTGGACAGCGTGGGCGGTCTCATCCTCCGCGGCGAGGGGACCCTGGGTCGACTCCTGCGCACCGACTCGCTCTACCAGGACCTCGTGGCAACGGTCGGCCGGGCAGACAGCACGCTGCTCGGTCTGTCCGGGTTCCTGCGCGGCGCCACCGCGCCGGACGGGTCGCTCGGCCGCTTCCTGACGGACCCGGCCCTCTACGACGAGCTGCTGCGCGCGGTGCTGGACCTCCAGCGACTGATCAACGACATCCGGACGAACCCGCGGCGCTACCGGCCGCAGGTGAACGTGGACGTGTTCTGACGCGCCTCCCTGCCCCGCCGCGCGCGCGGCGTATCGGCGGCGCGCCCGACGCGCTCGAGGCGCCGCCCCCGAAAGGCGCATGGCGGTCGCAGCGCGCGCTCCAGGTCGCGCAGCTCCTCGACACGCCGTTCCCGCGGGCGCGAGGCGAGTCAAAAGAAATAGGGGCGCCGGTGAGCGCCCCTCTTCGTTCCATGGAGCCGGCGGGAGTCGAACCCGCGTCCGCGAATAGATCCCTCAGCGCGTCTACGTGCGTAGTCCGCTGTTCTGCTCTCCTCATCCGATCAGCGGCCAGCGGACGGCCGATCACGGACCAGCCGCGAGAGATCTCGCCCGTCGCCGGCGCGGCACCAGCGGCAGGCCAGCCCGATTCGATCGACGCCTCCGGCCTCACCTCGGGCCCGGTCCGACCGGAGACGGGTGCGCAAGGTTACTTACGCAGCCAGCGCCAGTTGAGAGTTGGCACTTATTGTTGTTCCCGCCTTTTATCGAGGTGACGGGACCTCGGCACGCGGCGCCGACTTCACTAAACGCGTCGAATCCGGATCGGCCCCTTGCGCCTGTACAACTCAAATTATGCAAGAAAAGTTCCAGGGTCAACCGGCCGGCTCAGGGCTGCTTCGCCGGCGCCGGGACGAGCCGGTTGATGCGGGTGGCGGCGCAGGCGGCGCCGAAGCCGTTGTCGATGTTGACCACGACGACGCCGGCGGCGCAGGAGTTGAGCATGGCGAGCAGGGCGGCGAGGCCGCCGAACGAGGCGCCGTAGCCCACGCTGGTGGGCACCGCGATCACGGGCGCCGAAACGAGGCCGCCGACGACCGACGGGAGCGCGCCCTCCATGCCGGCCACGACGATGAGGACGGCAGCGCGACGCAGCGCCTCGGACTCGCGGAGGAGGCGATGGATGCCCGCGACGCCGACATCGTAGAGGCGCTCGACGGGGTTGCCGAACGCGCGCGCGGTCCACGCCGCTTCTTCCGCGACGGGCAGGTCGCTGGTGCCGGCGCTGACGACCAGGACGGGCCCCCGCGTGGGGACGTCGATCGGCTCCGCCGGGGGCAGATGCACGACGCGGCCCGGCGCGGACACGGCCGCATCCGGGAAGGCGGCGGATAGGGCGGCGCGCACGGCCTCGTCGGCGCGGGTGGCGAGGAAGCCGTCCCCACGCTCTGCGAGCCGGCGGCAGATCTCGACGACCTGCTCGGGCGTCTTGCCCTGGCAGAACACGACCTCCGGGTAGCCGTGGCGCGCGGCACGGTGGTGGTCGATGCGGGCGAACGGGACCGGAGGATCGGCCGCGTCCGTGCCGACCTCCTCGACGGGGAGCCACGCAATGCGCTCGAAGGCGGCGGCGGGCTCGAGACGGCCGGCCGCCACCTCCTCCAGCAGCCGGCGGAGCCGGTCCCCCCTCATGCGGCGACGGCCTCGTACTCCTGGCGGTACTGCTCGAGCAGGCGCTCGGCCTCGGCGAGGGACCGCACCTCGAAGAGCTTCTGGCGCAGCGCGCGACCATCGGGCAGGCCGCGGGTATACCAACCGAGGTGCTTACGGAACTCGATCATTGCCCGCTCCTCGTCGCGCTCGAACGCGATCGCGTTGCGCGCGTGCTCGAGCACAATGCGGAACCGCTCCGCCACGTCCGGGTCCGGTGGGATCGGCCGGCCATCCAGCGCGGCCCTGGCCTGGGCGAAGATCCACGGCGCGCCATGGGAGGCGCGCGCGATCATGATCCCGGCGCACTTCGTGTGCTCCCACATGCGACGGGCATCCTCGCCCGAGCGGATGTCGCCGTTGCCGATCACCGGGATGTCGAGCGCCTCGACGACGGCGGCGATCTCGTCCCAGTTGGCCGAGCCCGAGTACATCTGCGTGCGGGTGCGCGGGTGCAGGGTGAGCGCGCGGGCCCCGGCGTCCTGGCAGCACAGCGCGATCTCCACGGGCTTCCGGGTCTCCTCGCTGTAGCCGCTGCGGATCTTGACGGTTGTGGGCAGATCCGTGGCGCGGTCGACCGCCCGGATGATGTCCCGGACGAGGCGGAGGTCCCTGAGGCAGCCCGAGCCGCCGTTGCGCGAGACCACCTTCTTGACCGGGCAGCCGAAGTTGATGTCGATGAAGTCCGGGCGGTAGAGGTCGGCGACGAGCGCCGCCGCCTCGGCCATGGCGGCGGGGTCGGCGCCGAAGATCTGGACACCGATCGGCCGCTCCGCGTCGTCGAAGCGGAGGTACTCGTGGGTACGGGCGCTCCCGCGACGGATGCCCTCGGCGCTGACGAACTCGCTGACGACGACGTCGGCGCCGAAACGGCGGCACAGGCGGCGGAACGGCGACTCGCTCACACCGGCCTGCGGCGCGAGATAGAGCGGCACGCGGCCGCTCTCCAGGAGAGTCCAGAGATCCTGTGCCATTACCGAAAATCTAGGAGGTTTCTCCGGGACGATCAACGCGGGAGCGCCTTTCTTTGACACGGTGCGCCGGCAGCCCTTATGTTTGCCTGCCCTGGCGCATGCCATGCGCCGCCGAGCGATCGGAGGAATCCATGGAATTGAGGGAATTTTTCAATAAAGATGCGATCAAGCTCGACCTCCAGGGCGAGACCAAGGACGACATTCTGAAGGAATTGATCCAGATCCTGGGGCTCGACGAGAAGAGCGAGGGCATCCTGTTCAAGATGCTCAAGCGACGCGAGAACCTGGGGTCCACGGGCATCGGGCGCGGGATCGCGATCCCGCACTGCCGGTCACTGGTGGTGAATCGGCTCCGCGTAGCGTTCGGCCGCAAGCCGGGAGGCGTGGACTTCAAGGCGATCGACGGCCAGCCGGTCTACCACTTCTTCCTGATCGTGGCGCCGCCACTCGAGGTGAGCAACCAGTATCTCCCGGTGCTGGGCAAGGTGGCGCAATTCGCCAAGGAGCCGGACGTGCCGAGGCGACTGCAGGAGCTGAAGACGCCCGAGGAGTTCCTCCAGCTCATTGCCGAGAAGGCGAAGTAAGCGCACCGCGGAGAGATCGGATGCATCCACATCTCGAGATTTTGCTTCAGTTGCAGGACCTGAAGGCGCAGCGACGCGAGCTGGCCGAGGGTGGAGAGGTCAGGCGCGTGGAAGAGGAAGAATTCCATGTGGACCTGCAGGAGGCGATCGCGAAGCTCGATGCCAAGATCGAAGAAATGGAAGCCGAATTGCCTCCCGACGTGCGGCGCCGCTACCGGCAGATCGAGGGACGCGGGAGGGCGGTGGTGCCGGTGATCAACGGCATCTGTTACGGCTGCTTCGTCTCGATCCCGACGGCCGTGGTCGCCGAGATCGAGCGCAACGACGCCATCCGGTTGTGCGACCACTGCGGCCGGATCCTCTACGGGCTGCGGTGATCGCCCGTAGGGGCGCCGGGCCGCGCCCGGCAGACTGCTGGAGAAAGGGCGCCAGGTCCGATCCGGACCCGGCGCCCTTTCTCTCGCCGTCTTCCTCCGCGGCACCCAGCGGAGCGCCCTACCTGGCCACGCGAATGCGCCTCGTGGATACCTCGCCGTTGACATCGAGCTGCACGATGTAGACGCCCGACGCCACCTTGTTGCCGTTCCGGTCCCGGCCGTCCCAGAACGCCTCGGCACGCCCCGGCGATTCATAAACCAGCCCATCGACTTTGACGCCGGCCCCTGCCGGGTGGTTCAACGCGACCGGGATCGCGACGAGCTGCCGGAGAATGTTGTAGATCCGGATCGTCACGACCGGCTTCTGCCCGTCTTCGAACAGCTCCGGAAAGAGCGTGAACGAGATCCTCGTTTCCGGAGTGGACGGGCCGGGGTCCTCCGGCAGGCCGAGCTCGAACGCGCGCTCCCGGCCAGACGGATCGCCATTCCCCGAGCTCTGAGCCCATAGCGGCGCGGCGAGTACACCGAGCGCCAGGAGGAGGATGACGCCGACGCGACTGGCGCGTCTCATGGGTCACCTCCGCACGATCCTGCTGTGCCGTAACTGAGTGTGTGATGGCCCTCCC
>DATCLK010000325.1:0-3231 GCA_036563975.1 Longimicrobiales bacterium | reverse complement strand
CGTCTGGCCCGCGATCTTCCACGCGGTGAGCGCGTTCTGCAACGCCGGCTACACCGTGTTCCGCGGCGGCCTGGCTCCCTTCGCCGGCGATCCCGTCACGCAGACCATTTTCATCACGCTCGTCGTGCTCGGCGGGCTCGGGTTCCTCGTGCTCGAGGAGCTGCGGCTGTTCGCAACGCGCTCGCCGCGTCCGCGCCTCTCGCTCCACGCGCGGCTGGTCCTCGTCGCGACCGCGGCGCTGATCGCCCTCGGCGCGATCCTCTTCTTGCTGTTCGAGTGGAACAACGCCTTGAGCCCGTTCCCGTGGTACGTCCGGCCGTTCCAGGCAGTGTTCCTGAGCGTGATGCCGCGCTCCGCCGGGTTCAGCACCCTCGATTACGGCGAGCTGACCTCCGCATCGCTCTTCCTCACGCTCCTGCTCATGACGATCGGCGGCTCGCCCGGCTCGACGGCGGGCGGGGTCAAGACCACGACCGTCGCCCTGCTCGTCGCCCTCGCCGTCGCCCGGCTGCGCGGGCGCCTCGCCGCCGACGCGTTCGGCCGGACCATTCCGGAGAGCACGATCCAGCGCGCGATCGGCCTCGTCGTCCTGGCGATCGCGCTCACGGCCGCCGCCATCCTGCTGCTCCAGTTGACGGAGCTCGGCGGCGTGCCGTACTCCGCCGCACCCGAGCGCTTCTGGGCGCTGACGTTCGAGGCCGTCAGCGCGTTCAACATCGTCGGCCTCTCCATGGGCGTCACCCCCGATCTCAGTCAGGCCGGCAAGCTGCTCCTCACCGTGCTGATGTTCGTGGGCCGCGTGGGGCCCTTCACGCTCGTGGCATCGATGGCGCTGGCAGCGGCGCGGCGCACGCTGCGCCTGCGCTACGCCACCGAGGACGTGATTGTGGGTTGAGGGGCGGGGAAGGGAAGCGCCTCAGGCGGCGCAGGAGGCGCAGTGGCCGACGAGCTCCAGGCGATAACCTTCGACCGCGAACCCCTCCACGGGGCCCAGCCCGGCCAGGGCGTCCGGGTCGAGGCGGCCCGGCACGTCCAGCACCGCGCCGCACGCGAGGCACCGCGCGTGATGGTGCGGGTCCGTCCGGCCATCGTAGCGGGCCGAGCCGTCACCGTACGTCAGCTTCGTCGCCAGCCCGCAGCCGACCAGCGTCTCGAGCGCCTTGTAGACGGTCGCCAGCGAGATGTCGGGGATCTCGGCACGCACCGCGGTGAACACCTCGTCCGCGGTCGGATGCGTGTGGGTGCGGGTGAGAAAGCGGTAAACGGCCGCCCGCTGCTCCGTGAAGCGCTGTCCATTGGCTTCCAGCGCCTCCCGCAGCACGACTTCGGGGCGGGGGTCGCCACCGGGGGTGACGGTCGGTTCCTGCGTCGCGGTTCTCATGGCTTCACTGGAAGGGTGCAATCCTCGCGTTCACCCGTCCGTTGACGTAACATAGACGCTCGGGAATACCACTGTCAATACGGATTCTCGATCGCCAAACCGCTCTACCCGCTGTGCCCATGAGCGATCCACGGCAACCCGGGAGCGAGCCGCAGCCGGCTACGCCCGCTGTCCTCGCCCTCGTCGCCGACCTCATCTTCGCCTCCAGGATCCGGGGCGCGGCCGCCGCCCAGGGCGTGCCCGTCCAGGTGGTCCGCTCCGCGGACGAGCTCCTCGCCCGTGCTCGCGCCACTCCGCCGCGGCTGGTGCTCGTGGACCTCGAAGCGCGTGCTGCCGACCCGGCAGGCACCATCGCGCGGCTGCGGGCGACCCCGGAAGGCGCGGGCGTCCCCATCGTCGCCTTCGGGTCGCACGTGAACCGGGACGCGATCGAGGCAGCGCGCGCCGCCGGCGCGACCCGGGTGCTGGCGCGCTCCGCGTTCGTGCGCGAGCTGCCCGGGCTCCTGGCGAACCCGCCATCCGCGTGAGCGCGCCGGCCAGGCGGCGCGCGCCGACGCGGTCCGGCATCCCGTTGCCGCGCTGCCTCGAGACCGCCGCAGGCCTGGAAAACGACCAGCGCCCCGGGGCCACACTCGGACCCGGGGCGCCGGTCAGCGGAGCGGCCGCGCTGATCACGCGGCGTCCGCCTCTTCCTTCAGCTTGCAGTCGATGCAGTAGCGCGCGTGTGGGAGCGCGTCCAGCCGCTCGAAACTGATCTGCTTGCCGCAGTTGTGGCAGATCCCGAAGTTCTCCGGGTCCTTGTAGAGCCGCCGCAGCGCCTCTTCCACCCGATACAGGTAGCGGCCCTCCTTGCTGGCGAAGAGCAGCATCTTCTCGCGCTCCATCGCGTCCGTCCCGAGGTCCGCGATGTGGTCCGAGTACGAGTACAGGTCCGAGTCGGCCTGCTCGGCTGAGACCTTCGCGAGCTGGTCGAACTGCCCCAGCGAGCGCAGCGCGCGCTCGCGCTCCCGCAGGAGGCGCTTCTCGAGGTGGTCGATCTGCTTCTTCGTCATTCCCTTGGCCATCGGCGCCTTCACGTCTTGCGAACCAGGAGCGAGCGGCATGCGAAAGGAGGGCGCTCAGCGCGCCCTTGCCGCGGGTAGACAACAAGTTTAACGAAGCCGAGGGGCATCTGGCAAGTCCAGACAGGCTGCGGCCGCCCGCTGCGACCCCGCAGCAAGCGGCCGCGCGACGGCCAGCAGTCCCGGCCGCGGCCGACGTGGCTCCCTCGCGATGGCGCTAGGCCGCCACCACCAGCCCGGTGACGTACATCGTGACCAGCCCGAGGACCAGCCCCAGCGCGTTCAGCGGCTCGCTCACCCGGCCGCGCTCGCCGTGCCCCATCAGCCGCCAGAGCTCGTAGACCACCTGGACGATGGCGCCCGCCCCGACGGCGAAGAAGAGGGTGATGAGAAGACTGGAGTAGGCGAACGCGCCCAACCACGCGCCCGCCACGGTGGGCACGCCCGCGACGGCGCCGAGCGCGAGGAGCCGGGCGACTGACGTCCGCTGCGCTGCGATCGGCGCGACGATCCCGAGCCCCTCGGTGCAGTTGTGCAGCAGGAAGCCGACGACCAGGAACGTGCCCAGCGCGATCTCGCCCGTCGCGTAGGCGGTCCCGATCGCCAGGCCCTCCCCGAGGTTGTGCAACCCGATCGCGGCCGCGATCAGCGTCGCCACGTACAGCGGCGTGCTCGCCTTGCCCGCCCGCGCGCGTTGCTGGCCGAGCGCGGACAGCAGCACCGGCGTCCCCAGCGCGCCCATCGCCACGACGGCCAGGCCCTGAAACGCGCCGGGCACGCGGAGCGAGA
>DATCLK010000324.1:0-1844 GCA_036563975.1 Longimicrobiales bacterium | reverse complement strand
CCGCCGGGTCGGTCTCGACCGACAGCCGGGCAAGGAAGTGGGCCCGGGCCGCCGCGGGATCCGCCGGCGGATACTCGTTGACGAACGAAAACACGGTCTCGCGCCGTCCTTCGACCTGGCGCTGCATGGTTCGGCTCCTTGGCACCTGTTGTGGTGGCGTTGGCGTCGTTCGCGTCACGACGGTAGAATGCCGCCGCATCGGCTCTACCGGTAGCTCCACTCCCGTGCGGCCCCGTCCCGCTGAGGCGGGCGTGCACGCCGTGCTACACGTGCCGGCGCACTGGAGCGGTCGGGCCGGGATGCCAGGCCCGCCGCATCACTCCTCGCCCGCCGCGCGTGCCCGCCGCGTGCGCGGCGTGTCCCGCAGCGGCTCGGACACAGGCGTCGCGGGCTGCGGTGCGGCGTCGCCCACCTTCTCGTCCTGCGTCAGGCACGCGGTTGCCGCCGCGGTCTCCGGCCGCTCCATCGCGGGCCTGCGGCGCGTGGCCTGACCGGCCGTGATCGCGGCGACGGCGGCCACGATGACGGCCGCAGCCAGCGCCATGCGCGGCGTGAGCGGCTCGCCGGCCAGCGCCCAGCCCAGCAGCACGGCGACGACGGGGTTCACGTACGCGTACGTCGAGACCCGCGCCGGCGTGCTCACGCCCAGCAGCCACGTGTACGCGGTGAAGCCGATGAGCGAGCCGAACACGATCAGGTAGAGCAGGCCGAGCAGCGAGCGGGCCGACACCGCGCCGGGGTCCAGCCGGCCGATCTCGCCGGTGAGCACGCCCGCCAGCACGAGCAGCGCGCCGCCGGCGAGCATCTCGAGCGCCGTCGCGAGCAGCGGGGGATCCGGCAGCCGCGCGCGGCGCGCGTACAGCGAGCCCGCCGCCCACGAGAGCGAGCCCGCCACCAGCACGCCGGCGCCAATGGGGTCGACGCGGCCGCCGCCCAGCAGCGACTCGGGCCCCACCAGCAGCGCCAGGCCCGCCAGGCCGATCGCGATGCCGGCCGCTGTGCGCCGGTCCGGCGCCGCGCCGCCCGGGCGCAGCCAGTCGAGCAGCACCATCCAGAGCGGGACCGTCGCCACGAGCAGCGCGGCCAGCCCCGATGCGATCCGTTGTTCCGCCCAGACGACCGCGCCGTTGCCGCCCAGCAGCAGCAACCCGCCGACGACCAGCGCGGACTTCCAGTGCAGCACGGTCACGGGGCTCCGCGCGCCGCGCAGCCACGCCCACGCGTACAGCACGCTCCCGGCGATCACGAACCGCACCCCGGCCATGAGGAACGGCGGCAGCGTCTCGATCGCGTAGCGGATCGCCAGGTACGTCGATCCCCAGATCGTGTAGATGGCGGCGAACGCCGCCACGACCTTCGCCGTGGACGGCCGCTCCCGCAGCACCTGCTCAGGCATGCACCGCCTCCGACCCCGCTGTCGCTGCCGCCGGCTGGAGCGGCAGCTCCGAGGTCTCCTTGATGGTCCCCAGCACGATGGTCGTGCGCGTGGCCCGGATCGTGGGCACCGCGCCGAACTCCTCCCGCAGCAGCCGGCCCAGCGCCTCCGTATCGGCAGCCCGCACCTTCACCAGGTAACAGTCTTCGCCGGCGATGTGGTGCACCTCCTGCACGTTCGGCAGCGCGGCCAGCCGAGTCGCGGCATCGCAGACGCCCGGCGGCTCCACGGTGCGGACGAACACGAAGGCGACAAGCGGGAGCCCCACCGCCCGCGCATCCAACCGCGCCTGATAGCCGGCGATCACGCCGCGCTCCTCGAGCTTCCGGATGCGCTCGAACACCGCGGACGGCGCCATGCCGATGCGGCGCGCGATCTCGGCGTTCGGCGTGCGCGCGTTCTGCTGGAG
>DATCLK010000323.1:0-10808 GCA_036563975.1 Longimicrobiales bacterium | reverse complement strand
CTTGCGGGCCCGAACCCGCTGTGACGAGTGGACAACCAGAAGATCTACGGTGGCCTTTCGCTTATCGCTACTTCGCCACCGCCGCCGCCCCAGCCCCACAACCCGAGACGGCGAAACTACAGAAAATTACGCACACTCCCGCATGCGCCGAAGCCGTCGGAGATCTCTCACGTCAGAGGATTGAGGTGTCTAGCCCGCAACCTCCTCCATGGGGACTGGGGCCAATAGCGCGTACCGCTTCACTCGGCGCCGGAAACGAACACGTTTGGCCGCGGCGGGTTGGTCTTGCATGGCGGAAAGCCCCGGGGCTCCGCAGGACGCATTGACGTGTGCAACTTGGAGTCTCAACTCTTCCCACTGTTACAGAAGCACGACGGGCCAATCGCGGTACGATGCTGTTGCTCACCGCCCGAGGCTTCGTACCGGATGAGGGGCCGCAGATCCATCTGCCCTTCGTGACGGAGCACGGCGATTCGCTGATTGCGCATGTTGTCCGGACCGAAGTTGGGGGTGGCTGCAGCGTTCCGGCGGCCCGTCAGCTACCCGATCAGCGTCGTTGCGATTCCGGCAACGGACGCGAAGGTCGTGTTCCGGGATTACATCTTCTGGGAGCCACCCTGCTCCTGATCTCGCCCGATCGACAGCAGGTGCATCATGCGATCCGGGATCGTAGAAGGGCCTCGGGCGGTCGCCGGAAAGGACTGATGATGCCGCGCCGCCCATCACGGATCGGGCTCGTTGCGCTGGCCTTCGGCTTCGCCGTCACGCTGCCGGCCTGCGGCGGCCGGGGCCGGCAGCCTGATGCGCGAGGGTGGCTGCGGGTCCCACCGACGGCGCCGGACACGATTATCGAGGACATGTACGCCGAGAGCTCGATCATCCGAAACACGGAGTGCATATCGGGCGCGTTCCTGCGGGACGTGATCGCCGTCGCGTTCCAGCCCGGCGCGACGCAGGAGCAGCGGCAGGCGGCGATCGACATGATCGGCGGCCGCGTGATCGGGGGCATGGCGTACGCCGGGGGCGGCGAGTACTACGTGCGGATCGCGGGCGACAGCACGGGGGAAGCGGTGACCAAGGCGGTTGAGCTGCTGGAGACGCTGCCGCAGGTCTACGTCGCGTGGGTCATCATCGTGCCGGAAGGCTAGACGGCCGAGGAGACAGGGAGTACCGGCGCGGCTGCCGTCGACGATGGGCGTGCAGCGACCGGCGCTGCGCCCGCCCTCGGCCTTACGGCGCCTGGCCCCGGGCGTGGTTGCATCCGCTCAGGCCTGCCCTCCCGCCAGCACCGGCTTCAACGCCCTGAGCCGCCGTCCCGCCTCCTCCAGCGTCTCGATCCGTTTGCAGAACGCGAAGCGCACGAGGTTGCGGCCAAGCGCCGGGTCGTGGAAGAAGCTGGACCCCGGCACGGGCGCGACGCCGGTCGCCTCGCCAGCGCGGGCGACCTCGCCCTCCGGCAGCCCGCCACGCGCGAGCCACTTGGAGAACGCGACATCGTCCAGATCGCTCAGCGCGGAGAAGTCCGCGAGGATGTAGTAGGCACCTTGCGGGAGGGCGCAGCGGAACCCCGCGTCCACGAGCGCGCGGTAGAGGACGTCCCGGCGCGCGGCGTAGTCGCGGGCGAGGGTGGCGTAGTAGTCGTCGCCCAGCAGCTCGAGCCCTGCGGCGACGCCCTCCTGGAGCGGCGCGGGTGCGCCGACGGTGAGGAAGTCGTGCACCTTGCGGATCGCCGCGGTGAGGTCTGGCGGCGCGACGATGGTGCCGATGCGCCAGCCGGTAATGCTGAACGTCTTGGAGAGCCCGCTGATCGTGATGGTACGCTCGCGCATGCCGGGCAGCGTGGCGAGCGGGATGTGCGTGCCCTCGTAGAGGATGTGCTCGTAGATCTCGTCGGTGATGGCGATGACGTCGTGGCGCTGGCACAGCTCCGCGATGAACTCGAGCTCGGCGCGCGTGAAGACGTGGCCCGTGGGGTTGTTGGGCGTGTTCAGCACGATGGCGCGCGTCCGGGGCGAGAAGGCGCGGGCGAGGCGGTCCAGGTCGACGCTGCCATCGGGCAGCAGCGGCACCCAGACGGGCGTGGCGCCGCACAGGATCGCGTCCGGCCCGTAGTTCTCGTAGAACGGCTCGAAGATCACGACCTCGTCGCCGGGATCGACGACGGAGAGCAGGGCGGCGGCCGCGGCTTCGGTGGCGCCGCAGGTGACGGTGATCTCGCGCGCCTCGTCCACCTCCATGCCGTAGAAGCGCGCGTACTTCGCGGCAATCGCGCGGCGCAGCCGAGGTGAGCCCCACGTGATGGCGTACTGGTTGATGTCCGCGCGGATCGCCTCGCAGGCCGCTTCCTTGATCACCTCGGGCGCGGGGAAGTCGGGGAAGCCCTGCGCGAGGTTGATCGCGCCGGCCTCGTTGGCGACGCGGGTCATCTCGCGGATCACGGACTCGGTGAAGCCGTGCGTGCGGCGCGCGGTGCGCAGCGAGGGTCTGGGAGCGGTCATGCGGCCTGGTGTCCCATCGGGTCGGAAACGGGAGAACGCGCCGGCAGCCGCCGCAGCCCCGCGGAGGACGCTGGATCGCGGCCCGGCCGCCGCAACGTAAGGGCGGCGCCTGCGGTGGAAAAGACCCGCCCGTTGGACGTGTGGCCCGGCCGGCGCCCGGCGTTCGTGTCGAACGCCGTCAGGGCTCCTTGCGCCGTTGCCGCTTGCGGTCCGGCTGCTTCGTGCGCGACTTCTTGCGCCGCGTCTGCTTCTTGCCGCGCGCGGCGCGAGGCAGCGGCCGTTCGGGCAACGTCTCGGTCCCGCCGTCTGCAGCGGTCGGCTTGCTCCGCTCCCGCTCCTTTTCTTCGCTGGCCGGCTTCTCGCCCGGCGCCGGCTCCGGCGCGGGCAGGAGCGCGAGGCGGATGACGTCGTCCATGCGGTCCACGAACTCGAACTGGATGCTCTTGCGCACCTCTTCCGGCACGTCGCGCAGGTCGCGGTCGTTGCCGCGCGGCAGGATAATGTGGCGGATGCCGGCGCGGTACGCCGCCAGCACCTTCTCCTTCACGCCGCCGATCTCCAGGACCTTGCCGCGTAGCGTGACCTCGCCCGTCATCGCGATGTCGTGACGAACCGGGCGGTTGGAGAGCGTGGACGCGATGGCGAGCGTCACGGCGATCCCGGCGGACGGGCCGTCCTTGGGAATGGCGCCGACCGGGAAGTGGACGTGCACGTCGTAGTCACGGAAGGCGGACTCGGGGATGTCGAGCGCCTCGCCGCGGCTGCGGACGTAGGAGTACGCGGCGTTGACGGACTCGCGCATCACGTCGCCGAGCAGGCCCGTGATGATGAGGCGGCCGGAGCCGGGCATCTTGAGGGCCTCGATGAACATCAGCTCGCCGCCGGAGGCGGTCCATGCGAGGCCGGTGACGACGCCAACTTCGGGCGCGCTCTCGGCGGTGGTCGCGATGTAGCGTGGCAGGCCGAGGATGCTCTCGATGCGCTCGGGCGTGAACTCCCAGCGGCTCGCATCGCCCTGCGCCTTGGCGCGGGCGCGGGTGCGGAGCAGGGTGGCGAGGGAGCGCTGGAGCAGCCCGAGGCCGGAGTCGCGGGCGTAGCCACGGGCGAGATAGAAGAGCGTGTCGCGGTCGAAGGCGATGTCGTCCGGCTCGAGGCCGTGCTCCTCGACGAGGCGGGGCAGCATGCGCTCGAGCGCGATGTCCACCTTCTCTTCGGGCGTGTAGCCGGCGATGCGGATCTCGACCATGAGATCGCGCAGGTCGGCGGGCACGCGGTAGAAGTCCTGGGCCGTTGCGACGAAGAGCACATCGGTCAGGTCGAACGGCAGGTCCAGGTAGCGGTCCACGAACTCCTTGCGGCCTTCCCAGGTCAGGGCCTCCTCGAGCGCCTCGATGGGATCACCGTCCACCTTGCCGAGGCCGATCTGGTCCATCTCTTCGAGCAGGAAGACGGGGTCGCGCACGCCCACGTCGCGGAGCGCGGCCGCGATCTTGCCGGGCTGGGCGCCGGAGCGGGTGCGGCGGGTGCCGACCAGGGCGGATTCGCCGCGGCCGCCCAGGGTAAGACTGGCGAGTGGGCGGCCGAGCCCGCGGGCGAGGGCGGCGACGAGTGCGGTCTTGCCCACGTCCGGCGGTCCCACGATGCAGGGGATGGGGCCGCGCAGGTCGCCGCGCAGCTTGGCGACGGCGAGGTAGTCGAGCAGCCGGTCCTTGGGGTCGTCCAGGCCGAGCAGCTCCTCGTCCAGCGTGCGGCGCACGGCGGCCAAGTCGATCGCGTCGGTGCCGGTGGTCGCGCGCTGGTGCCAGGGCATGTGCAGCAGCCAGTCCACGTAGCTGCGGATGTCGCTCGCCTCGGGGGACGTGGGGCTGACGGTCCGGAGTCGTTCGACCTCGTTGCGCGCTTCCGCGGCGACGCGCGCCGGCAGGTGGGCGGCGTCGATCCGGCGCATCAGCTCGATGGCCTCGCGCTCGATGGGGTCCACTTCGCCCAGCTCGGCGCGGAGCATGTTGATGCGGTGGCGCAGGGCGGCGGCGCGTTCGCCGGGCGTGGTCGGCTGCTCCGTCTCCTCGCGCGCCGTGGCCTCCTCCCTGGCGCGCTCGACCTCACGGACGCGCCGGAGCTGCGCTTCCAGCTCTTCGAGCACGTAGCAGAGGCGGTCGCGCACGTCCAGGCGCTGGAGCACCTGGTCCTTGCTGCTGGGGCTGAAGTTGGCGAGCGTGGCGACGAGGTCGGCGAACCGGCCGGGGTCCGCCAGGTTCATCCGGAGGATGCGGGGCACCTCGGCGGAAACGCGGTCCACCTCGGCGGCCAGCGCTTCGAGGGCGGTGAGGATGCGCGCGATCAGGTCCTCGGCGACCTCTTCATCGACGGGCGTCTCCTCGACCGGCTCGACCTGCGCGATGAACCCGTTCGCTTCCTCGACGGCCGTGAGCCGGATGCGGTGGAGCCCCTGGATCGTGGCCTGCACGGTGCCGCCCGGCAGGTTGAGCCGGTCGGACAGGCGGGCCGCGACGCCGATCTTCTCGAGCGATTTCGGGTCGATGGGGTCGTCCGGCCCGCCCGGCGCGACGACTGCGGCCACGATCAGACTCTCGGCCGGGTTCTCGGCCAGCATCTCGAGGGTGGGGCGCATCCCGATCTGCACGCCGAGCACGCCCAGCGGGAACACGATCGTGCTCCGCATGGGCATCACGGGCAGGCGGTCGGATGGCCGCTGTCGGGCGGCGTTGCGCATCATGGCTTCAGAGGATCCGATCGTAGAGGTTCGCGGCTGCCCGCTCCAGCTCCCGCCACAGCGCGGGACCATCCGCCGTTTGCAGCCGGCGCTGCTGGACGATCCAGCGACCGGCGATCATGACGTCCGTCACGTCCTGTCCAGTGGCCGCGTACACCAGATTGGCCGCAACGTTCGAGAAGCCGTCGCGGTGCACCAAGGGCTGGAGGCGCGGGTTGTTCGTTTCGAGGAGGATCAGGTCCGCGGACGCGCCCTCCGCGATGACGCCGAATTCGCCCTCGCCGCCCAGAGCGCGCGCGCCGTTGCGCGTGGCCATGCGCAGGATCTGCTCGGCAGGAGCCGCGTTCGCTCCGTAGCGTAGCTTCTGCACGAGCCCGAGCTGGCGCATCTCGAGGAACAGGTCGTTCGAGTTGTTGCAGACGGCCGTGTCCGTGCCCAGCGCGACGACGACTCCATTCGCCAGGTACTCCACCACGGGCGCGATGCCATCCGAGAGCTTCATCTCCGCGGTCGGCGAGCTGATGACCGCCGGACCTCGCCGGGCGAGGAGCTGCTGCTCTTCCTCGTCTACGTACAGCGCGTGGGAGAGCAGCATGCGGGGCGAGAGCAGCCCGTAGCGCTCGAGCAGGCGGATCGTGGTCGTGCCGAACCGCTCCCGGACCAGCCGGATGCGGTGCTCGGTCTCTGCCGCGTGCATGACGATGCGCTCGCCGCGCTCGTGCGCACGGGCCGCGGCCTCCAGCTCGGCCGCCGTCAGCGCCTCTTCCGCGTGCAACCGGTAGATGCGTGCTGCGCCCGCCACCGGCGGAGCGGGTGCGAACTGCACGTCCCGGACCGTGACCCAGCCGCGCAGGCCGATCGTCGCCATCTCTTCGGCCGTCGCCTCGTCGGCGCCCACGGTGACGCCGTAGGCGGCCACGCAGGTCGTGCCCGTCAGCACGCAGTCCGCCAGCGCGGCGCGGATGCCGGCGCGCTGGATCCACTTCCCCTCGGGCGAAGAGAGCAGCGCCAGCGCGTCGTCGAAGTGCTCCGCGTCATCCCAGTCGTGGAGGTTCAGCTCCTCGACCACGCCCTTGAGTACGTGCAGCTCGGGGTGCAGGTGCGCGTTGACCAGCCCCGGCATGAGGATGCGGCCGGAGCAGTCCCGGCGCTCGGCGCGCGGGAAGCGGCGGCGCAGCTCATCCGCGGGTCCCACCGCCGCGATGCGGCCGTCTTCGACCGCGACGGAGAGCGCCCCCGCGGTGCCGTCGTCGTCCATGGTGAGGACCAGCGCGCCCTCCAGCAACAGCGGCCGTGCCCGTCCGTCCGGCCCGGCCGGGGGGGCCTGCGCCGCGGCGCTCACCCGGCGCCTCCCGCCGCGGCGGCCGGGCCGTCGGATTCGAGGCCCAGCAGACGCGCCGCATTGCGGTAGAGGATGCGATCCAGCGCGTCGGCGTCGAGGCCGAGTCCTGCGATGGCGCGCACGTTGTGCGAGACGCTCTTGGGCATGGCAGGCCAGTCGCTGCCGAACACGACTTTGTCGGCGAGCCGCTCGAGCCGGGGAAAGTGCTCGAGCAGCCGCCCGGGGACGAGGCCCGCCACGTCGATGTAGACGTTGGCGTGGACGGTCGCGAGCGTCGCGCACGCCTCGTACCAGAAGCCGCGGCCGCCGTGTGCCATGACGATCGGCAGGTCCGGGAAGTCCACCGCGACGTCATCCAGCCGCAGCGGGTCGCAGTACCTGAGCCGCGTGCCGGGGATGACCGAGGTGCCGATGTGCACCAGCACCGGCAGCCGGTGCTCCTGGCACACCTCGTAGACCGGGTAGAGCCGCGGGTCGTCCAGGTAGAAGAACTGGTAGGACGGGTACAGCTTCAGCCCCCGGATCGGCGCGTCCGCCAGCCAGTCGCGCAGGAGGCGTGCGGGCTGCGGATCGGTGTTCGGGTTGACGCAGGCGAACGGCAGGAAGAAGCCGTCCGCCTCCTGGCACAGTGCGATGACGGTCTCCGTCCGCACGACGCCGGACGTGCCGGGGCAGTGCTCGGCCAGGAGCACCGCGCGCTCGACCCCCTCGGCGCGGAGCAGGTCGGCAGCGAAGCGCACGTCGGACAGCCGGTCCCCGTGCTGCCGGACCGCGGGTGAGATGCGCTGGATGTACTCCCGGTTGGCGGCGGTGAAGTCCTGTGGTCGCCAGGGGTGGGTGTGGAAGTCAATGACTCGCATGGCGGCGGTCGGCGGGGGGCGGGCGGCGGGCCGCGTGGCCGGCCGACCGGGAGGTGCCCGGCCGGCTGGCTGCCAGCTCCTCGTCGAGCGCCGCGAAAAAGCGGCGCAGCCGGCGTGCGTTCGCTCCGAAGTCGCCGCGCGATCCTCGGGAGGAGGAGCGGGCGTCGACGCGGGTCTGGCCGTCGCTGTCCAGAGTGATGCGAACGACGAAGTCGTCCACCGTGCGGAACAGTCTGCTGCGTATTTCCGCGCGGATCACCCCGTCGTAGTCGTCGGCGTCGACGAGCGTCCAGCCACGCAGGCGGCCGCTGGCGAGGCGGAGCGCGGCGCGCCAGACCTGGTCGTAGGGGATGCCGTAGGTCCGGCCGCGCAGATCCGGGTCCGCCGCCGTCGGCGAGGTCACCGCGATGTTGCGCGTGAGGCCGTCGCGCACGCGCTGCCGCCAGTCGCTCATTGCGGTAGGAGCCGGTAGACGGCGGTGACGGTGGCCTCGACGCGCATCGTGCCGGGCTCGATCGGAGTCGTCGCCCGGAACGCCAGTGCTTCCGCGCGGTCCATCGCCACCGGCATGGGCGGCGGGATCATGCCCGTGGTGCTGACGCTGAGGACGGGCCCGAGGTTCTGGCCGAGCGCGCGGGCGAGCACCTCGGCCTCAGCGCGGGCGCGGTCGACGGCCATGGCCAGCGCCTCGTGCCGGGCGGCGTGCGGGTCCCGCAGCTGGAAGTGCAGGCCGGTGACGCGGTTGGCGCCCGCGGCGAGGGCGGCGTCGATGACCTCGCCGACGCGCTTGATGTCATCCACCGTGACCCGGACCATGTTCATGGCGCGGTACCCGATGATGCGTGGTTCCTCGAGGTTGGTCCGGGGCTCGTTGCGTGCGTACTCGGGATGCAACTGGTAGGAGACCGTACGCACGCGGTCTTCGCCGAAGCCGAGGCGGCGCAGCGCCGCGATCAACCGCTCCATGGACTGCGCGTTCGACTCCGCCGCCGCCTGGGCGGTCGGCGCGGTGTTCTCGATGGCCAGCATGATCACCGCCTGGTCCGGCGTCCGGTCCACGGCGCCTGTCCCCGTCACGGTGATGGTGCGCTCCCGTGCGGGCGGGGTGGTCTCGGGCTGCTGCGCGCGCGCAGCGCACGCGGGCAGCAGGAGCGCGGCAGCGATCGCCGGGATCGCCGAGAAGGTCGCCAGGGCCCGGTCGCGGCGGGCCATCCCTGTCATGATCCGCATCCTGTCTTCCTTCCTCCGGCGCGGGCCGGATCGTACGATGAACATAGAGAAATCGGCGCTCGCGCGCGAGGCATCCGGGGCGGGAGGGGGCCGGCGCGCGCCAGGCGGCGCGATTGACGCCGCCCCGGCCGCGCTCCTATCTTCGCGCGGCCCCAGCCGCCGAGGAGCGTCGCGTGCGTACACAGAGGACGTCTTTCGGCTACGTTCTTGCACTCGAGCCCGGCGATGAGCTGATCCGGAGCCTGATCGCGTTCGCGCGCGCCGAGGACGTGGACGGGGCGACGCTCACCGGCATTGGCTCCGTGCGCGGCGTCGAGCTCGGCTTCTACCATCTCGACCGGCAGGAGTACGGCCGCATCTGCTTCGACGAGCCGCTGGAGGTCTGCGCGCTCGCCGGGAACCTCGCTCTGCTGGATGGCGAGCCGTTCCCCCACGTGCACGGCGTCTTCGGCCGGCCGGACGGCACGACGTTGGGCGGGCACGTCTTCGAGGCGGTCTGCTCTGTCACCCTCGAGGTCGTTATCCACACGGCTGCCGCGCCGCTCCTGCGCGGGCCCGTCGACTACTGCAACCTGATGCTGCTCCAACTGGAGAGCCATCCGTGAAAGTCGTCATTCCGCTGGCGGGGAAGGGGACGCGGCTGCGCCCCCACACGTACATCACGCCGAAGCCGCTGCTCGAGGTGGGCGGCAAGCCGGTGATGAGCTACATCCTGGACGAGCTGGAGACGCTGGGCGTCCAGGAGATCGTCTTCATCACCGGATACCTGGGCGAGAAGGTCCAGGAGTACATGGCCGCGAGCTACCCCCGCTTCCGGGCGCACTACGTGGAGCAGGTCGAGCTGAACGGCACGGCCGGCGCGGTGAAGCTGGCGCAGCCGTTCATCGACGAGGACCTGCTCATCATCTTCGTGGACACGCTGTTCAACGCGGACCTCGGCCTGATCCGGCGCGAGGGGCCGGAGGTGGCGGGGATCATCTGGGCGAAGGAAGTGGAGGACTACCAGCGCTACGGCGTGATCGTGGCGGACGACCAGGGCTTCATGCAGCGCATCGTGGAGAAGCCCAGGGAGCCGGTCTCGAAGCTGGCCAACATCGGGCTGTACTACATCCGCGACTGGCGGCTCTTCTTCGAGGGCGTGGATCACACGCTGGCTTCGCCTCCGGGTCCGAGCGGCGAGTACTACATCACCGACGCGTTCCAGTACATGATCGACCACGGCGCGCGGATCCGGACGGCCGAGGTGGCCGGCTGGTACGATTGCGGCCAGGTCGGCACGCTGCTGGAGACGAACCGGCACCTGCTCGAAACCGGGCGCGGGCGCATGCCGGAGGGCGGGCGGAACGTGCGCGTGCACCCTCCCGTCCGCGTCGAGGAGGGGGTGGTGCTGGAGGACGTGGAGCTCGGCCCCAACGTCACGGTCGGAGCGGGTGCGGTGCTGCGGCGCTCGACCGTGCGGGACGCGATCATCGGCGCGGAGGCCCGCATCGAAGATGCACGTCTCCACGACTCGCTGATCGGGAAGAGGGTCGTGGTGCGGGGGGTGAGCGGGTCGGTCAGCGTGTGCGACCACTCGGAGATCCTCGGGGAGGGAGCTTAGCGGTCGCCGGCACGCGCCGGGCGGGTCCCGTGGCGCGCTGGCATCGCGCCCGTGGCCGCCCCCGGCGCCCTGCCGCGGGGCCTGCAGCCACGGGGGGCGGCCCCGCCGCGGCACGCGCCGGCCTGGCTCCCGGGTCATGAGGTTGGCGGGGCGGCCCCGCCGCCGCAGCGCTGGCTTCACGCCTCGCCCGTGAGGTCGGCGGGGCCGTCGTCGCGCTCAGGAGGCGAGGCCCGCCACTGCCAGCACGGTCAGCAGCGCCCGCTCCAGCCCTTCCACGCCGTTCTCGTTGGAGTACCACTCGTGCACGGTATGCATGCCGCCGGACTCGCCGCCCGCGCCCATGGCGATGGCGGGGATGCCGAGCGCGATAGGCACGTTCGCGTCCGTCGAGGAGGCGACCAGTTCCGGCGTGTGGCCGATGAACCGGGTGGCGGCGCGCGCCGCGCGCACCAGCGCGGCGTCCGGCGGGGTCTCGCCCGTGGGCCGGTCCCCGATCACCTCGAGCTCGAGCGTCAGCGCGCGCGTGCCGCGGCGGCGGCGGCCG
>DATCLK010000322.1:0-7676 GCA_036563975.1 Longimicrobiales bacterium | reverse complement strand
CGGCGTCGCATCCACGTTCTCGTCCAGCCGCGCATCCCGCTCCCGCCAGATGAGCTCGCCGGCGAGGAAGATGATGAGCAGCGGCACCATGACCCAGTAGTTGAGCGGGTCCGTGATCGAGGGCGTGATGGACGGACTGAGGTACCTCGAGATGATCTCGACGGTGCGCGGTAGCAGCGGCACGCCCCATTGCTGCATCTCGACCAGCAGGATCAGGACGAGCATTGCCGGGAACGCAGCCAGGAGGAAGAGGCCGGCCGGGCTCCGCGCGATCAACCAGAACGACGACCACGCTACCGCCATCGTCTGCCGTAGACGAGTCGCGAAATCGAACGAACGGTGCACCTGTGGGGTGGGAGTCGCGACGTTCGCGCTTCCAACCGTGTCCGGCACGGGAGCCCTCCCGGTGAACCGTCGGAGCAGCCGGCCCGGCAGGTCGTGGGCGGTACGCTCCGCGAAGCGAAAACGCCCGTACATGAACGCGAGAGTCCCGAGGGAGACGCCGACCCACAGCAGCCGGTTCCAGAGCATGTGCCCCTCGAGGGAGAACATGCGGACGTTCTTCTCGGCGATCGTCCAGTTCGACATCATCTCGTTCATGATGGCGAACACGCCGATCGGGTCGCTCAGCAGCGGGATCTCCGGCCCCGCGATCCGCGAGAAGTACAGGAAGACCGTCACCGGATAGGACAGGAAGAACAGGCCGAAGCTACCGACGTAGGCGGCCATCGGCCGGCCGGCCCACAGAGCGACCGCGAACTGGATGGTCGTCGCGATCAGCGCGCTGGGCAGCGCAACGAGGCCGTACGCGGCGAGGTAGGCAGCCGGCCGGAACGGCCCGATCACCGAAGGAGGAGTCTCCACCGCGTACACGGCGAGCAGGCTGCCCGCCTGGACGCCGAGGAGGATCAATGCGTTGAGCGAGAGGGCGGCGAGGAACCGGCCGCCGAGGTACTCGGCCTTGCTCACCGAGCTCGTGTACATGAGGGGATAGATCCCCGTATGCACGTCTCGCGCGGCCGCTTCTCCCGCCACCGCCGGGGCCACCAGCAGCCAGATCTGGCAGCTCAGCACGGTGACCGTGGTGATGATGAACGGCGAGTTGAGGATGAAATCCTGGGGAAGCGTGACCGGGAGCATACCGACTCGCGTCACCGCCATCGCGAACGCGATGAGGGCCGCCATCGCGAGCCAGGGCCAGGGACGGCGGGCCTGGTAGGCCACCTCGAAGCGAAGGATCTGCCAGAGCTTCATGGCGCCTCCACCAGCGCTGCCTGCTCGCGCCGCCGGCCGATGTGCCCCGCCAGCGCGCCGAAGTAGACGTCCTCCAGCTCCGGCTCGGCGGGCTCGAAGCCCGGGCCGGGCGCCGTCTCGCAGTAGACCCGCGCAATGGTGCGGCCCGCCAGCAGCCTCGTCGAGATCACCGCGTGCTCCCGCTCCAGCGCGGGGAGCTCTTCCTTCGAGATGACGCGCCGCCAGATCCGGCCACGGAGATCTTCGACCGCGCGCAGCGGCTCGGCCTCGAGCAGGATCTCGCCGCGGTCGATGATCGCCATGCGGGTGCACAGATCGGAGACGTCCGCGACGATGTGCGTCGAGAGCAGCACAATGCTGTTCTCCCCCAGCTCGCTCAGCAGATTCAGGAAGCGCACGCGCTCGGCCGGGTCGAGGCCGGCCGTCGGCTCGTCCACGATCAGCAGCCTCGGATTCCCCAGCAGCGCAACGGCGACGCCGAAGCGCTGCTTCATGCCGCCCGAGTAGCCGCCCAGTTTTTGCTTGCGCACGTCCCACAGGTTCACGCGCCGCAGCAGGGCGTCGACGACCTCCCGGCGCGCCCGGCGCTCCGCGATGGCCTCGAGCACCGCGAAGTGATCCAGCATCTTCTCCGCGCTCACCTTCGGGTAGACGCCGAACTCCTGCGGCAGGTAGCCGAGCACCTTGCGCACCTCGTCCTTCTGCTTCAGCACGTCGATGTCGCCCAGACGGATGCTGCCGGTGTCCGGCTCCTGCAACGTCGCGATGGTGCGCATCAACGTGGACTTCCCCGAGCCGTTGGGACCCAGCAGGCCGTACATCCCGACCGGGATCGTGAGCGTCACGTCCTTCAGCGCCTGCACGCCGTTGGCGTAGGTCTTGGATACGTTGCGGATCTCCAGCTCCATGTCGTCTCCCGTGAGCCCCGGCGATGCCGGGGTGTGGACTCGACGTCACCCTTGCCGCACGCGCTGAACAGCGCGTGTCGGCCCTGTCGACGAGAGAGGGAGCGACGCCGACGGCGCTCCCGGCACGCGGCCGAACCGGCGCTCACGGCGGTGATAGGCCGCCAGGGCCTCCGCCAGGTCCTCCGGTCCGAAGTCCGGCCAGCGACGGTCGGTGAAGTAGAGCTCTGCGTACGCACACTCCCACAGCAGGAAGTCGCTGAGCCGCTGCTCACCACCCGTCCGGATCAGCAGATCCACGGGCGGGAGCAGCTCGCCCCGACGGATCGCGTCCCGGGAGGAGTAGTCGATGGCCAGATTGAGTTGCATCCGGTCGCACGCCGCGGTCGCGGACTCCGCTGCCTCGATCGCCCGGACCAGGCGCTTCGCGATGCGGTCGCGGCGGCCGATCACGCGCAGCCGCAGCCCTTCGGCGACGCACCGCGCCGTCTCTCCGCGCAGGTACCGCTCGAACAGCCTCATCAGCGCGAGGACCTCGGCCTTCGGCCGCTGCCAGTTGTCCGCCGAGAACAGGTAGAACGTCAGGATTCCGATGCCGTGGGCGACCGCGGCCTCGACCGTCCGTCGCACGGCGGCCGCGCCCGCGCGGTGGCCGTCAGTGCGTGGCCGCTGTTGCGCGGTGGCCCAGCGTCCGTTGCCGTCGGGGATGATTGCGACGTGGAGGGGTGCATGCATCGTGGGGCCCTTCTCGTTGCGCCAGCTCACCGTGCCTGCTGGGGCGACCATCCTAGCGCGTCGCACCGCTACTGTCAAGTACTTTGAGGTACAAAGGAGGAAGAGCACAGCGGGGCCCGCCATCGGGAGGGTCAGACCGGCTCCGCGCCCGCTGCCCCGGGTTCGCGGAGCCCGAGCCGGTCGACTACCCGTTCGGCATCCGCATCACTGCGCTCCATTCCGGCGGCAACAGGATCGAGCTCCGCCAGAGGAGACAGGGCGGATGCAGCAACGGCTGACCACCTCGCGCCCGCCGCGGCTGCCGCCGGGTCCGGTCAGGGCGACCAGGGGACAACGCCGCGGCGGGCGCGAGGGCGCCGCCTTTGCGGGATGGCCGGGAGCGCGCGACCGCTCAATCCCTGGCAGGCTCGCGCCACCGCCGGAGACCCGGCGCGCGCTCCGTCCTCACGGTTTTCCGCCCTCGAAGACCTCGAGCGAGATGCGCGATGCGCCCGCGCCCTGGAGCTCGTCCAGCACGTCGATCATGTGGTCGTACGCGGCCTCGGGGTGCGTCTCGACCACGGCGATCAGATTCGGGTTCTGTTCCGAAGCGGCGCGCCAGATCCGGGCGATCTCGCCGGGGCGCACCGCCCTGAGTTCCGTGTCCCCGGCCCGTTGCACGTCCACGGATCCGTCCGGCTCCACGATCAGGCGGAGGATGTTGCTCGTAGAGACCGCGACCGCCTGGCCGGGCTCCGGGAGCACGAGCGAGAGCCCTTTCTCATCCTTGAAGGTCGTCACGGTCATGAAGAAGATCAGCAGGTTGAAGGCGATGTCCGCCATCGAGCAGAGCGGGATGTCCGGTGCGACCCGCTTCCGCTTGCGCAGGTTCAGCAACGCCATGGTGTCCTCTTCTCCTCGCGGATGGCGGACGCCGCGTCGACGGCGCCCGCCATCCATACGCATCAACTCCAGGCCCGGGATCTGACGACCGCCCTGAACAGGCCTCGCTTCGGGTAGAGGTGGCAGCGGCGGAACCAGATCCTCCAGGTCAACCGGGGCGGCATCGCTCGGAATCGCCACATCATCGTGGATCCTCCCGAGAGAGCGGCCGGCATGGCCGCACGGATGTACGCTTGCCCGTCCACCGCGGCGCGAGGACGGGTGTGAGCAGGCGTCAGTGCGGGGCTGCGCCCCGCCCTCACGCGCGCGGTGGTGGTGGAACGGTGGTGCTCCGAGCGGAACGCGCGCCGCTGGATGCGGCCAGGAGGTCGGTCACGAAGGCCAGCCGCCGGATCCGGAGCGATCGGGCCCGGCTCGCAGCGCCGCCGCGCGCCCGTGAAGCGGCAGCGTCGGCGGAGTGAGGAGTGTGTGGCCGCGGCCGGCAAGGGAAGTCCGCACGTGCCTCGGCGCCGCGAACGCCCTCGGGGGCCACGGCGACCCCGGCGCCGTGCCACCCGGGGGTGGCACTGGCCGCGTCATGCTCTGCGCGCGCGGGCCCGGCTGCCCGCACCGCGATGGCGTTCTCGCGATCCGCTCCTCGAGGGCCCGGCGAGAGCGGCCCGACGAGGAGGATGCCGAGCAGGAGCACGGGCAGGGACGGCGCCAGTGCCATGGATGAGACGCCTCCAACACGTTGCGAGGTGCGTAACGCGTCCGGAACGCCCCCGGCGCTGTCATCAAAAGCAGCGAGAGGGATGCCGGACCGATGCTGTGCGGGGGCGGACCCCCGGCACACGGACGCTACGCGGTGTGCGGAGGTGGGACTGTGGTGGAGTGGACGGAGCGCTGGCCCGAGCATGCGGCGTCCAGCGCGTTCGCGAAGTCGAGCCGCTCCAGTCGCGTGCACCGGGCACGGCTCGCGCTCGACCGGCTGCTCTGCGCGACCGGTTGCGCTGTGCTCCGGTAACGGATCGGCCCGATGGCTGTGCCGGCGGATTTCGCCTGCTCCGCGATGCCGACCGACAGCGCGTTCAACGAGCTGGCCAGGTACGGCGCTGGGCGCGGGTCACCGCCACGCTCCAGGCCGGTCCGCTGCGACGGGTCGCAGGAGACGCCGGCATCGGGGGCCCGGAGGGCGACGCCCTCCGCGTCCATCGGGCATCCGACCTGTGGGTCGACCCGCCACACGCGGCCGCCCGGGCCCGCTGCGAGCGGAGCCAGCAAGACGAGCAACAGGAGCGCGCGGCGCAGGTGCAGCAAGGGACCCATGGCTCGAGCCAAGGAGCCGTCGCCCGGGCGAGGCCCGGGATCGCTGTGGTTTGCGTGCTAGGCTACCCGGCCGCGGCGGCGTGGTCAAGGCCGGCGACGTTGGGAGTTGCCGGCGCGGCGTAGACACGCCTGACCCGGGCGCGGGCCTGCGCCGGACGCGCGGCCGTCGGGCGCCATCGCACGCGCCCGCAGCGCGGCGGCATCACGCTCCGCGCGGGGTGTGCGACGACGTCGCTGCTCCCGTGACTCCGCTCCGCGAAGAAGTCGAAGGAGACGACGCAGATCCGGCGCAGCGTCGCACCACGCGAGACGGTGCGGCGGGCGCGGAAGGGGAAGGCCGGGGGCACTGACGCTCGTGCCCCCACGAGCCCGTCTTGCCGTCGCCGGTGACGGTGATCGCAGTGCTGCCGGCCCCGCAAGCGACCCCGGAGCTGCCTCGTTCGTAACTCTCGACGCTGCTTGGTTATACCAGTTTATTATTGACAAAGTGATGCGCGGGCCGCACCTTGGAGGGCGGTCGGGCACCCCGGACCCGGCCACCTCTGGCCGGGAGCCCGATCGGCAACGCGGCCAGCCGCCCCAGCGCGTGGCCGCCACCCTCACCGACGCGCCGGACGAGGAGGTTCCCCATGAGACACCCGTCACGGACCGCCCACTCCCTTTCCATCGGCCCCCGTCGCCGGCGCGCGCCCGCCGGCCGGCTGACCGCTCTCCTGTGCGCAGGCCTCGCCGCCGGCTGCGGCGACGACCCGGCCGTGCCGGAGCCGCCCGCGGACGCGCCCGGCGTCGACTTCGCCGCCGCGGTCGACACGCGCCTGGTCCGGGCCGGCCGCGACATCTTCCGCTTCGACGACTTCGGCGACTGGCGGTTCTGGACGGATACGCTGCGCCTGAACGAACTGGTCGAGCAGGTGTCGCCGCAGACGGCGCTCTCCCTGGGGCTGAAGGTCGACGCCGATGCGGTCCCCGCCGACGTACTGGCGGCGGTGTTGAGCGATCCGGCCCTGCTGGCCGATCCGGCGATCACCCGTGCACTGCTCGCCCTGGATGCCGTGGTCGGCGTCGTCGCCGACGTCGAGGGCGACCGCATCACGCGGATCGGGATCACGTGCGCGCTGTGCCATTCGACGGTGGACGACGCCGTTGCGCCGGGGATCGGCCACCGGCTGGACGGCTGGCCGAACCGGGACCTGGCGGTGGGGACCATCGTCTCGCTCGCACCGGGGCTACCCGACGAGCTCCGGCCGGTCTACGCCGCGTGGGCGCCTGGCACGTTCGATCCTCGGTTCAACATCGATGGCATCAGCGACCCGGTGCTGATCCCGCCCGCGTACGGGCTTGCCGGCGTGGGGCTCGAGACGTACACGGGCGAGGGCCCGATCTCGTACTGGAACAACTACGTCGCCGTGCTGGAAATGCATGGCCGCGGCTCGTTCTTCGACCCGCGGCTGGGCGTGCGCGTCACGGTGCCGCCGTCGGAGGACGAGGTGAAGCCGAAGCTCCCGGCGCTCCGCGCCTACCAGCACACGCTCGAGGCGCCGGCGCCGCCGCCCGGCAGCTTCGATGCGGCCGCGGCGGCGCGCGGGGCGCAGCTCTTCCGCACGGCCGCCCGCTGCGCGGAGTGCCACGCCGGCCCGCGGCTCGGCGGCGGCGGCAACCTGCACGCCCCGGGCGAGACCGGGATGGACCCGGCGTACGCCGCGCGCAGCACGACGGGCAAGTACCGCGCGACGCCGCTGCGCGGGCTCTGGCAGCATCCACCGTACTTCCACGACGGCAGCGCGGCGACGCTGGCCGACGTCGTGAAGCACTACGACACGGTGCTCGGGCTCGGCCTCAGCGCCGCGCAGAAGGCCGAGTTGGTCGAGTACCTGAAGTCGCTGTGAGGCTGCGGGCGGAGCCCTCCGGCCCCGGGAGGAACGGGGCCGGAGGCACGAGGTGCTTGCTGACCCCGGCGACGGCGCCCGGACAGGCGACACACAAGCTCTCCCTGACCTCCGTAGACAGGTCGCCGGCGAGGTTGAGCGCCCGCTCCGCGGTGTACGACCGGAACGGGTGAGCGACCGGCGTCCGCTCTCCTCTTGACAGCTACAGGACTCCTGCCCATCCTTTTTGTCGCTGTCTACATATACCGCCGGCCGCGCCGCCGCCGGGCAGCGCCCGCGCGCCGGCCGGAACACGCGAGCGGATGCCGCCGCGTCCACCTCGCCGTCCGGGGCGCGTGGGCGCCCCGGACGCCAGATCCCCGAATCCCGGAGCCGATCCGTGTCCCGACGCCCGCAGACCGACGCCCTGCGCGGATCCATCGACCTCCTGATCCTGAAGACCCTCTCCCTCGGCCCCATGCACGGGTGGGGGATCGGCCAGCACATCCAGCAGGTGTCCACAGGCGTGCTGGAGCTGAACCAGGGCTCGCTGTACCCGGCGCTCCAGCGGCTGGAGAAGGAGGGTCTGATCAAGAGCGCCTGGGGCACGACGGAGAACAACCGGCGCGCGCGCTACTACGAGATCACCGCGGCCGGCCGGCGCGCGCTGGGCGAGGAGATCGAGAGCTGGCGCCGCTTCGCGGCGGCGCTGGAGACGGTGCTGCGC
>DATCLK010000321.1:0-7794 GCA_036563975.1 Longimicrobiales bacterium | reverse complement strand
CACGGGCGCACGACGCGGGACGCAGCCATGCGCGCGGCGGCGCTCCTGCGGGAAACGGGCGGCGAGCTGGCAGGTGCCGTCCTGGTGTGTGCGCGCGCGAAGGACACGAGGGAGGTATGGAGCTGATGCACGACTACGGTGTGGCGGCCGTTGCGCGGGCCCGGTCCATGCCCCGGCGGGACGGCTCGCGCGTGGTTCGCCGCATCGCGGACATTGTGGGCGCGACGGTGTTGCTGGTTCTGTGCGCGCCGGTGCTCGTGCTGGCCGCCCTGGCGATCTGGATCGAGTCGGGCCGGCCGGTGCTGTTCGGGCACACGCGGCTCGGGTTGGGAGGCAAGCCGTTTCGCTGCTGGAAGCTTCGCACGATGGTGGTGGACGCGGAGGCGCGACTCGAGCGCGATCCCTGGCTGAAGAAGCTGTACATCCAGAACGGCTACAAGCTGCCGGCCGACATCGATCCGCGGATCACGCGCGTGGGGCGCTGGCTGCGGCGCACCTACCTGGATGAGCTCCCGCAACTGTTCAACGTGCTCGGCGGCAGCATGTCGCTCGTGGGGCCGCGCCCGATCGTGCGCGGTGAGCTCGCGTGGTACGGCGACGCTGCGGACGAGCTGCTGAGCGAGAAGCCGGGCATCTTCGGTGCCTGGACGAGCCGCGGCAGCAACCGTCCGCATTACCCCGAGCGTGCGCGAGTCGAGCTGGAGTACGTGCGCAACCGCTCGCTGCTCGGAGACGTGCGTATCCTCGCGCGCTCGATCCCGGTGGTGCTGCGGGGACAAGGAGCTGAATGAGCATACCGGCCGGCGCGGCCGGCCGGCCGGCCGCACTGCCCGAGACCCCGCCACCCGCCGTGCCGGGCGCGGCCGGCGTGCGGCGCGTGCTGCACAACGCGTTGTCGCTCCTGCTCGCGTACGTGCTGCCGCGGCTCTTCATGCTGGGGTCGGTGGTGGTGGCGGCGCGCGTGTTGGGCGCGACGCAGTTCGGCGCATACAGCACGGCCGCAGCGTTCGCGGTGGTGCTCAGCATCATCGCGACGCTGGGAATGACGCCGCTGCTGGTGCGCGAGATCGCGCGCGCGCCGGAGCGCGCGCCCGGGCTGCTCGCAGCGGCGCACGCGGTCAAGACGGCCAGCAACGTGCTCATGCTGGCGCTGTTGTTGGTCCTCTCGCGCTACGTGATGGGTTACCCGGCGCCGGTCGTGCTCGCCGCGCTGCTGCTGGGCGTGTCGTACGCCGTTGGCGCGTACACGGAGAATCTGGCGGCGTGGTTCCAGGCGGTGGAGCGCATGCACGTCTGGACGCAGGCCAGCGCGATCAACGGCGTGGTGGCGGGCGGGCTCGGGCTCGGGCTCGTGGCCGGGACCCGGAGTCTGACCTGGTTCTGCGTGGCGCCGATCCTCGGCCAGCTCGGCGCGCTCGCCTGGCTGGCGGTGCGGCTGCCGCAAGAGGCGCGGCAGGGCGGACGGATCGCGCTGGCGGAGGCGCTGCGACTGGCGCGCGCACTGGCGCCGTTCGCCGCGGCCTTCGTCGCGCTCACCATCTACTACAAGGTGGACGTGCTGCTGCTCGCGCGCTGGCGGGATGCGGCCGAGGTGGGCACGTACGCGGCGGCCTACAAGCTGGTGGACGTGGTGCAGGCGCTGGCGCTGGTCGTGGCGGGCGCGGTGTACCCGCGGCTCTCCCGCGCCGTTGCAGCCGGCGCCGGTGCGGACCCGGCGGAGGCGGCGGCCGGCGCGGCCGCGGCGGCCGCGGATGCGCCGCTGCCTGCCGCTGCCGCGCGGCTGTCCGAATGGATGCTGCTCGCCGTCGCCCCGGCGGCCGGGCTTGTGTTCCTGCTGCGCGAGCCGCTCATCGCCGTGGTGTACGGCCACGACTACGCGGAGGCGGCGGCCGTGCTCGGTTGGCTCGCGGCCGTCCTGCCCGCGCTCGCGCTGAACATCCTGGCCGGCTACATCCTCGGCGCTGCCGGGCTCATGCGGCGGGTCGCGGGCGCGTACGTGCTCGCGACGGCGGCCAACGTCGCCGCGAACGCCCTGCTGATCCCGCGGTACGGCGCCGTCGGCGCCGGTATGGCCATGCTGGGCTCGGAGGTGTTCCTGGCCGGGATCCTGATCGCGGTGCTGGGCTCGCGGGGCGCGGCGCCGGCCGGCCGCTGGCTGGCGGCCGCCTGCGCGCCGGCGCTGGCCGCCGCGGCAGCGGCGGCGCTCGCAGGTGAGCGGCCCGTACTCGCCGCCGCGGGTTACGCCCTCGCAGTCGGCGTGCTGTACCGCGGGACCGGGGTGCTGGCGCGGGAGGACCTGCGTCTGCTGGCGCAGGCGCTCGGTATGCGTCGCCGCATGCACCCCGCGGAGGCGCAGCCATGAAGGTGCTGTACGTGTCCAAGGCGCTGGTGGTCGCCGCGTACCGCGACAAGCTGCGGGCGCTGGCGGCACACGCGGACGTGACGGCGCTGGTGCCGTCCCGGTGGGGCGGCCAGCCGCCCGAGCCGGACCACACGGCCGGGGCGAGCGGCGCCACGCCGCGTGACGCGGACGGCAGCGCAGGAGCGGGCGTCGCGACCGGGGCGGGCGCCGCTGTGGACGCGCCGGCGCAAGGGCCCCGCACCCCGACCGCATTGCCGCGGATCCTGACGCGGCCGGTGCTGCTCGGCGGGCACAACCACTTCCACCTGTACCGGGGCGCGGGCGCGGTGCTGGACGCGGTTCGGCCCGACCTGGTGCACATCGACGAGGAGCCATACAGCATCGTGACGCTCCAGCTCGCCGAGCTGTGCCGCATGCGCGGGATCCCCTCGCTGTTCTTCGCGTGGCAGAACCTGGCAAAGCGGCTGCCGCCGCCGTTCGGCGCGCTGCGCGCGCGGGTGTTCCGCCTCGTCGCTGGCGGGATCGCAGGCACGCCCGCCGCCGCGCGCGTGCTGCGCGACGCGGGCTACGCGGGCCCGCTGGCGGTGATCCCGCAGTTCGGCGTCGACGCCACGCGGTTCGTGGCGGATCCGGCGGCCCGGGCGGAGGTGCGCGGGCGGCTCGGCATCGGCGAGGCGGAGTTCGTGGTCGGGTTCGGCGGGCGGCTCGTGCCGGAGAAGGGGGTGCACCTGCTGATCGAGGCGCTCCCGAGTGTGCCGGGCGCGCGGCTGGTGGTGATGGGCGATGGCCCGGAGCGGGCGCGGCTCGAGGCGCTGGCCGCGCGCGCCGGCGTGGCCGGCCGCGTGCATTTCGCGGGCTACGTGCCCTCCACCGCGATGCCGACCTGGCTCGCGGCGCTGGATGCGCTCGCGCTGCCCTCATTGCGTACGAAGGGCTGGGCGGAGCAGTTCGGCCGGATCCTCGTCGAGGCGATGGCGTGCGAGGTCCCCGTGGTGGGGTCTGCGACGGGCGAGATTCCGGAGGTGGTGGGGGAGGGCGGCGTGGTGGTGCCGGAGGGGGACGCGGCGGCGCTGGCCGCCGCTCTGCGCGACCTCGCCGCGATGGCTCCGGATGCGCGCCGGGAGCTGGGGCGCCGCGCCCGGGCGTGGGTGTGCGGCCGGTTCACGCAGGAGCACGTGGCGCGCGAGACCGCGGAGTTCTACCGCACGCTGCTCGACGCGCGACCCGCGGCGGCGACGCCGCTAGCACGCGCAGCGACGGGGTGACGATGGCTGCGCGTGCGGACGCGATGCGGCGCGCGGACGGGGTGGTGGCCGTCGGGGCGGTGGTGGCGGCCGGCTACGGGGTGGCGCTGGCGCTGACCGGCGCGGGGGCGGACGAGCTCCCGCTCGTGGTGGCCGGCGGCGCGGCGGCGGCTGCCGGCCTCTTCATCATTCTGGCGGCCGGGTGGGTGGATGGCACGCTGCTGCTCGCGCTGTGCCTGCCGTTGCCGGCGCTGTACAGCAGCGAGTCGCTGCGCATCTCGCCGGCCCTCGTGCTCACGGGACTGGTCGTGCCCGCCTGGCTGCTGCGCCGCACGGCGGAAGGGCGCGCCATCCTGCTCGGCGCGCTGCCGCGCCGCGCGATGGCGTTGCTCGCGGCGGCGCTGGTGGTCACCGGCGTGTTCGCCCAGGCGCGCTTGCCCGCGCTCCGCGAGCTGGTGACGTTCGCGCTGCTGTTCGGCGTGCTGGCCATGGCGGCGGACGAGGTCATGGACCGGCCCGCGAAGGCGCGATCCATCGCGCTCGCGATCGGCGGCGCCGCCGCGGCCTGCGGAGTGTTCGCGGCGCTCGAGGCGATGGGCGTGCTGCCGGGCCGGTTCCCGCACTCGGGCTCGCTGCTCTACCGCGCGGCGCTCGGCTTCGAGTGGCCGAACGAGCTGGGGATGTACTTCGCGCTGTCGCTGCCGTTCGCGGTGTATGCCCGCACGGTTGCGGAGGGGCACGCCGCGCGAACCCTCGCAGCGGCCGGCATCGGCACCTGCCTCGTCGGCCTCGCCGTCACGTTCTCGCGCGGGAGCTGGTTGTCTGCCGCCGCCGGCACCGCGACGCTCGTGCTGCTGGCCGATCGGCGCTTGCTCATGCGCGTGTGGCTCGGCGGCCTCGTCGCCGTGGTGGCGCTCGATCTGGTCACCGGCGGCGCGTTGCGCGGGCGGATCGCCATGACGATGGTGGACGACATCGTCGCGCAGCGGCTGGCGCTACAGTACACGGGGCTGCTCATGTTCCGGGCCAACCCGGTCGTCGGCGTGGGGCCCGGCGGCTTCGGGGCCAACCTCGAGCAGTACGGCCCGCAGGTCTCGTGGCTGTGGGACTACATCGGCTCGGCGCACAACCTGTACGTGCACATGGCCGCCGAGACGGGGATCATCGGGCTGGCGACGCTGGTCGGGTTCCTGGCGGCAGTGTTCGCGGTGCTCGTGCGCAGCGCGCGCCGCGCCCGCGACGGCGCTGGCCCGGACGAGGCCGCGCTGCGGCGAGCCTGCGCGTGGTCCTTCGGCACGCTCCTCGTGGTGGGCATGTTCGAATGGCCGTTCGCGCACGGCATCGGCCAGCTCATCATGCTGGTGGCCGGGATGGGGTGCGGGCTGGCTGCTGCGGGTTCCGGCGGCCCCGCGGGCGCGGACGATACCGGAGCGCCGGCGGAGCTGGCCGCGCACGCCTGGCCTGCGGGACCCCTGGCCGCCCAGCTCAACGCGCAACCCGGTCGAGCAGCTCGCGCATGACGGGGACGGCCGCGCGCGGGTCATCGCCGACGCGGAGGCGCCACGCGCCACCCCGCGCCAGCGCCGCGATCCGCGCGCCGATCGTGCCGCGCCAGACATCGAAGCCGGGGTCGAGGGAGGAGACGAGGCGGATGACCGCCTCGTCGGGCGCGATCGGCTCCGCGCTGGCCGCGGCGCTGCCGGCCTCGCGCTCGAGCAGGCAGAGCCCGGCTCGCTCGGGCGGCGGGGCCTGACGGCCCTCGGGACGCAGGAGGCCGTGCGGCGACGCGCGCCCTGGCGCATGCGCCGGCGTGCGCGATCCCTCCGCGTGCGCCGGCGCGGGCCCGGGTCGCAGGGGAACCACGATGCGCCGCTTGCCGTTCGCGCGCAGGACGGCGGGCCGGCCCGCCAGCTCGGGGAACCACCTGGCCGCTTCGGGAGCTAGGTGGATAGGCCGTCCGAGGCTCCAGACGCGGAAGGTGCCGGCGAGCTCGACGTACACGGCGTCATCCCCCAGGACATCCAGCCCGGCGCGGAGCGCTGCGTACGCGAGCGTGCTCTTGCCGATGCCGCCCGGGCCAGCCAGGACGAGCGCGGCGCCGTCACGCGCGATCGCCGCGGCGTGCACCGGCTGGCGGTCCAGGGCGGTGAGCAGGAAGAGCACCAGGGCATCGAGCACGGCGCGGAGCCGGTCCGCATCCGCCAGCAGGACGGGCGCGAGCCGCGCGATGGCCGTCATGTCCGTGCGCCGCGCCCGGCCGGCCGCATCCGCGGCGGCGAGCAGCAGCGACTCGCGGTCCGCGGAGATGCGGAGCGGGCCGCCGTGACCCGGCGGGCCGGCGCCCGGGCCGTGCGGCGCGGTGAGCAGCAGCACGCGGGGGGTGACGTGCCGGCTGGCGCGCGCCGCCCCGAGCGCAGCGCCGTGGCCCTCGAGGAGCGGGCCCGGCTCGCCGTATACCGCGATGGCCGCGGCGAGCAACGCGTCCGAGTCCGCCTCGAAGCGAGTGGGGATGCCGAGCGGCGCCAGGATGGTGGCGTGGCGTAGTGGGGCGGCCGGCGGCGCGGGGAGCGCGAGCGCGGACGCGTACGATTCGAGCCCTTCGAACAAGACAGCCTCGCTGGAGTGATAGATCGGGTGGCGCTGGGCCCCGAGCACGCAGTGCCTGGCGTCTCCCGCCGATACGCAGCGTTCTAGCCGTGCGCGAGTGCGGCTGTCAATCCCACCCAGCCAGGGAACGTGCGATGACCAGCACGGCAACGAGGGGCCGGCCTGCGATCCTGATCGCGCATTCGTACTTCCTCCGGTACGATGAGAAGCAGCTCCGGCGCATGAAGCCGTACGCGCCGCTCGCCACGCTGCTCGCCGCGGCGGTGCTGCGCTGCCGCGGCCACGCCATCCACTTCTTCGATGCGATGCTCTCCGAAGGCGTCGAGGAGTTCGAGGCGGCGCTCGACGAGACGCGTCCCACCGTCGTCGGCATCCTCGAAGACAACTTCAATTTCATTACCAAGATGTGCACGCTGCGGATGCGGCGGGCCGCGCTGGACATGATCGCCGCGGCGAAGGCGCGCGGCTGCCGCGTCGCGGTCAACGGCTCGGACGCGTCGGACCACCCCGAGCTGTATCTCGGCGCGGGTGCGGACGCCGTGATCTCGGGCGAGGCGGAGCTGACGTTCGCGGAGCTGGCGGACCTCTGGACGCGCGATCCCACTGCGTCGCCGGACGGCATCGCGGGCCTGGTCCTGCCGGCCGCGCGGCCGCCCGGCGCGGGTGCCACGAACGGCGCCGCGGCCCCGACCGGCGTGCGCTTCACCGCGCCGCGCCCCGCGCTGAAGGACCTGGACGCATTGCCGTTCCCCGCGTGGGACCTGGTGGACGCGGAGGCGTATCGTGCGGCGTGGCTCCAGGCCCACGGCCGGCTGTCCTGGATCATGGCGACGTCGCGCGGCTGCCCGTACGGGTGCAACTGGTGCGCGAAGCCGGTGTTCGGCCGCCGCTACGCGCAGCGGAGCCCGGGCAACGTCGTCGAGGAGCTGGCGCGCCTGCGGGAGTCGGTGGAGCCGGACCACATCTGGTTCGCGGACGACATCTTCGGCCTCACGCCCGCGTGGATCGAGGCCTTCGCGGCGGAAGTCACGCGCCGCGGCGTGCGCACGCCGTTCACCATCCAGTCGCGCGTGAACCTGATGACCCCCACGGCCGTCGCGGCGCTGGCCGCGGCCGGCGCGGAGGAGGTGTGGCTGGGCGTCGAGTCCGGGTCGCAGCGCATCCTGGACGCCATGGACAAAGGCAGCACGGTCGGGCAAGCGCGCCGCGCGACGCAGTTGCTCAGGGCCCACGGCATCCGGGCCGGCTGGTTCATGCAGCTCGGTTACCTGGGGGAGACGTGGGACGACATCCTGCGGACGCGCGAGCTGATCCGGGAGGAGCGGCCGGACGACATCGGCGTCTCCGTGTCCTACCCGCTGCCGGGCACGCGTTTCTACGAGATGGTCCGCGAGCAGATCGGCCCCAAGCAGAACTGGGAGCACACGGGTGACCTGGACATGATGTTCCACGGCACCTACACCACCGCGTTCTACCGGCGCATCCGCGACCTGCTGCACGACGAGGTCGATGCGCTGCGCGCGGGTGCCGATCTGGCTCCGCTGGACCTCCGCTGGGCCGAGCTGGAGGCGAGCCGCGAGG
>DATCLK010000320.1:0-5969 GCA_036563975.1 Longimicrobiales bacterium | reverse complement strand
AGCCGCGGCGCCTGGCCGCCCACGCGCTCGAGGGCGCGCATCAGCGCGCGCGCCTCTTCCTCGGTGCGGAGCGTGACGACGAGGACGATGGAGTCCGGCGCTTCGGCGGCGCGCCGGAAGCGCGGCTCGGCGCGGCGGCGCACGGCGAGGCCGATCAGCGCGCCGATGACCGCGCCGGCGACCGTGCCGAAGTTGGGGCCGAGGAGCTGGACGACCGCGGTCTCGTTCGCGGGCAGGAAGCCGGGCAGCGCGACGAGGATGAGGGAGATGACGGCGCCGACGAGGAGCCCGATCAGCGCGCCCGCGCCCGCGTACCGCAGCGCCTCGCCGCGCGGCCGCCGCGCCGTGCCCGGGTAGAACCGCTCGGCCGCGCGGGGCGAGACGACCACCTCCATCAGGTCGCGGGGCACGCCGAGCCGGTTCAGCTCGGCGAGCGCGCGGTCCACGCCGGCCACATCCGTGAACAGGGCGCTGACCGCGTAGCGCTCGAAGGCGGCGCGCGGCCGCTGCGGCGCGGGCGCGCTCACGGCGCACCGCCTTCCTGCGCGCGCAGCTCGGCGGCCGTCCAGGGGGTGGTGCGACCCGCCATCTGCTGGCGGATGGCAGAGACCTGCTCGGGCGAGACGGGCGGTGCGGCGTTCGGCGCCCATTGCCGGACGTAGGTGAGGACCGCGGCGATCTCCGCGTCCGGGAGCTGGCTCCACGCGGGCATCACGCCGTTGTACGTCTGGCCCGCGACCTCGATCGGGCCCTGGAGCCCGCCGAGCACGATGCGGATGGGCGTCTCCGGCGGGCCGGTGACCCACTCGGAGCCAACCAGTGGAGGGAAGGTGCCCGGGATGCCCCGCCCGTCCTGCTGGTGGCAGCTCTGGCAGTTGCGCTGGTAGATGGACTGCCCGGCCGCGACCGGGTCGGCGACGGCGCGCGCCTGCTCCGCCCGCACCTGCGCTGCGACCGGCGGGACGCGTTCGGCAAAGGCGATGTGCGTGGCGGCGCTGAACGTGCCGCCGTGCTGCCCTAGGTACCAGCCGCCCCAGAACAGCGCGGCCGCGGCCGCGGCCCACACCCACCACGGCGTCGGCTCGCGCCCCTCGATGGGGTCGCGCGGCTCGCGGTAGATCGCGCGGTGCAGCCGCTCGACGTCCGGCTCGAAGTCGCGTTCGCCGTGCTCGGGCAGCGCGTGCTCGTGCGCCAGCACCTCGTCCGGCGAAACGCGGCGGTGGCCGGACGTCGCGTCCTCGAAGCCGGACACGTCGGGCCCACGTGTCTCCGGCTCGCGTGGCTGCGGCCCCTCGCCGGGCGGGCGACCCGGCGCGTCGGCCGGTCCGTCGTCGTCCCTCATGGCATCCGGCTCATGCCGCGCATGGCGCCCGTGCCCGCGGCGGGGACCGGGTACGTGCGGCGCAGCGAGAGGAGATAGGCGACGAGTGCCTGCGCGTCCGGCGTCGCCACGATCACCTTCGCCGGCGGCGCGTACGGCGGCTGGACGGGGACGACGACGTCGCCCGGCCTGACGTCACCGGGTTCCCGCTCCTCGAACAGGTACGGGAACGACGGCATGATGGACCAGCTCACCAGTGCCCGCGGGTTGTAGAGGTGGATCAGGTGCCAGGACGCGGAGGGCAGGCGCTCGCCCACGTTGATGAGGTCGGGGCCGGTGCGCATGGTCCCGAGCAGGTGCGGCCGGTCGTAGACGTAGTCCGCGGGCACCGTCGCGCGGCTGCCCCAGCCCAGCTCGACGTCCGTGGTGAACGCCGGGTCGCGGAGCTGCTGGGAGTGGCAGTAGACGCAGCCGTTCGCGATGTAGACCGCGCGGCCGCGCGCCTCGAGGTCGGTGTAGGCCGCGAGCTCCGGCGGTGCCGCGATCTTCACCAGCATGACCTGCGGGATGCCGACGAGCACGATCGCCGCGAACCCGACCGTCGCCGCGGCGCCCAGCAGCAGCAGCCAGGTGCGGCTCACGCCTGGGCCTCCGGTCGCTCGTAGACGATGGGCACCGGCTCGTGGAACGGCGGCACCTCGCGTGTCGGGCCACGCCGCCGGACCATCAGCCAGAAGTGGTAGGCGAAGACGGCGTGGCCGGCGGTCAGCAGCACGCCCGCGACCGAGCGCGAGACCAGCGCCCACAGCGTGACCTCGACCGACCGCTGGAACGGGACTGCCGGGTCCAGTAGGGCCAGGCCCTGGAAGCCGCCCGCGATGGTGAGCGGGATGATGTAGAGGGCGATGCCGGCGAGCACGAGCCAGAAGTGCCACTGGATCAGCCGCGCGCTCGGCCACTCGCGCCGCACCAGCCGCGGCACGATGTAGTACATCGAGCCGAAGAGCACCATCGTGACGAACGCGTACACGCCGACGTGCGCGTGCGCGACGGTCCAGTGTGTGAAGTGCGTGACGCGGTTCACCTCGCGCAGCGACGTGAACGACCCCTGGAGCGAGACGGCCGTGTAGGCGATCGCGCCGAGCACGACGAAGCGCAGCGTCGGGCTGTAGCGCAGCGCGCCGAACCGCCCGACCATCGTCATGTGGTGGTTGACCGCCACGGCGAGCACGGGGATGACCATCAGCACGCTGGCGACGACGCTCGTCGTGATCATCCAGGTGGGGATCGGCCCGCCGATGAGGTGGTGCATCCCGTTCAGCGCGTAGAAGAACGCAAGCGTCCAGAAGCCGAGGATCGAGAGCTGGTAACTGTAGACCGGCCGCCCCAGCACCTTCGGGATGAAGTAGTACGCCGCCCCCACGCCCATGGGCGTGAACCACAGGCCGAGCGCGTTGTGCGCGTAGAACCAGTTCACCGCGGCGGACTCGACGCCGGTCCACGTCGGCCAGTTCCCGATCACGAAGATGACCGGGAACCACAGGAACGCAGCAATCGTGTACCAGACCGTGACGTAGAGGTGGCCGGACTGGCGGGCCAGGAGGGTGGCGAGCAGCGTGACGCCGGCCATGCCGCCGCCGACCACGAGGAACGGGTCGGCCAGGTAGCGGTCCATCTCCAGCCACTCGAGGCCGTCGTTGCGGCCGGCGAGGATCAGGGCGATGCCGATGACGAGGCCGACGTTCCAGACCACGGCACCCGCGATCGCGACGCGAGGCCAGCGCAGCTCGGTGTGGACCAGCCGCGGGATGATCCACAGCGCCACGCCGATCGAGGCGAGCGACGCCCAGCCGTAGTTCACGGCGTTGAGGTGCGCCGTGCGCACGCGCCCGAACGTGAGCCATCCGGCCGACGTCAGCAGCTCGGGCATGTGGAGCTTGAGGCTGGCGAGCGTGCCCTCGATCGAGCCGAACAGCAGCCAGACCAGCGCGGTCGAGAAGAAGACGAGCGCGGGCGCGCGGCTGGACGCGTCCGCCCGCAGCCGGATCTCGACGTCGCCGCGGAACGGAAGCGTGGCGTCCTGCCTGCTCACACCGCGCCTCCCCACTCGCCCGGCTCCGGCGCGATCAGCTCGCCGTAGCGCCGGCGCCGCTCCTCCTTCTGCTCGGCCGTCTCCCACGGCCGCTCGAGGCGGTTGTCTCGCTCGTCGAAGACGAGGTCCGCCTGCGCGGGGATGTCGTCGAACAGGCCGCGGCGCCAGGACCAGGCAAACACGGCCAGCGCGCCCACCCCGAGCCCGAGGCCGGTGAGGACGACGGCGAGCGATGATGGGAGCATGGGGCGCGCCCGCAGGGCAACATCCGCGCCGTCGCGGCCGATCGCGGCTTGCGGGCACCGAGCCTGCCGCTACGTTTCCATTCGGGTGGTCCGTTGCACGGGAACATCATGTACCGACACTGCATCTTTTGCCTGTCCGGCCTCGGCGGGAACGAAGCGCTGGAGAGCTTTCCGGTTGGGAGCCGCATCGCGTTCGATGCGTCAAAAGGCCGCCTCTGGGCGGTGTGCCCGAAGTGCATGCGCTGGAACCTGGCGCCCATCGAGGAGCGTTGGGAGCCGGTCGAGGAGGCGGAGAAGCGGTTCCGCGACGCGCGGCTGCGCGTGCACTCCGAGAACATCGGGCTGGCGAAGCTGCCGGACGGCACGCGGCTGATCCGCGTGGGCAAGGCGCTGCCGGGCGAGCTGGCCGCGTGGCGTTACGGCGCGGAGCTGCTGCGACGCCGGCGACGCGGGCTGATCGTGGGCGGGGCGCTGGGCGTCGGGCTCGTGGCGTACGGCGGGCTGGCCATCGCGGGCGTGCTCGGCGGCGCGGCCGGGCTGCTCAACCTCGTCAACCTCGGCGTGCAGTACCGGATGAGCCGCAAGCTGGTGCACCGGCTCTCCGCGGAGGAGTCGCCTACGGGGGCGCCGCTCGAGCTCCGGCGCTACCAGCTCAGCGGGGCAAGGGTCGCGCGCGCGGATGGAGACGGCGACGTCGCGCTCCACCTCCCCCACGCGCTCGACCCGGCGCCGGAACGCCGCGCCGATGGCCGGGTCGTGTGGACGCCGCCGCAGCCGCTCGTGCTGACCGGCCCCGCCGCGCGGCGCGTGCTGGCGCGCGCGATGGTCTTCGCCAACTCGAAGGGCGCGAGCAAGGCGCGGCTCGACGAAGCACTCCGCCTCATCGGCGACGCGGGCGGCGCCGAGCCGTTCCTGCGCGGCGTCGCCGGGCGCGGGCCGAATCTGGGCGTGCCTCCCCTCATGGAATTCCGCGCGCGGGTGACCCTGCGCCGCTTCAGGGGCGCGCTGCGCGGTGAGCTCGTGCCCGCGCTGCCGATGGATCCGCAGACCCGCCGCGCGGCGCGCGATCCGAAGGCGCGCCTGTCGCGGCCCGAGGCGCTCGCGCTCGAGATGGCGCTCCAGGAGGAGGCCGAGCGCCGCGCGCTGGAGGGCGAGCTCGCGCAGCTCGAGGCCGCCTGGCGCGAGGCGGAGGAGATCGCGGACATCGCGGACCGGTTGCCGGACGATCCGCTGGAGGGGTTCCGCGGGCGCTGATGCGGGCGTGGGCGCGGGCGGCAGCCGGCGGCTTCATGGGCCGCGGGCTGCGGCTTCGCGCCGGTGGGTGGCACTGGCCCGGCGCGGCTTCGGCGGCGCGCGCCCCGGCGCGGCCTCGCTGGCGCGCGCCCCCGCGCGGCCGATCGGCGCGGGCCGCGCCCTGATGCTCCGATGGCGGAAATGGTACAAGATTGTACCATCATCATCCACGCCGGCGAGCGCCCTGCCGCCGTGGGCGCTGCGCCGCCGGCGGCCCAGCAAGCGCGTACCCACGGTCCCGAGCGCCGCGCCGCCGCTGCCGATGGTTCGAGGTTGAACCACGATCCCGGCCAGCGAGCCGCCCGCCACCCCGGGCGATGCGCCAACGACGGAGATGGTACAAGATTGTACCATCATCTTCGCCGGCGAGCGGCTCGCCACACCGGGCGACGCGCCAACAACCGCGATGGAACGAGGTTGTACCATCACCGTCATCTCCGCTGGCGAGCGGCCCAGCGCCACGGGCGCTACGCCGCCGCTGCCGATGGTACAACATTGTACCATCTCGGCCTTCGGGCGAACACCTGTCGGCCCCAGGATCCCTGCGAGCAGCGCGCTCACCGCCGCGGCTCCACCGCCACGGCGCCACCGCCGCAACAGCCGCAAGCAAACGCCTGGAACGAGACCGAGATTCGGCTCGCGTATCGACTCGCGTGCAGAAAGGAAGACCGCCCATGCCCACCAGCCGTTTCCGCCTCAAGCGCATTTACGAGCCACCGTCACGCGACGACGGCTTCCGCGTGCTCGTCGAGCGCCTGTGGCCGCGCGGGATGAAGAAGGAAGACGCGCGCCTGGACCTGTGGCTCAAGGAGGTGTCACCGAGCCCGGAGCTGCGGCGCTGGTACGCGCACGACGTGGCGAAGTGGCCGGAGTTCCGTCGCCGCTACACGGCGGAACTGGAGGCCAACCCGGAGCCCGTCGCCCTGCTCCGCGAGCGCGCGAAGAAAGGCAACGTCACACTCCTCTTCGCCGCGCGCGACGAGGAGCACAACAGCGCGGTCGTGCTGAAGGAGTTCCT
>DATCLK010000319.1:0-13956 GCA_036563975.1 Longimicrobiales bacterium | reverse complement strand
GCAGCGCCGGCGTACACCAGCTCGCGCAGGTAGGAATCGTCGTCGTGGCCGGGAGGGACCGGAAACCGCGGCAACGGCGGGCGCAGCCAGCGCAGGTCGAAGCGGCACTGCTCCGCGATGCGCACGCTCTCCTCGAGCCCCACCTCCCTGCCCTTCCACAGCCGCGCCATCTCCTCCGGCGCCTTCAGCCGCCACTCGCCGTTCGGGTGCAGCACGCCCCACGACGCGGCCGTGCTCAGGTCCAGCCCCGCGCGCAGCGCGGTGAGCAGGTCGTGCACCAGCCGGCTGTCCGCGTCCAGGTAGCGCGGGTCGTTGCTCACCACCCACGGCACACGCGCGCGCTCCGCCAGCTCGATCAGCGCGCCCGCCAGCGCCGCCTCCATGCCCGAGACGTGGTGGAGCTGCACCTCGACCGCGAGCCGGCCCGGGAACACGCTCCGCCACCGGTCCAGCACGTAGGCCGCCTCCTCCGGCCGGCCCGCACGCACCAGCGACGCGACCTCGCCCGACGCGGGGCCCGTCAGCACGAACAGCCCCTCGCTCCGCGCCTCCAGCTCCGCGAACGAGAGCGCCGGCCGGCCCCGCGGCCGGATCGCCTCCACACCCTCGGCCTTCTCCACCTGGAGCGCGCCCACCCGCGAGCGCGTCACCAGCGCCGCCAGGTTGCGGTAGCCGCGCTCGTCCATGGCCAGCAGCGCCACGGGGTGGCCGTCCACCACCAGCTCCGCACCCACCACCGGCCGGACCCCCGACCGCTCGCACTCCAGGGCGAAGCGGATGACGCCGCCCAGGTCCGCGTGGTCCGTCAGCCCCAGCGCCGGGTAGCCGTACTCCGCCGCCCGCCGGACCAGGGCTTCCGGCGTGGTCGCGCCGTCTCCGAACGAAAAGGCGCTGTGCGCCCGCAGCTCGACGTAGCGCATGGCCCGGGCAATATGGGGCGCCCGGGACCCGAAGACAACCCGAATACGGAGGGGCCGGCGACGGGCCCGGCGGGGCGGCAAGCCCTGAACGCGGGGGTCGGCTCGCCGCGCGCGGCGCTTCGCGCGGGCCGAGGGGCGGCCCGCCGCGCCGCTGGGCCGGCCGTGGCGCCCGCCCCTCCACGATTGCAGAGATCCGCATGCTCCGGCGGTCGGGCCACCCCGTTCGGCCGCCCGTCCGACGATGTGCCGGGATCCGGGTGCTCCGGCGGTCGAGCCTCGTTCGGCTGCCCGTCCGACGATGTGCCGAGATCCGGATCGGGGTGGCGTGTCACACCGCGAAGGGCTCCCTTGTCTCATCTCCGGGCCCGGCCAAAGGCGGGCCCCGCCGTGCCGAATCACCCCAAACGGAAGAGGTCGCGAGCGATGGAGCAGCGGATCGACTACGCCGACGTCGCGCCGGGCGCGCTCGGCGCGATGCTGAACCTCGAGCGGTACGTGCGCGAGTGCGGCCTGGAGCACTCGCTGTTGCACTTGGTGAAGCTGCGCGCGTCGCAGATCAACGGCTGTGCGTATTGCGTGGACATGCATTCCAAGGACGCCCGCGCTGAGGGCGAGGACGAGCAGCGGCTCTACGCCTTGCCCGTCTGGCGCGAGACGCCGTTCTTCAGCGAGCGGGAGCGGGCCGCGCTGGCCTGGACGGAGGCGCTCACGCTGATCCACGAGCGCGGCGTCCCGGACGAGCTCTACCGTGCCGCGCGCGAGCATTTTTCGGAGAAGGAGCTGGTGGACCTCACCATGGCAGTCGTCGCGATCAACGGGTGGAACCGGCTCGCCGTATCGTTCCGCCCACCTGTGGGGTCGTACCAGCCCAAGGTGATCGCGTCGTAGCGAGGCCGCGGGTCGCAAGCCGGGCGTGACCGGGTGCCGGCGGGGGCGCATCGGGCGAGGCGCCGGCCGAGGCCGAGCCAGAGCCGCCGCAAGTCGGGAGAGGCCGGGTCCGTTGGGGGCTGCGGCCAACCGCCCGCCGGCCTCGTGCCTCACGTAGGCAGGGGGATGATGCCTGAAACGGAGTTCGCGGCATCCGATCTGGTCGTCGACGGCGGCGGGGATCGCGCGGCGGAGTTCGAGCGGCACCGCCCGCTGCTCTTCTCGCTCGCGTACCGCATGCTCGGGAGCATCGCGGACGCGGAGGACATCGTCCAGGACGCGTACCTCCGCTGGCAGCGGGCCGCGCCGGCGGAGGTGGAATCGCCCCGTAACTATCTGTGCACCGTCACGACCCGCCTCTGCATCAACCAGTTGCGGTCGGCCCGCGCACGGCGGGAGGAGTACGTCGGACCGTGGCTCCCCGAGCCCCTCCTCTCACCGCTCGAAGAGGACCCCCTCGAGAGGATGCAGCTCGCCGAGTCCCTTTCCACGGCGTTCCTGCTCATGCTCGAGCGGCTCTCGGAGACGGAGCGGGCGGTGTTCCTGCTCCGGGAGGTCTTTTCCTTCGATTACGCCGAAGTGGCGCAGATCGTAGGGCGGACCGCCGTGGCCACCCGCCAGAACGCGAAGCGCGCGCGGGACAAACTCAGGGGCGGTGCGGCGCGGTTCACCACGTCGCGCGAGGACGCCGAACGGCTCGCGCACCGGTTCGTGGAGGCGTGCGCCCGCGGGGACATGGCGTCGCTGTTCGACATCCTCGCGGAGGACGTCGTGAGCTGGAGCGATGGCGGGGGCAAGGCGGCCGCGGCCCGGAAGCTGGTCCGCGGACGCGAACGCGTGGCCCGGCTGTTCGTGGGGCTCTTCCGCAAATGGCCAGACGCGACGATCCGGTTCGCGCACGTCAACGGCCTGCCCGGGCTCGTCGCTCGGACGAACGATGGCCGGCTGGCGGTGATCAGCTTCGCGTTCGCGAACGGACGGATCGAAGGCGTCTTCGCCGTGGTGAACCCGGAGAAGCTCCGGCGCGTCCCGCCGCTCGTTTGAGGCGGGCCTACCACGCCGCTCCGACGCGCGCCTCGATCCACCGCGCCAGCGCGGGGTGCGGCAGCAGGCCCTTGCCGTTGTAAGCGATGGGGAGTCCTGCGAGGTCAGCCGGGAACTTCTCGAGGCTGATCTGGCCCGTGCCGATCAGCACCGGCACCACGACCACGGGCCGCCCGGTGACCTGGTGCTGGAGCGTGATGATCTCGCGGATGCGGCGCACGGCCTCCGCACGCACGGGGCCAGCCGCGTCATCCTGCACGAGCCCGACCTTGACGTCGCGGAAGCCGGTCGCCTGCTGGACGCGGTCGGCGAGCGGGCGGAGGTCCTCCATCCAGGCGGCGTTGTCCTCCGCTGAGTTGGGGCCGTGGCCGATGAGGAAGAGCGCCTGGGCGGCGGGCTCCTCGGCGAGGGCGAGCGCGTGCTCCGCGACGATGTCGGCGACCTCGTCCGCGCCATCGAGCGCCGGCGTCACGCGCATCGGCACGGCCACGTTCGGCCGCTCGATGCCCGCCATGTGCAGGTGATGGAGCATCGTCTCGTCGAGCGTGTCCGTTTCGCCCACCAGCCAGCGGATCTGCTCGTAGTGCCCGCTGTGGCTCGAGACGAGCAGCGGCACCACCACGATCTCCCGCACACCCGCCTCCACGAGGCGCTTCGCCGCGTCCTGGAAGCGGTGCGTTCTCGCGCCCGGGCCCATCAGGAAGCTCACCTCGACCGGGCCGCCCGTCTCCGCCGCCTTGGCGACGGCCTCGACCTGCGCGTTCCAGTCGGGGCCCGCGCCGTGCGCAACGACGATGGTTCCCACGCGGCCATCCCCGTGCGCGCCGCCGTTCGACGGGGCCGGCGAAGGCACAGGCCGCTGGGCCAGCGCCGATGCGGGTGATGCCATGCACAGCGCGGCGAGCACGACTGCCATCCAGGATCGACGCTTCATGGCAAGCCTTGGCGTGTCGGTGCACGTGCACGTGCACGTTTACGTTTACGTTTACGTTTACGAGTAGTACGTGCGTTCGCGTACGCCCGCCCTCGCCCTCGCCCTGGCCCTCCTCACCGCACGCCGTCGCTCCGCCAGCCGATGCTCACGTGGAACTGGCGCTCGGCGAAGCCGGGCCACTGCTCGGGCCGTGCGTCCAGCACGTTGTCCACGCCCGCGGCGATCTCGAGGCCGTGGGGCAACGCCTGCGCGACCCGCAGGTCGATGCGCAGGAAGCCGTCGCGGTGGAGCACCTCGCCGCTCTCGGTCCGCTGGATCGGCGTGCGGCCCGTGTAGACGCCCGACGCGCTCGCGCGCAGGCCGAACGGCAGCGCGTACGTGAGCGAGAGCCGACCCGAGTGCGCAGGCCGGCCGAGCAGCGGCTCGCCGGTCTCCGTGCGCTCCGCGTCCAGCCAGGCGTAGCCCGCCTCGCCACGCAGCCCGTGCCACGTCGCGCCCGCCTCGAGCTCGATGCCACGCGTGCGGCCGTCGTCGATGTTGCCGTACGTGAACAGCGTGACGCCCGCGGAGTCGCCCACCGCCCGCGTCTCGATGAAGTCCCTGAAGCGGTTGTGGAACGCCTGCGCGCGCAGGTACAGGCGTGCGCCCGTCCACTCCACGCTACCGGTCACGTTGGTCGACGTCTCCGGCTGGAGCTCCGGGTTGCCGCGGACCGCGTACGCGACGCCCGGCGAGATGTTCAGGAACTGCATGTAGAGCTCCTTGAAGTCCGGCGCGCGATAGCCGGTGCCGAAGGACGCGCGCACCGCGAGTGACGGCGTCGCGCGCCAGAGCGCGGCGAGCCGCGGCGTCCAGTGCGTGCCCCACTCCTCGCTCCACGACAAGCGCGCGCCCGGCACGACGCTGAACGGCCCCGCGGCGAGCGTTGCCTGGATGAACGGCTCGACCGTGTGCAGCGTGCGCGACCCGCCGACGACCCGGGCCGAGCGGATGGCGCGACGCTTCGCCTCCACGCCAGCGTCCAGCACGTGCGCCCCCGCCTGCAACGTGTAGGCGAGCTCCGCCTCGACCTCGCGCTGCACCTCCTCCTCGCCCGTGCCGGCTGCGGGCTCCGGCATGGTGGAGCGCCGCGCGAGATGCCGGAACTCCGTGACGTACAGGATGGGGGCGAAGCGGTGCGCGCCCGCACGGTGGCTCGCGCCGAGGCGCAGCGACCACTGCCGGTTGTCGGCGAAGTCGTAGAGCTGGCCGTTCCGCCAGCGCTGCCGCTCGTCGAGCACGAGCGCGCTCGCCTCGACGTGCCCGCGCTCGCCGGACCAGCGGAGCGTCGCCAGGCCGTCCCAGCGGTCGGCGCGCGCGCCCGAGGTGTCCGCCATCCCCGGCGTGACCGCGATCTCACGGCGGCCCAGCTCCGCCACGTAGCCGAGCCGGCCGAGCCCGCCGCGCGCACCCGCTCCGAAATCCAGCCGGTCCGCGCTGCCCATCACGACCTCGGCACGCCACGCACGCTCGCCACGCTCGCCGGCCGGCCGCGTGATCACGTTCACCACGCCGCCCATCGCCTCGGAGCCGTACAGCGTGGACTGCGGGCCCTTCACCACCTCGATCCGCTCGACCGCCGCCGCAGGAAGGCGGGACAGGTCGATCTGCCCGGACAGCCGTCCGATGAACGGCTGACCGTCCACCAGCACCAGCACGCGCTCCGAGCCCAAACCCTGGAGCATCAGCCCGGCGCCTGCCGGGTGCCCGCCCTGGGGCTGGATGCCCGTCCGCTCCACCAGCACCGCCGCCACGTCCGACGCGCCGCTGCGCCGGCTCTCCTCCGCGCTCACCACCTCCGTCGGCACAGGGACGTCCGCGAGCGCCTGCAAGCGCCGGCCGGCCGTCACCACCAGGGCGTCCAGCGCGAGTGCGCGGGGGGTGAGGACGACGTCGATCACCACCTCGCCCGCGCGCGTCACCTCCACCTCGACCTCGCGCTCCGCGTAGCCGAGGTGCGCGACGCGCAGCCGGTGCGCGCCCGGCTCGAGGCCGTCCAGCCGGAACGCCCCATCCGCATCGGTCAGCACCGAGCGGCCGGACGCATCCGCCACGCGCACGACCGCAGAGGCGACCGGCGTAGCCGTACCGGCCTCCACCACCCGGCCCCGCACCACACCGCCCCGCTGCGCGGCGAGCGGCGCGTGGAGCAGCAGCACCGCAGCGACCACCGCGCATGCGCACACTGCGCAGACCGGCCGCGCCCCCGCGCGGCGCACGTCGCGCAGACCGCGCGCCCCGCTCCACACGCCACGCCCGCTCTCGCGCATCGTCGCCTCCTCAGTCCGTGAGGCGCTGGTAGCGCATGGTCACGTGACGGGACCTGGCCGTCGTCGGCTCGTAGTAGGAGATGAGCTGGACCTTGTAGACCTCCGACCCGCGCTTCACCAGATAGACGTCGTACGTCGGCCAGATCTGGTGATCACTGCCCGTGATGTTGTAGCGGTACCAGGGATGCGCCACGAAGGCGCCGCCGTAGGTGTCGCCCCGGTACAGCGTCCCCATGTCCGACGCGTCCGTGATCCCGTCGAACGGCTCGTCCACCACCACCGCGCCCGCGGCGCCGCTGCCGCTCACACCGCCGTTCAGCCGGATCGTCCACCCCTCGAACAGCAGGTCCCACTCGGACGCGTCAGACACCTCGCCCCGCGTCAGACTGAAGTAGACGCGCGCGCCGGCCGGCACATTCACCGTCGCGATCTGCGCCGCGCCCATGGCCGCGCCCTTCGCGGGCTGCACCGCGTACTCGAAGGTGACCCGCCCCATGGCGGTCTGCGTCGCGCCTTCGATCCCCGTCACGTGCAGCTTCGCGTACGACTGCCCGTTCGCCGTGCGCAGCTTCCACACACGGTTCGGGTTCGCGCTCACGACGTGGGTGACGGGGTTGTACGTGTACCACCCCTGCAACGCCGGCACGAGGGCGTCCGTCTCCCACGCGCCCGGATCCGACGGGATGTCCTCCGCCGTCACCGCCTCGAACGCGGCCAATCCTGCTTCGGCCGTCAACTCGCCCACCTGCTCGTCCGTCAGGTTCGCGTTCGCGCACACGCAGTACGCGACCACGCCGCCCGGCCCGGCGTCGCCGCCGTTCAGCATCACCGACGTGGCGAAGAACGCCATGTCCCAGTCGGTCGAGCTCGCCGGGTCGGCCACGGTCACCTTCCGCGCCTCATCGTCCAGTGCGACGAAGGCCCAGCCCTCGGAGGCGTCGACGGTGATGGTTCGGGCGCCGCCCGTCTGGTCGGGCGGGTCGGTGATGGGGTCGGAGTCGCAGGCTGCGAGTGTGAGGGTGAGGAGGCCGGCCGCGGTGGCGATGCGGCGGCGCTGTATCGAGAAGCGGGAGTTCAGCGAGCGCATGTCGGTTTCCGGTTTGACATTGAAACTCATTCTCAACTCGGCGCCCAATGTGGGCACCCCCCTCGCCGGCTGTCAAGGGGGGGGGTCCACGGGGCGAGGCCCCCGACTGCCGTGCGCGCCAGCAGGGGCCGGGGTGCCGGGCACCCCCTCGGCGGCTGTCAAAGACTTCTTGCGAGGGCGGCTGCAGCATTGTATCCTGCATTCACTGACTGCGTACGGTTTGGGACCCGGGGTAGACGCCACAATTGTCTCCATGGGCTGTTCTCGCTTGCCCCGATCGCGGAACTCCGGTATGTGAGCCCACCAGCGTGACGTGGGCCTCCTCGGTTCCCGAGCCGCCCCTCCCGGCGGCCTCTCCCCTGAGGAAAACGACGGGTGGATTTCGCCACCACCACACGCCTGGTGGCGGCGAGCCCCCCGTCTCGCGATTGCGCGGGGCCGGTGTCGGTCCCGGGGGAGTTCGAAGAACACGGGTCCTCGCGTGGGCCCGATTGGGTTCGTTCGACGAACCACGGGCGGGAGCGTGTTCGCCCCGTCCGTGGCCGGCGCGCCGCAGCCCCGATGCCGGCCTGCGGCGGTGGACCGTATCCCCGAAACAGCCACAGGAGGTCTGATCATGAGGCATCGCACGTGGCGCAGGAACGCCCTCGCCGCCGTGTGCGGGTTGCTGCTCCAGCTCGGAGCGCCCCCGGACCCGGCAACTGCGCAGCAGGGCACGATCCGGGGTGTGGTGGAGTCGGAGCGCACGCTGCTGCCTCTCCCGGGTGCGTACGTCGAGCTCGTGGGGCTCAACCGCGGCATGATGACGGATGCGAACGGCCGCTTCATGTTCGTCGGGCTGAGCGGCACGCAGGTGACGCTACGGGTGTCGCTCCTGGGCTACCGGACGGCTGAGCAGGTCACGGTTCGGGTCGGTGACATGGACGTGCGGATCCGGCTCGCGGAGACCGCGATCGAGCTCGACCAGATCGTCGTCACCGGCACGGCCGGCGGGACCCAGCGGCGCGCGCTCGGCAACTCGGTGACGCAGGTGCGTGCGGCGGAGACCGTCGAGCTCGCCCATGTTCCCAACCTGCAGAGCCTGCTGAACGCCAGGGCGCCGGGCGTGGTCATCTCGCCGGGAACGGGGATGGTCGGGTCCGGCTCGCAGATCCGGATCCGCGGCTCCAACAGCTTTTCGCTCTCGAACCAGCCGCTGGTCTACGTGGACGGCGTGCGCGTAGACAACGCGCAAGCGACCGGGCCGCAGGTCCAGTCGTTCGGCTCGAGCGTCATCTCGCGGATCAACGACTTCAACCCCGAAGACATCGAGAGCATCGAGATCATCAAGGGGCCGGCTGCGGCGACGCTGTACGGGACCGAGGCCTCGAACGGCGTGATCCACATCATCACGAAGCGTGGCCGCGAGGGGCGTCCTGCGTGGAACGTCACGATCCGTCAGGGCGCGAACTGGTTCATGAACGCCATCGAGCGCACGCCGGTGAACTACTGGCGCAATCCGGCCACCGGGGAAGTGCTCTCGATCAACCTGGCCAAGACGGAGAAGGAGCGCGGCACGCCGCTGTACCGCACCGGGCGGGTCGAGGGCTACTCGCTGAGCCTGAGCGGCGGGTCCGCCGACGTCCGCTACTACCTGGCCGCCGACCTTGACCGGGAGGAAGGCGCGCAGTGGAACAACCGGCAGCGGCGGGCGAGCATGCGGGCCAACCTGAACATCCTCGTCTCGCCGACCATGGACCTGGCCACGAGCGTCGGCTATACGGGCGGCCGGACGTACCTGAGCTGTGAGGCGGGCTGCGGCGGCGTCACCTGGGCCTCTTACTTCTCGACGCCGGAGCGCGCGCAGGGCAACATGAACCCCGACCCCCGCGGCGCGCGCAGCTACGCTCCCGAGTTCTACAACCAGATGATCGACTTCCAGGACCTCTCGCGCTTCACCGGCAGTCTCCAGTTGAATCATCGACCCACCGAGTGGTTCCACCAGCGGCTCACGCTGGGCATCGATGATGTGCGAGAGGACAACCAGAGCATCCAGGAGAAGAACGAGCTGTACCTGCTGTGGGAGCCCTCCGGCCTCGGCGGCAAGGACGTCAACCGCCGCGACGTCTTCAATCAGACGGTCGACTACGCCGGGACGTTCCAGTTCGGGCTCACGCCAGCGCTCACGTCCAGCACCTCCTTCGGCGCGCAGTACTACCGGCGCTTCAGCGAGTTGGTGTCGGCGTCGGGTTCGGACTTCGCGACGCCCGGCCTGCGCGTCATCAACGCTGCGGCCGAGACCCAGGCAGGCGAGACGTACTCGGAGAACGTCACCGTCGGGGTCTACGGCCAGCAGCAGTTCAACTGGCGGGATCGCCTGTTCGTGACCGCGGCCCTGCGCGCGGACGACAACAGCGCGTTCGGCGAGGAGTTCGACCTGGTCTGGTACCCGAAGGCGTCCCTGGCATGGGTGATCAGCGAGGAGCCGTTCTGGAACGTCGGGCCGGTCAACGCGCTGCGCCTGCGTGCCGCCTACGGCGAAGCCGGCCAGCAGCCCGGCGCGTTCGATGCGCTCCGCACGTTCGCATCCGTTCCCGGCCCCAATGACTCGAGCACGGTCACGCCCTCCACGGTCGGCAACCCGAACCTCGGCCCTGAGCGGAGCAGCGAGATCGAGCTGGGCTTCGAGGCGAGCTTGTTCGAGGACCGCGTGGGCCTGGATTTCACCTGGTACAACCAGACGACGCGGGATGCGATCCTGCTGCGTCCGAGCGCGCCGTCGACCGGCTTCCCGGGTTCCCGCTACATCAACGTGGGCAAGATCCGGAACCGTGGCTTCGAGGCGCTGCTCCGCGGCACGCTCCTCTCCACGTCGAGCGTCAAGTGGGACGCGGTGTTCTCCGTGGCGCGCAACGACAGCAAGGTCCTCTTCATCAACGACGAGGAGGACCGGATCGTCGTGAGTAGCGACTTCGGCGTCGAGCACCGCGTGGGCTATCCACTCGGCGCCTGGTTCCACCGGCGCGTCGTGAGCGCGGAGTTCGACGAGAATGGCCGCGTCATCCGGTCGAGCATGATGTGCGATGACGGAGAGGGTGGGACGACGCCGTGTTACAACGGAGACACGCCCGTCGCCCCGTACGTCTATCTCGGACGCGGCGAGCCGAAGTACGAGGGCACCATCTCGACCACGATCACGCTCGGCGAGCGCATCCGCCTCTACGGGCTGATGGACTTCAAGACCGGGTTCAAGAAGTGGGACCACGTTACCCGCGTGCGGTGCTCGCTGAACAACGTCTGCCACGAGAACGTGGAGCCCTTGCAGTACGTGGACAAGTACCCGGCGAAGCTGGCCGCGTACCAGACGGGCGCGGTGTTCGGCGCCGAGTACATCCGCGATTCGAAGTTCCTGCGGCTGCGCGAGGTGTCCATCGGCTACACTTTGCCGAATGAACTCGTGCAGCGCTTCGGCGCGACGCGCGCCACGATCAACCTGGCGGCGCGCAATCTCCACACCTGGTCGCCGTGGACCGGGATGGACCCTGAGGCGCGGTTCCTGAGCGGCTCGCGTGGTGGTTTCGGGCCGCTCGAGCAGAACCACCTCCCGCAACTCACGTCGTTCGTCACGACGATCAACCTCGGTTTCTAAAGGGGGCGAACGATGCGTTCTCGTGAAACGACCGGCCTTCGGACGGCCTCGAACATCTTTTCGACGGCGCGAGCCGCGCTGCTGCGCGTCGGGTCGCTCTGCGCGATCGGCGCCGTGCTCGGCGGCTGCGACGTGCTCGACGAAGCGCTCAACGTCGAGGCGCCGCACGTGATCGACGCGCGGGACATGGACGACCCGCAGAACGCCCGTCTGCTGGTGACGGGCGCGATCGCCGACTTCGAGTGCGCGCTCGGCGCGTACATCGTGAACAGCGGCCTGCTCGGCAACGAACTGCGCGACGCGTCGGTGACGTCGGCGCGATTCTCGCTGGACCAGCGCACGATCGACGAGAGCTCGCCGTACGGAACGAACTCGTGCACGGGCAACCCACCGGGGATCTACGTGCCGATCTCGACAGCGATCTGGACGTCCAACAACGCGTTGGAGAAGCTGAAGTCGTGGACGGATGAGCAGGTCCCCAACCGCACCGAGCTCATCGCGTACGCCGCGGCCTACTCGGGTTACAGCCACATCCTCATGGGCGAAGGATTCTGCTCGGCGGTGATCGAGGAGAACGGCCCGGAGGTCACGCCGCAGCAGGTGTTCGAGGTGGCGGTGGAGCGCTTCACCGAGGCGATCGCCGCCGCGCAAGCCGTCAACAATCAGGATATCCTCAACCTGGCGCGGCTCGGCCGCGCCCGCGCGCGCCTCAACCTCGAAGATTTCGCGGGCGCTGCGGCTGATGCGCGCGCCGTGCTCGCATCCGACCCGCGGTACACCAAGGTCGCGACGACGTCCACCGCCTCCTCGCGGCGCTGGAACCGGGTGGGTGACGAGTTCTTCGGCGGCCGGATCACGGTGGACTCGTCGTACTTCGGCCTGACCGTCGACGGTGTGCCGGATCCCCGCGTGCGCGTGATCAACACGGGCGAGAACGGGCACGACAACTTCACCCCGGTCCACATCGTGGCGAAGTACGGGGAGTCCCTCTCGCCGGCGCTGCGCGAGGTGCCGGTCCCGATCGCGACCTGGCGCGAAGCGCACCTGATCATTGCCGAGGCCGAAGGAGGCCAGGAGGCGGTCGACCAGATCAACGTCCTGCGCAACTACTGGGGCCTGCCCGAGTTCGCGGGCGGGACGGACGAGGAAATCCGGGCGCAGGTCATCGAGGAGCGGAAGCGCGAGCTGTACCTGGAGGGTCACCACCTGAACGATCTGCGGCGGTTCGACATCCCGAACACGCCGCCGCCCGGCGCACCGTACCGGCAGGGCGGACTCTACGGCAGCGCGCGTTGCTTCCCGCTGCCCGCGGTCGAGCGCAACAACAACCCGAGCCTCCGGTGACGCGGGCGCGTGTGCCGGCTCCTGGAGGAGCCGGCACACACCGGCACGCCGGCAGCGGACCCCGATGACGACGGCCGCCTCCGATCATCGGATCGGAGGCGGCCGCGTTCGTGCGGGCGGCGCCCTCCCACGTCGCTTCCACGCGATGCCCCGTTGCGACGAGGGGAACGCGCAGGCTGCTCAACCCACCAGGGTCGCCACGGCCTCCTCGAGCCGCGGCAGCATCGCGTCGATCTCTTCCATCGAGACCGCGCCCACCGAGAGGCGGAACCAGCCGTCGTCGCCAGAGACGCCGAACGCCTGGAACGGCACCGCGGCGAGGCCGGCGTGGCGGAGAAGGTAGGCGCGGATGTCCTCGTTGGTGTGGAGCGTGGCGCCGTCGGGCGTGGTGCGGCCGTTGAGGGCGAAGCGGACGCTGAGGTAGATGGCGCCGGCCGGTGCGAGTGCGTCGACGGGGAGTCCGCGCTCGCGCATCGCGGTGATGCCGCGGTACAGCGCATCGAGCCGACGTTGCACCGCGAGCTTCATGGCGGCGTGGTACTCCGCGATCTCCTCCCGCGCGCGGAGCATGCCGGCCACGGCGACCTGCTCGGGGCGAGGCGCCCAGGCGCCCATGTGGGCGGTGCGGTCGGCCATGCAGCGGATGACATCGGGCGGGCCCGCAGCCCAGCCGACGCGCAGGCCGGTGGCCGCGAAGGCCTTGGAGATGCCGTCGACGACGATCGTGTAGGGTGCGACGTCGGGGCAGAGCGCGACGGGGTCGTGGTGCCGCGTCGCGCCGAACGTGAGCATCCAGTAGACCTGGTCGAAGAGCAGGTAGAGCGGCCGCTCGTACGCGGCGCGGCGGCGGTTCTCGCGGACGACGAGGTCGCAGACGGCGCGGAGCGCATCCTCGCCGAGTACGGTGCCCGCGGGGTTGAGCGGCGAGTTGAGCACGAGCAGGCGCGCTCCGCGGAGCGCGGGCTCGAGCTGCTCGGGCGTGGGCAGGAAAGCGGTTTCCGGGCCGCACGCGAGGGGCACGGCGCGCGCGCCGGCGAGCGAGGCGTAGTAGGTGTTGTTCCAGGACGGCACCGGGAAGACGGCACGGTCGCCGGGGTCGACGAGCACGTGGTAGGCGGCGTAGATCCCGGGCCGGACGCCGGCGGTGACGAGCACGGACTCGGGTGTGCAGTCGCGACCGAGCCACTCGCGGTAGAGGATGCAGATGCTCTCGCGGAGCGCGGGCACGCCGCCGCCGGGCGGGTAGTTGGTCTCGCCCTGCCGGAGCGCGGCCTCGATGCGGTCCCGCAGCGCTGCGGGGATCGGGAACTCTGCTGGTTTGAAGTCGCCGACAGTCAGGTTGCAAACAGGGACGCCGCGGGCGACGCGCTCGCGGATCTCGGCGGCGATGCGCAGGATCTCGGAGCCGGCGACGCCGGCCGCCCTGGCGGAGACCCGCGGAGCCGGCGCCTCGTGCGCGGCGGCCTGGGTACCCGCCCCCACCTCGACAGCCCGAACTTCCATCTCGCGACCACCTCACGGCTGGGGGATCCGCGACCGGACGGCCTACCCGGCAAGGGATGAGCCCACCGCTTCCCCGGACTGCCTGCGGAGTGGACGGACTCGGGAAAAAACGACGGCGATGTCAACGGCGGCCGAAAATCGGTTCTCCCGCACTTCTGGTGAATTGGAGGGTACGCGCGCAACGCTCACGTGCGCAATCCTTTAGAAGCATGAGGACGGTTTGGCTCCGCTCCCCATTTCACCGGCCCCCGAGGAGATCC
>DATCLK010000318.1:0-1616 GCA_036563975.1 Longimicrobiales bacterium | reverse complement strand
CGCTTCATGTCCGCCGGCGCTGCCGCGCTCGTGCTGGACATCCTGAGCGACCCGGTCGCGCGCATCCCGGGCTTCGGCGTCGAGACGCCCCTCGACCTCCCCTTCCCCGCCGCGGCCAAGACCGGCACGAGCCGCCACTTCACGGACAACTGGGCGGTGGCGACGACGGCGAACTTCACCGTCGCGGTATGGGTCGGCAACTTCAGCGGCCGGCCGATGCAGGGCGTGAGCGGCATCACAGGCGCGGGGCCGCTGCTCCACCGCGCCGCGCTGCTCACTGCGCGCCGCTACCCACCCGGCCGCTTCCCCACGCCGGACATGGTGGGCGCCGTCCCCGTGCAGGTGTGCATCCTCTCCGGGCTGCGCGCCACGCCGGAGTGTCCGTCCATGACGGAGTGGTTCCTGCCCGGCACCGAGCCCACGCGCGAGGACGACTGGCAGCGCGGCGGCCGCACGGTCCTGCCGCCCGAGTACGCCGAGTGGGCGGCGCAGCACGGCGACGCGTTGCTCGCGGCCGCCGGCGATCCGGAAGAGCCGCCGGCCGCCGGATCGGCCGACGTCGCCTACCGCATCCTCTCACCGCTGGACGGCGACGTGTACGAGCGGCCGCTCGGCGTGGACCCGCGCTACGCGACCATCCCGCTCGTCGCCTCCGGCGCCGACGAGCCCGTGCGCTGGCTCGTGGACGGCCGGCCCATCACCGGCACGCGCTGGCGGCTCGAGCCCGGCACGCACGTGATCCGGGCGGAGTGGAGGAACGGCCACGCGGATTCAGTTCGCATCACGGTGCGGTGAGCTTCACGGCCACCGCGCGGATGAGCCGCTCGCGCCGCGCGGCGCAGGCATTCGGCATCGTCGCGTCTCGCCAGGCCGGGTGAGCGTCGACGCTCGCGTGCCGCCCGCTCACGCGTGAACCGGCGTGAGCGATGGCTGTGCCGTCACCTGACGCTTCACCGGGCCTGGCTCGTCCGGCCCGACCTCGGGCTGGCCGGTGAGCAACGCCGTCCATGTCTGCCGGCCGACGCGGCCATCCACCTCGAGGCCGTGTCTCTCCTGGTACGCCCGCACCGCGGCCTCGGTCTTCGGTCCGAAGATCCCGTAGCCGATCTCGCCCGGGCGAGCCACGCCGAGCAGGTCGTGCAGCTTCTCCACGGCGGGCCCGCGATCGCCGCGGCGGAGCAGCGGCCACCGGTGCGGGGCTTCGGGGCGCAGCGCCGGCTGGCGCACGGTCGCCCAATCGATGCCCGTGGCGATGTCCTCCCGCGCGCAGACGATCTCGAAGTGCATCGGGTCCTTCACCGTTCGGTAGTTGCCTCCCCAACCCCAGACCTGCTTCCCGTTGTTCGTGCGGATCCGCAGGATGTTCTTCACCATGACGAGCGGCATGTCCGTCACCAGCACGTTGTCCTTCCGGTACGGGTTCGTGTTCCAGTTGATGTCGATGGCGATCCCGAACGCATGAAGGCTGTGGCCCGTGCCACCGGTGATCTGGCGGCAGTTGTAGCCGCCCGTGTCGCCTGCGCGTACGACGTAGTTGTGCGCCTCGAGCACGCGGCCGAGCGCCTGCACGGCTGTGCCGACCTCCGCGCGACACTGGACGCGCACGCCCTGCACCA
>DATCLK010000317.1:0-20945 GCA_036563975.1 Longimicrobiales bacterium | reverse complement strand
ACAGGAGTCCAGCGATGGCTCGTACCAGAGGCACGGTCAAATGGTTCTCGCAGGAGAAGGGCTACGGCTTCCTCACCGCGGAGAACGGGCCGGACGTGTTCGTCCACCACAGCGCGATCGAGGGTAGCGGCTTCAAGCTGCTCTACGAAGGCGAGGAGGTGGAGTTCGACGTCGTCCAGGAGGCGAAGGGGCCCAAGGCCCAGAACGTGGTACGCCTGAACCCGCCGGCGGAAGCGCCTCGTCGTCCGGCGCGCCGCGAGGCCGGCCCTGGTCGGCCCGGCGCCGGGCGATACGGGATGGGCAACCGCTACGAATCGCGGCTGTGAGAGTGCGGTAAGGCGCTCGTCCAACGCCCGCGGGCCACTCGAGGCCCGCGGGCGTTTCGCTTGCGTGCGGGGTCCGCATCGATGCTTGCCCCTCGCGCACCCGCGCCCCCACACTCCTCGATGGGAGACTCGCAGATGAGCAGAGGTTACAACAACGATCCCAGGCGACTGGTGCGGATCCGTCGGTTGAAGCACGGGCCGCGCCCGCCCGTGGACCGGCGGCCGCCGGGAGCGCCCCGCAAACCGCCGCGGCCGCCGGCCCCGCCGCCGGGCAAACGCCGCGAGGGCCAGGCGGGGTTGCGGCCCCACCGAGCGGACCCCGTGGCGCCGGCGTCTTTCGCATCACGGGCCGCCGGCGCCGCGCAGGAGATGGGCAGCGGGTGATCCGCCGGCGCGCGAGGGATCCTGTCCGCGCCTGGGCGCCGCCCGGCCCGCGAGCTCGTCGAGCAGTGCGAGCGCGTCCCCCTGCGCGATGTCCATCACGGCCGCCTCCCTCAGCCCGCCACCCGCCGCCGTATCCACCACCACGTTGGCCAGCCCGTGCCGCCGCTGGAACGGCGAGCTCGTCAGGTGCACCGTTTGGATGCGCCGGTCCGGCACCACCCATGTGATGCGGTTGAAGAGCCCGGCGCGCGTCGCCACGAACCCGGGCGCGAGCGCGTGGCCGAGGTTGCGATAATACAGGCGCGCCATGAGCCACGCGGCAGGCAGCACGGGCAGGAGCGGCAGCCACCACGGCTCGAGAACGACCGCGAGGCCGATCCCCGCGGCGCCGAGCACAGCCGCATAGCGGACGAGCGCGCGCCGCTGCGCGCGCGGATGCGCCGGCCGGAAGCGCAGCGCGTCGTAATCCACGCCGCGCAGCACCGCCCCGACGAGGCGGGGCACATCCGTCGCCCGCGCGAGCGGCACGAACGCCTCGGCGCCGCCGCGCTGCCGCTCCTGCGGCCCGCCGCCGGCCGTCTCGATCTTCAGTGCGGCGAGGCCGAACGGCCGCCGGATCCACGACTCCTCCACGCGCACAGCCTGCACGCGCTCGAGCGGCACGACGCCCTCTCTCCGCGTGAGCAGGCCGTAACGCTTGCGCAGCTCGGACGCCGTCAGCTCGAGCGTGAAGCCGTGATAGCCGACGAGCGCTCCGAGAATCGAGAGCAACCAGCCGATCAGCAGGAGGGCGAGCGCGGTGCCTGCCACCACGAGCATGATCGTACCGCCGGAGGCGTGGGCGAGGATCGCCTCCGGATCGGGGATCGGGATCGGCGGGTCCATCACCAGTTCATCCAGGAACTCCAGCACGCCGGCGACGGCTGCTGCAACGAGCCCGGCCTCGCTGGCCGTTGCGCCTGCGATGAGCAGGTCGCGGCTGGACAGGCGTGCGAGCTCCAGCACCGGCTCCCCGGTGCTGTCAGTAATGTGAGCCGCCGCACCTGCACCGGCCGCCATGCCTGCACCGGCCGCCGGCTCGCCCGCAGCAGTGGCGGCTGCTCCTGCGGCGCGCCGGCCGGCCAGCAGCTCTGCGCGCAGTGCTTCCGCGCACGCGCGGCTCAGCACGCGCAGCCGCGCCTCCGTCTCGCCGCTACCGGCGGTTTCGACCCGCACTTCGGCCACGCCGCACACGCGCTGGAGTGCGGTCTGTTGCACGTCGATGTTCTGGATGCGCGCGAGCGGGATCACGCGATGCCTGCGGCTGAGCAGCCCGGAATCGATGATCAGCTCATCGCGCTCGAGGCGGTAGCGGAACGCGAAGTAGCGAGCGACGGACATGAGGATCGCCGGGATCGAGAGCAGCCCGACGGTCCACGTCGCGATCCGGTCGAACTCGCCGCCACCTGCGGAGATCCCGCCGACCAGCGCCGGGAGGATGAAGCCGCGCGCGATCGCCGCGGCTTCGAACAGCACGGAGAGTACATGCAGCCGGTGGGATTCAGACGGCATCATCGGCGCCAACGAGGGCGGCCAGCCGGTCCCGCAGCGCCTCCGCATGAGCGGCATCGAGGCCGGGGATGCGGACCGCCGCGCCGCGGGTGCCGGCCGTGTAGACAACGACGGTCGCCAGGCCGAGCGCGCGCTCGAGAGGGCCGCGGCGCGTGTCCACGTACTGGATGCGCGCGTGCGGGACGATGCTGATGGTTCGCCAGAGCACGCCGCGCCGGACGAGCAGGGCGGCGTCCCGGAGCCGGTACCCCCAGGACCGGTAACGCGCGCGCGGGTGCAATGCGGCCGCCGCGAGGCACAGCAGCGCCACGGCCAGGGCGCAGGCCGCGAGCACCGGCGAAGGGTCCGGCAGCGCGAGCGTGGCGAGCGCTGCGAACCCGAACAGCGCCGCCACGATGAGCCACGTCGCACGCCATGCCTTCACGACCCGCGGGTCGAGCGGCTGCAGCTCGGAGTTGTCCGGTGCAGACGCGGGCGGCGCTGCGGGTGCATGCAGCGCGTGCGGGTGCGCACCCTCCGGCATGCCCTCATCAGGTGGCTGCACCGCGTCCTCCTCAGAAGCGGGGGCCGAGGTCGACCTCGAGGCGCCATTGCCCGCGGGTGTTGGCGCCGACGCCGCCGATGATGGGCCCGAGGGGCGTCGCCCACAACACCTCCAGCGCCGCGCCCAGCGCCCATTCGCTCGACTCGCGCAGCGCATCGGCATCGCCGGTTGCGGCGCCGGCTCGCAGTCGGAGCCGCCCGCTCGCCTGGAGCGGGAGAGGGTAGACGACGTCTGCGCCCGCGACCACGCGCAGCGTTCCGCGTTCTTCGCCCCAACGCATCCCGGGCATGAGCCACTCGTCGCCGAGCGCGGGCAACACGTCGGCCGGCGCGTCAGCGCTCGCCGCCGTCACGTCCGCCAGTGCCGCGAGTCGCCAGCGGCCGGGCGCGGCGTCGGCGGCGGCGCGCACGCGTGCGCGCTGGTAGGAGACCGTGCCCACGCGTGCCTCGAGCTCCAGCAGCGGCGCCGCGCCGGCCAGGCGATTGAGCGGGTCGATGCCCGCGACGCGCAGCAACGGGCCGAAGGATGCGCCATCGCGCCCGACATCCTGCCGCACGTGCTCGGCCGTCACGGTGGCGGCGAGCGCGATCGTCGGCTGCAACCGGAGCAGCTCCGCGCCCAGCCAGCCGCCTGTCCGCTGCACGTCGCGCTCGCCCCCCGGCACGCGCGCAGTGTTCGCTGCGTGGTGCGCGCCCGCGGTCCACGCCAGTGGCGCCGTCGCCAGCGGGTGCAGCCTGAGCGATGCTGCGGCCCAGCGCCCGAGCGACCCGAGCGAGCCGCCGAGCGCGAGCTCGAGCGGCGCACCCGTGCCGGTCCGCCTGGATGCCTCCATCCAGACGCGGCCGCCGCGGTCGTTGTCGTAACCCGCGGCGGCGAGCAGCCGCGTCCGCTCCGCAGGCGTGACGTCCACGACGAGCTCGCCGTCACGCCCCGCGGCTCCGCCCGCGGTCGCGCGCGCCTCCGCCTCCGCCGCGCGCGGCTCGACCCGCGGCCAAACGCCGGTCGCGAGCCCCGTCGCGTACAGCCGATCCAGGGCGCGGAGCACGCGCGTCTCCGAGTACTCCGCGGGTGCCACGCTGCGGAGCACGCGCCGCGCGAGCGCGGCGACAGCCGCGTCGGAGCTCTCGACCCGGAGCGCGAGCAGAGAGTCCGGCGGCGGCGCAGGCGCGCGTGGCGCGGCACCGCCGGACGCAGGCAAGCGTCCTCCGGCATCCCTCAGCGCCGCCTCGTAGCCGGCGCGGATCAGTGGTGTGGGGTCGCGGGGAAAGAGCGCCTCGCTGATCCCCGGTGAGATGTCGGGCAGCACGAGCACGTCCGGCTCCGCGAGCGGCGCCCTGCGCAGCAGCAGGCGTAGCGCACGGGCGGCGACGTCGAGAGGGAAGCGCTCCACCACTTCCGGCCGCGGCCGGACCACGTCCGATGCGACGACGAACGCGGCGCCCTCCGCGCGAGCGACGGCGACGGGCACGTTGTCCCCGATGCCGCCGTCCACGAGCAGCGTGTCCCCCAGCCGCACCGGAGCGAAGAACCCGGGCACGGCCATACTGGCCCGGACCGCGCGCGCGAGGTCGCTGCGCGCGAGCACGACGACCCCTCCCGTGCGCAGGTCCACCGCCACCGCGCGGAAGCGCCGGGGCAGGCGGTCGAAGTCCCCGCCGCTGCGGGCACCGGCATCGAAGAGCAGGCGAACCAGCGTGCGGTTGATGCGCCAATCCGCAACGAGGCCGGTCGGCTGCTCGGGATCCGGCGCGATGTCGAGCGCCGGGTAGCGCAGCTCGCGCCGTGGCCCCACCGGCCGCGGCGCGTGCGTGAACATCTCCGCCCAGTCCTGCGCCATCACGGTGCGCCGGATCGCGTCCGGCGACTCGCCGGCGGCGTAGAGCGAGCCGATGATCGCGCCCATGCTCGTGCCCACGACGAGCTCGGGCGCGTACCCGAGTTGCTCGAGGCCGGCGAGCACGCCGGCGTGAGCGAGTCCACGCGCGCCGCCACCGCCGAGCACCACTGCCTGCTGTGCGCTCGCGCTGCTCGCGAGGAGGATGAGCGGCCAGGCGAGTGCGATGCCCCTCACATAAAGCCCTTGACAGCGACGGCGGATTTCATTCATTGTCTATTTGCCGTCGAAGTACACATCAACATCTCACAGGAGGGCGAGGATGCCCGCAAAGAGAAGTGGTGCGAAGAAGACGGCGAAGAAGGCAGCACGGAAGTCGGTAGCCAAGAAGGCTGCCAAGAAGGCCGCGAAGAAGTCCGCCAAGAAGACGGCGAGGAAGACAGCGAGGAAGACGGCGAAGAAGGCGGCCAAGAAGGCGGCCAAGAAGTCCAGTCGCAGGAAGTAGTCACCCGCAGTACCCCATACACAGCGGCGGCGCAGACGTGCCGCCGCTGCGTGCATCTGCGGCCGCGCACGCCCCGTGCGATGAGGAAGGGAGGGGCTCCTTCCGCGCCGGGCGCTGGCGCGGCTCCTTTCATGCAGCAGCGTTGAATGGTAAGATGCGGGCCCGGCTTCCCATCGGCAATCGCTTCCCGGACGGAGGAAACGATGGCAGGGTTCCAGTGCGTCAGGTGCGGTGAGGACAATCCGCGGCTCGAGCGGCCGCCGCTGCGGAACGAGTTGGGCGAGCGCGTGCAGCGGGAGATCTGCAAGCGCTGCTGGGACCAGTGGCTCCGGTACCAGACCGCCCTGATCAACCACTACGGGCTGGACGTGCGCGAGCGCCCGGCCCGGGAGTTCCTGACGGCGAACATGGAGGCGTTCCTCTTCCGCTCGGGCAGCCCGGAGCAGATCGACACGTCGCAGCAGGGCACGGTGAGCTGGTAGCCCAGCGCCACCGCGCGCTCGGTTACGGCGACAACCCGGACCGGAACGCCTGTCCATGAGCGAGTCCCGTCTCATGCCGACCCTTGCGCGGCCCGGCGGCCTCCCCGCCACCGCGGCGTCGAGCCTCTCCGAGCACGCGGCCCTGGCGCGCACGCGGCTGCGGGCCGCCGTGTACGATGACGGCGCCGGCGCGGCCGACGGACTCGCCTCGCGCGCCAGCCGCAGGCGGCGGCACGCGTCTCGTCACATCCCATGCTCGCGTTCCTGATCTTCCTTGGCGTGCTGGTAGCGACCAACGTGGCGGCGGCCTGGCAGCTCCGCGCCATCTTTCCCCGCCGCCGCGCCACCGTCTCGGCGACGCTGGTGGTGGGCAACCTGATGCTCGCCGTGCTGCCCTTCGCGTTCCTCCAGGGCCGGGACGGCATCTTCACCTGGGCGCGCCCGATCCTCGGCCCGCCGTTCCTGCTCTGGCAGGTCTTCGCACTCGGGTACTCCGCGTTCAGCCTGCTCGGCTTCCTGGTGTGGCTGCCGCTCCGCCGTGCCCGGCGTCTCGCGGCGACCTGGCCGGCGTTCTGGCGCCGGCCCACGCTCGCCGCCACCGGTCTGTTCGCGGCGCTCGCCGTCAGCGGCACCTACGGCGCGCTGGTTCCGCTCGAGGTGAGGACGGTCGAGGTGACCCTGCCCGACCTCCCGCCGGCGCTGGATGGCTACCGCATCGCGCTGCTCTCCGATCTGCACGTCGGGCTCTTCACCCGCCAATCTCGGCTCCGCACCATCGTCGAGCGCGTCAACCAGGCCGCGCCGGACATGGTCGTCATCGCCGGAGACATGGTGGATGACGATCCCCGCTACGTCGGGAAGCTGGCGCGCGGACTCCGTGGCTTCGAGGCGCCCGACGGCGCGTACGCCGTGCTCGGCAACCACGAGATCTACGCAGGCGCCGTGTTCGAGCTGGTCGCGCGCCGCGAGGAGCTGCCGTTCCGTCTGCTGATCAACGAGGCCGCCCGCGTCGAGCGGCCGGGTGGGAGCATCGCCCTGCTCGGGCTGGGCGAGCCAGCGGCGCGCGAGGCCTTCGGGCCGGGAGCGGATGCACGCGCGCGCTTCGCGCCGGACTGGACCGCCGCCCTCCTCGGCGCCCGGCCCGGCGACTTCCTGATCGCGGCGGCGCACCAGCCCGTCGTCTTCCGTGAAGCGCGGCGCCGCGGCATTCCCCTCGCGCTCGCCGGCCACAGCCACGGTGGTCAGTTCGGCAGCCACCGGCTCGGCTGGTGCATCACCGCGCCGTTCCTGCGCTGGCACATGGGGCTCTACCGGGAGGGCGAGAGCGCGCTCTACGTCACCACCGGTGCGGGGTTCTGGGTGCTCCCCGTGCGCGTGGGCGTGGTCCCGGAGATCGCGCTGCTCGTGTTACGGTCCGGGAGCATGGAGAGCACCGGGCGCTGACGACTCGGTCCGGGGGCATGGAGAGTGCCGCCCCCTGACGACGCGGAGGTGCGCGGAGGAAGCCGGTAACGCGCGGGAGGTGCTCGGAGGAATCCCGATCGCGCGGAGTCCGCGCGGAGTGGCGCGGCGCAATCCCGATCGCGCGGAGTCCGTGCGGAGGCGCCCCTCCGCCCTCGCCTCATTCGTACCGCAGCGACTCGACTGGATCCACCGCGGCGGCCCGGCGCGCGGGGAACACGCCCGCGGCCAGGCCGATGGCCGTGAGGGCGAGGACCGTGCCGAGCGTGATCGGCCAGGGCAACTTCGGGTTCGCGAGGTACTCCATCGCCTCGTTCGATGCGGGCAAGCCGTCCACGATGAACACGACGGCCGCAGCCACGGCGAGCCCTGCGAGCCCGCCCGTCAGCGCGAGCAGCAGCGCCTCGAACACGAACTGGGCGACGATGTGCCGCCGCCGCGCGCCCAGCGCCCGCTTCACGCCGATCTCCCTCGTCCGCTCCCGGACTGCCACGTACATGATGTTGGCGACGCCGACGCCCGCCACGACCAGCGTGAGGCCGCCCACGACGCCCAGGAAGATCTGGATGCCGAGCATGATGCGCCGCGTCAGCTTCTCTTCCTCGATGATGTCCCAGATGCTGAGCGCGCGCTCGTCCGCGGGGTCGAACCGGTGGCGGCGGCCGAGCGCCCGGTAGATCTCCGCCTTCACCTGCTCTGCCGACTCCACGTCCCGCGGCCGGACCAGCAGGTGGTTCACGTAGCGCGGGCCGTAGATCGCGCGGAAGGTCGAGGCCGGGATGATCGCCCGGTCGGCGTCCGGGCCGTTGCTCATGCTGCTCTGGAGCTTGCGCTGCATGACGCCCACGACCGTGAAGGGCAGATCGTCGATCAACAACGTCTGGCCGACCGGCGGGGCATCGCCGAAGAGCCGCTTCGCGATCGAGTCCCCCAGGAACACCACCCGGCGGCGCTCCTCCAGGTCTCGCTCATTGAGGAAGCGGCCGCCCGCGACGGGGTACATGCGCCGCATCACCTCGAACGACGGGTACACACCCTCCATGTACGTCGTCGTCGAGACATCGCCGGCGCGCAGCCGCGTGCCGCCGCGGCCATACGACGGGCTGACCAGCTCCACGCCGGGGATGGTGCGGCGCAGCAGCTCGCCATCCTGTTCGGTCAACCGGATGCGCCGGCCACTCGGCAGCCCCTCGTAGGTCCGGCTGGTCTCGCCGCCGTAGATCATGAACATGCGGTCGTACGCGTTGAGCAGGCCGTTGACCACGGCCCTGCGCAGCCCCTCGCCGAACGAGAGCAGCAGAACGATCGCGATCGTTCCCCACGTGATGGAGAACACGGTCAGGAACGCACGCAGCTTCTGCGTCTTCAGGTCGCCGTAGAACTCCTGGAGCAGGATCTTCCACATCGTAGCCCCTCAGACGCCGTAGCGCAGGCACTCGACGGGATCCAGCGCAGCGGCTCTCCGCGCGGGCAGTAGCCCCGCGGCGAGCGCGACCAGGGCGAGCAGCGCCAGGGTCGCGCCGAGCACGACCGGCGAAATCGCCGGCGTGCCGATCGCCTCCTGGATCGGCAGCAGCCGCACGACGCGGATCAGCGTCGCGGAGAGCAGGAACCCCAGCACGGCGCCGGCGGCCACGATCAGCAGTGCTTCCACGAGGAACTGGAGGAGGATGTCGCGACGCCGCGCACCCAGCGAGCGCTTCACGCCGATCTCCCGCGTCCGCTCCCGCACGACGACGAACATGATGTTCGCCACGCCGATCCCGCCCACCGTCAGGGTGAAGCTGCCCACCACGCCCAGGAACAGGTTGAAGCCGAGGAACAGGTAGTGGAACATCCGCATCATCTCGTTCGTGTCCCACACGGCGAGCGCGTCCCGGTCGGCCGGGTCGAAGCGGTGACGGCGGCCGAGCAACTCGTAGATCCGCCGCTCGATGGCGGGCCCGTCCTCCGGGTTCGCCGGCCGGTACACCAGATTGGCGATGTACCGCTCGCCGAAGAGGGCGCGGTAGGTGCTGGCCGGGATGAACAGCCGGTCCTGGTCCCTCGAGCGGTACGAGGAGTTCTGCGTCTTGTGCTGCATCACACCCACCACCGTGAACGGCACCTCCCCCACGAAGATCTGCTGGCCGACCGCCTCGGCATCACCGAAGAGCAGCTTCTTCAGCTCGTCCCCGAGGACGGCGACGCGGCGCCGGCCCTGCACGTCCAGCTCGTTCAGGAAGCGGCCGCCCGGCTCCGGCACGATGTTGCGCAGGTCCCCGTAGACGGGCAGCACGCCGGTAATGTAGGGGTTCGCGATGGTGGTGCCGCGGCGGACCGGCCTCACGTAGCCGCCGTACTCCGGGCTGATCCCCTCGATGCCGGGGACCTCCCGCGCGATCAGCGTCGCATCTTCCTCGCGCAAGCGGATCAGGCGCCCATCGCCGAAGCCCGCGTAAGCCCGGGTGGTGCGGCCGCCGAAGACGATGACGATGCCGTCCCCCATGCCGCGCGCGTTCCGCTTCATCTGCTCGGCCAGGCCCACGCCGAACGCGAGCAGCACGACCACCGCGACCGTGCCCCAGGTGATGCCCAGCACGGTGAGCGCGGTCCGCAGCTTCTGCGCGCGGATGTCGTCCAGGAACTGGCGGAACAGGTGGAAGGTGCGCATCACGCCCATCCCGGGAGGCGAGGACGTTTACGAGTGCGAGTGAGTGCGCGCCCATCCCGTACTCGTACTCGTACTCGTGCTCGTGCTCGTACTCGTACTCGTAAACGTCCTCGCAAGCGTCCTCGTCCTCGTAACCGCCCTCAGATCCGCCGCGTCGGCTTCTCCAGCACCCGTTCCCCCTCCCGCAGCCCCGAGACCACCTCGATGTTGATGGCGTCGCTGAGACCGGTCTCGATCACACGGCGCTCGGTCTGACCCGAGCCGAGCTGAACGGTCACCCAGGCGGTATCGCCCGAGAACGTCACCACGCGTTCCGGAATCACGAGCACGTCCTCCCGCTTCTCGATGACGATGTAGGCGTTGGCGGAGTAGCCGGCGCGCAGGACCGTGCCGTGCGTCTCCTTGAGCGTAATCTCGACGGGGAAGACGGTCGAGTTGTCCTGGTTCCGCGCCTTGAGAGAGATCCGGGACAGCACGCCCTCGATGCGGGCATCCGGGATGGCGCCCACCCGGATCTCCGCCCGCATCCCCTCGCGCAGCCGGCCGACGTCGATCTCGTCCACGGTGCCGCGGAACACCAGCCGGCTCATGTCCGCCATGGTCAGCAAGACGGTGCCTTCCTGGTAGGTGCTGAGCGGCACCACCGGATCGCCGACCTCGACCATCTCCTCGAGGATGTAGCCGTCGATGGGGGCCGTGATGACGGACTCGATGCGGCCGTTCGCGATGGTGACGCGCCCCTGCTCGAGCAGGGCGAGGCGTTCGCGGGCGATCTGCTCCTGGAGCACCGCCTCGGCATGGCGGCGCTCCGCGGCCTCGAAGTCGGCTTCCGCGACCAGCCCCTGTGCGCGCAGGGCGCGCTGCCGCTCGAGCTCCCGGGCCGCGTTCGCCACCTCGATGCCGCGTAGCTCGAGCTGGCGCCGCGCTTCGACCAGCTCCAGCGGCGTGGGGTCAGGCCGGATCTCGAGCAGCGGCGCGCCGGCACGGACGAAGTCGCCCGCTTCGGCGAACCGCCGCCGGACGACGCCCGAGACCTTGGACTTCACGCTGACCTCGATCTCCGGCTCGATCGTTCCGACGGCGAGCGCGCGATCCACGATGTCGGCTCGCGTCACGACCACTGCCGGGGCGGCATCCTCGTTCGCGGAGTCGTCTGCCGGGAGGAAGGAGGCGGCGCCTGCCACGGCGGCGATCCCCACGCCACCCAGGATGATCTTGGTGCGTCCCTTCATGGCCGTGCTCCGATGGGCAGGATGGCACGCGCGGCCGGCCTCGCGGCCGCATGGCGGCCGAACGCCACGCCGCAACTACGATCCCTCCGGCCGGGCGGTTTCAGCGCGCACGCCTCTTGCACCCCGCCGTCCCGCATGAGGCTGTGCAGGGGGTGGATCCCGCTCGCCGCGGCGCTGTGCGTCGCGGCCTGCGGCGAAGAGGAAGCGCCGGCCGCGGCGCCGGGCGCCGCGACGTTCCGGGCCGCCGTGGATGCGGTCCTGCCCTCCGTCGTCTACATCCAGGTCGAATCCGCCGCGCCGCTGTCCGGCACGCTGCAGCCGCTCGTGCCCGGCGTGCCGCTCCCGGACCAGGCGCCCGGGCCTCCCCGGCTCGGTGCCGGCTCCGGCGTGATCCTGGACCGCGAGGGATACATCCTCACGTCCGACCATGTCATCCAGAACGCTGGCAGCGTCACGGTCACGCTGCACGATCGCCGCGAGTTCGAGGCGCGCGTCGTCGCACGAGACCCGAGCACGGACGTGGCGGTGTTGAAGATCGAGCCAGGGAACTATCCGCCGGCACGGCTGGGCGATTCGGACGCGCTGCGTCTCGGCGACTGGGTGCTCGCCCTCGGCAGCCCGCTCGGCCTCCAGTTCAGCGTCTCGGCCGGCGTGGTCAGCGCAAAGGGGCGGTCCATCGGGATCCTGGGCCCGGCCGCGGACGGCACCTCACAGGCAGCGCCCCTCGAGCACTTCATCCAGACGGACGCTGCGATGAACCCCGGCAACTCGGGCGGGCCGCTCGTGGACCTCGAGGGCAACGTCGTCGGCATCAACACCGCCATCGCGACGCCGACCGGCTACTACTTCGGGTACGGTTTCGCCGTCCCGATCAATCTGGCGAGGCGCGTGGCCGAGCAATTGATCCGGCAGGGCTACGTCAGCCGCGCCTATCTCGGCGTCGTGCTGGACGACGTGGAAACGGCCGATGCGCGCGTCTACGGCCTCGACTCGACGGAAGGCGCGGAGGTCATCCACGTCGAGCCGGACGGCCCCGCGGACCGCGCCGGCATCGAGATCGGCGACGTGGTGGTGGGCGTCGGCGACCGCGAGGTCGAGACCGTGAGCGACCTCCAGGCCGCGCTCGCGGAGCTGGCGCCGGGTGCGATCGCGGTGCTGCACGTGCTGCGCTACGGGACCCGCCAGCGGATCTCCGTCGAGCTCGGCGCGGTCCGATCCGGGGTGCGGCCGCAGCCGAGCCCGGCGCAGCCCGGGGCGGGCGGCATCGGCTTCTCAGTCACGGAGCAGGGTGGCCGTCCGGTCGTCGCGGCCGTGCGCCCGTTCTCGCCAGCGGCGCGGGCGGGCGTCCGGCCCGGCCAGGTCATCCTCGAGGTGAACCGGCGGGAGGTCGCGAGCGTGGAGGAGTTCGCAGCCGCCGTGCGTCGCAGCCGTGACGGCGTGCTCTCCCTGATCGTGGCCGAGCCCGAGCTGGGCCGGAGGATCATCAACTTCGAGACCCGGCCCTGACCTGCCCGGCTCCCGCCGGGCGCGCTGGCGGCGGGGCGGACGCCGACCCGGGCCGATCGGGGCCGGCGGCCCGGGCGCGGGGCTCCCCGGATTGCCGCCGCCCTCGCGCGCGCCTAGCTTGAATCGAACCACGTGCGGCGGCCCGCCCGGCGGCCGCCGCGGGCGTCTCGCTACAGCGGTCCGTGTCAATCATGCAAGTGAAGCTTGCCGTCCTTGCCGATTACGCGAACGTGACTGCCGAGGGGAAGCTCAACATCCTCGGCATCTTCGACCGCATCAACGTGTCCGGCCTGCCCGCGGTGCACCCCCAGATGCAGTTCGTCATGCGGCTCGAGGCGCACCCTGCGGAGAAGGATCGCGTCCACTCCATCGAGGTTCGCCTGCACGACCCGGATGGCGAGACCGTCTTCGAGCTGAAGGGGGAAATGGTGCCGCGTGGCGGCGCGCCCGGCCAGACGATCGCCGCCAATCAGATCATCACCATCAACAATCTCTCGCTGAACAAGACCGGCGAGCACAGCTTCGTCGTTTTCGTCGACAACGACCTGAAAACGGAAGTTCCGCTGCTGGTCGTCGAGGTCCCGAAGCTCGCGCCACCACCACCGGACCAGGGCCTCACCCACTGATTGGGGCGCGCGACCGCGGGCCCGTTGCCATCCGGCGCCGGCGGCGCCATCTTTGTGACGCCCCCGGATCTGCCCCGCGGTTTGCCAGTGCGTCATCCCTTGCAGGGTCAGGAGTCAATCCGCCAGGCCGACCAGGCCATCGAGGCCGTGCGGCCCGGGGCAGCTGATTCCGGCGAGCTGATCTCGGCGCCGGACATCCTGCTGGCGCTCGCCATTCTCGGAGCGACGCATTACCTGATCCGCGGCATCGCGTCGGTGGTCCAGGCACTGGCGCGTCGCCTGCCGCGCCATCGCATCGCGTTGCTCCAGCTCATCCCGCTCATCCGCACCTCGCTCTGGATCGCCAGCGTCTGCTTCATCGTCGTCGGGATCATCAGCCCATCGCGCGAAGCGCTGATCGCGCTCGCGGCGACGACGGGCATCGCGATCGGCTTCGCCGCCCAGGACGTGCTGAAGAACGTGTTCGGGGGCATCCAGATCGTGATCGATCGGCCGTTCCAGGTTGGCGACCTGATCGATGTCGGCACCTATCACGGCGAGGTGGTCGGCATTGGCCTCCGCGCGACGCGCATCCGCACGAGAGACGACGCGATCGTCGTCGTGCCCAACTCGCAGGTGGTGAGGCAGGCCGTCCGCAACGCGAGCGCCGGCGAGCCTCACTGCATGGTCACCGTCGAGCTTTTCCTGCCGGCGCACATCGACACGACGAGGGCGAGACAGATCTGCCACGAGGCGGCGGCGACGTCGCCTTACGTGTACAGCCGGAAGCCGATCACGATCTCGTTCCAGGACGACTTCCGCGAGACGTTCCTGACCCGGGCCTGCATCCGGGCGTACGTCCACGATCACCGGTACGAGAACGCGTTCGCGAGCGATGTGGCTGAGCGCGCGAAACGCGCACTGCTGGAGTCGGGGTTGCTGACCGCCCCCGGCCCGGCCTCGTTCCCTTCGGCCGGGGAGCCGCGCTCCCCTGATCTGGCGATCCTCTGATGGCTGTTGCCACGCTCCCCACGGGCGATGCGAGCATCCTCGAGCTCGCGGAGCGCTTCCGCGCCGACCTGCCCGCCGCGGTGCGGCCGGTGCTGGAGCAGGCGCTCGAGGCGCACGCGGCTGCCCTCGCCGCGGAGATCCAGGCGTTCGGCCGCACCGCCGCGGCGATCGTCTCGCCGCTCGCCATTCGATGGAGCGAGGAGACGCCGCTCGCGGGCGCCGCGCTCGTGCGCCGGATCCGCCAGATCGATGAAGCGCGCCTCGCCGTCGCGGAGCACGCGCTCGCGTTCGTGCGGTCCGCTGCGCGCCGCACTGCCGCCGCCGATGCGGAGCGCGTGATCACGGCCGCACTCGCGGGGAGCGAGACCGTCGCAGCGGGCTTCATGCCGCTGCTACGCGTGCCGCAGGAGGAGCCACACTTCTACCCGCAGCGCGGCGACTCCCGGGCCGTGCTCTGGCTCAAGGCAGCGAAGCGCCTGCTCCGGCCGCTGCGGCGCCAACCCATGCGGTCCGTTCCCGCCGCGGCGCTCGCCCGCTTCCACGCTACCGCATCGCTCACGGAACGGCTCATCCCTGTCCTGGGCGGGGTGCGGTGCCTGCACGCAGCCGCGCTCCGGGCCGCGGCGCACCAGCTCTACATGGCGGTCGAGGGGCTAGATGGGTTGAGGCGTGCGACACTCGATGGCACGCCCCCTCAGGACGTGGCAACCGCAGCCGCGGCGTTGCGCGAGGCGCTCCTGCACGCGGGCCGCGATGAGGCGCAGCGCCTGCGCCGCCTCGGCGATCAGGCACGCCACATGATGGACGCCGCTCTCGACGACCTCATCGCCGCGTTCGACGCCGACATCGTGCGCATCGGCACCCTGGAGCTGCTGCCCAGCGCCGTGTCCGACGCGCGGCGCCGTCGGCTGCTGGCCCGCGCTTCCGCGCGCGCCCGCCGGCTCGCCGAGGCATGGGAACGATACGACGATGCTGTCGGCGCCACCCTGGAGGCACGGGCCACGCTGGCGCGCATCGGCGCGCTGGCCGCGCTCGCTGCGGGGCGCGCCGCCGCCGGGATCCGCACCGTCATCGAGGAGCGGCTACTCGAGCCGACCGCATCGCTGGCGAGCGGGCTCGAGACCGCGCGGGCCGCTTGCGCCGAGGTGCTCTCCGCCGGCCCCGAGGTCGAGAGCTCGTTGAGCGCCGTGCGCGACCACGTCGAGAGCCTATTCGCCCGGCACCGCGGCCTCCTCGAAGGGGCAGCGCCCGTATGGGCCGATCTCGACAGCCCGCTGGACATGCTCCTCGCGGAGCTGGCGCGGCTGCCGGCCGGCGCTCCAGAATCCGTGCGCATCCTGACCTCGATCCCCGCGGCCGCGTCCTGGGAGCCGCCGCGGCTGAGGCGCCACCGCTTGCGCGCCCGGCAGCTCGCTCGCATCCACGTCGAGAGCCGCCTCGGTCGCACCGCCATCGAGCGCATCCGCGCGGTGCAGCCCGATCTCGAGGGCATCCACGGGGACCTCCGGAACGCCCGCAAGGCCGTGATCTTCCACTTCGCCGCAGCGGTGCACTCCGCCGCCGGCGACGACGACGCGGAGGGCCTCACCCGCGTCACCCCGCCCGACCACATCATCGGCGTGCTCAACCGCGCCGCGCAGCAGATCGAGGAGCTCGGCCGCAACGCGGGCGCCCTCGAGGACGCTCTAGCCGAGCACCTGCTCCGCGAGGGCGGGGCCACCAGCCGGCGCCTGTTCGCGACCGCGCTGTCCGGACCGGGCGCCATGCGCGTGGATCTGTACCGCGAGCGGCTCTTCCGCCTGCGGGGACAGGTCCGCCGCGCCGTGCGCGGAGCGGGGGCGGCCAGCACCGCTGCTGGAGCACGGCTCCGCCGCGCTGCGCTCGCGCTCTGGCACGCGCCCAGCGAGATCCGCGAGAAGATGGGGCGCGAGGCCACCCGCAGAGGGGCCGCCGCAATCGCTGCCGACCTGGCGCTCCTCGAGGAGTGGACCCTGGCCGGCCTGCCCGACGGCTACCACCAGATCTTCACGCTGGAGCCGATCGATTCCGACGAGTTCCTCGTCGGCCGCGAAGCCGACCTGCAGACCATCGCCGCGGCCGCCCGTCGCTTCGACGCCGGCCAGCCGACCGCGGTCGCGATCATCGGTGAGAAGGGCAGCGGCAAGACCTCGCTCGTCCGCGCAGCCGTCCGGCGCGTGCTTCCCGGCCGGCCGCTCCACGCCCTCGAGCTGCACCGCCTCGTCACCCGAACCGACGACCTGCTCGCAGGCTTGCAGGACGCGTTCGGCCGGCACGATGTGGGGAGTCTGGCAGAGCTCGCCGAGCTGCTCCGCCATGGCCCGCCGCAAGTCGCGATCATCGAGGACGCGCACCGGCTCTTCCACCGCCGCGTCGGCGGGTTCGACGCGCTCCGCGCGTTCCTCGCCTTCGCCGCCGAGACCAAGCCGAACGTGCTGTGGATCGCTACCATGGACCAGTACGCCTGGGCGTACCTGGATCAGGTGGTCGGCATCGGCAGGTACTTCGAGTTCGCGATCCGCACCACCAACCTCCCACCCGCGGTCATCGAGCAGGCGATCCTTGCGCGCCACGAGGTCAGCGGCTACGCCCTCCGGTTTGAGCCGGGCGAGCGGCTCGTGAATTCCCGCCGGTTCGGCACGCCCGCTGGCGGGCGCGCGCGGCAGGCCGAGGCCCGCCGCGCCTTCCTCGCCGACCTCACGCGCATCGCGGAAGGAAACATCTTCGTGGCGCTGTTCACCTGGCTCCGCTCGATCGCCGCCGTCGAAGCCCGTACGCTGGTCCTCCGCGGCCCGCGCGCCATCGAGACGAGCTTCCTCCAGGACCTCCCGCCCGACGCGCTGCACACCGCCGCCGCCGTCATCCTGCACGACGGCCTCGGGGTCGAGGAGCACGCCGCCTGCTTCCAGCTCTCGCCCGAGCAGAGCCGCCTCGTCCTCGCCGGCATGGCCGATGCCCGGCTCCTCTTCCGTGCCGACGACGGAACCTACAGAATCAATAAGGTACTATATCGCCCGTTCGTGCGGCTCCTCCAGGACCGCAACCTGTTCTGAACGCTGCACTGGGCGCCGCGCGGCCGCGCCGCACCGGCCCGGCCCCCGGCGCCGAGGACGCTGCCATGAGCCACGCCGAACGCCTGCACGACGCGGGCATTCACGGGTCCGGACGCCGCGGCGCCCGCCGCGCCGCCGCGCTCGCCGCCTGCCTCGCTGCCGCCGCCCTGGCCGCCGCCTGCACCCGCGGCGAGCCCGCGACCGGCTACGAGGTCATCGCCCGCTTCCCGCACGACACGTCCGCCTACACACAGGGCCTCCTCTACCACGACGGCGTGCTCTACGAGAGCACCGGCCGCTACGGGCTTTCCGAGCTGCGCCGGGTCGAGGTCGAGACCGGCCGTGTTCTCCAGCGCGTGCGCCTCCCGTCCGACCGCTTCGGCGAGGGGCTCGCCCTGCTCGACGGGCGCCTGTTCCAGCTCACCTGGGAATCCGGGGTGGGATACGTCTACGACCTCGAAACCCTCGCGCTGCTGGATTCCTTCCACTACTCGGGCGAGGGCTGGGGCCTCACGACGGACGGGAAATCGCTCATCATGAGCGACGGCTCCGACACGCTCCGCTTCCTCGACCCCCACACGTTCGAGACGGTGCGCACCGTCGCCGTCCACGACAATGGCTCACCCCTCGAGGAGATCAACGAGCTCGAGTACGTGGGCGGCGTGATCTACGCCAACATCTATCGTAGCGATTGGATCGTACGGATCGATCCCGAGTCCGGGCGGGTCCTGGGCTGGACCAACATGCGCGGCCTGCTGCCCGAACGCGAGCGAACGCCCAACACCGATGTGCTCAACGGGATCGCCTACGACTCGGCGGGCGACAGGCTGTTCGTGACGGGGAAGCTGTGGCCCGCGCTGTTCCACGTGCGGCTCACCAGCGGGGCCACGCCGTAGGGGGCGACGCGGACGCCTGACGCGGCACCGGCGGCCGCTGCGCGCGTCCGCGTCGCCCCGAGGATCCGCGCTGCGTCGATGAGTGCTGGGGTCTGACGCAGCCCTAGCGGCTGCTGCGCGTCCGCGTGGCCCCGTCCAGCTCCTCGATCGTCCGCGTGGACGGCGGCCGCTCCCGCTGTAGCCTCGCCGCCACCCTCTCCGCCTCGCGCCACGCGCGCAGGATGTTCCCGCCCGCCAGCTTCGCCAGATCCTCCTCGCTCCAGCCCCGCCGCGCCAGTTCCGCGAACAGGGCGGGGTAGGTGGACACGTCCTCCAGCCCCTGCACGACCGTGGTGATCCCGTCGAAGTCGCCGCCGATGCCGACGTGATCCACGCCCGCGACCCGCCGGATGTGCTCGATGTGGCGGATCACGTCCTCCATCGTCGCTCGCGGCTCCGACCCTTTCCGCTGGTCCGGCGGCAGGCTCGACCACCGCGCCGCTTCAGCGTTCACGAACGACGGCACGAACGTCACCATCACCACGCCGCCGTTCTGCGGCAGCCGCCTGAGCACATCGTCCGGCACGTTGCGCGGATGGTCCGTCACGGCGCGCGCCGACGAATGGGAGAAAATCACCGGCGCTTCCGACACGTCCAGCGCATCGTGCATCGTCTCGGGCGAGGTGTGCGAGAGGTCCACCAGCATGCCCAGCCGGTTCATCTCCCGCACCACCTCCTTGCCGAACTCGCTCAGGCCGCCCAGCCGCGGCGGCTCGCAGCACGAGTCCGCCCAGTCGATGTTCGCCGAGTGCGTCAGCGTCATGTAGCGCACGCCCAGGTCGTAGAACGCCCGCAGCGCGCCCAGCGAGTTCTCGATCGCGTGGCCGCCCTCCATGCCGAGCACCGACGCGATCTTCCCGCTGCCGAAGATCCGCTCCACGTCCGAAACGCTGTACGCCTGCTCGAACACGTCCGGGTAGCGCCGGATGACCTGCAGCGCGATGTCGATCTGCTCGAGCTGCACCCGCGCCGCGCCCTCCCGCGTCGCACTGAACGGGATGTACACCGACCAGAACTGCGCGCCGACCATTCCCTGCCGCAGCCGGGCGATGTCCGTGTGGCCCGGCGTCCGGCCACGCAGGTCGTAGGCGGCGACATCCCGCGGCGCAGCCCGGTACTCGCGGATCGCCCACGGCAAGTCGTTGTGGCCGTCGAACAGCGGCATGCGCGAAAGCACCCGCCGCGCCATCTCCTGGTGCTGCCTCCCTGGCGCACCCTGCTGCGCAACGGCGGGGGCGGAGGTGAGAGCGAGAACGGGGATCGTCATCAGCAGGATCAGCGTGTTTCGCATGTCTCCAGCGTGTGGGGCCCGCGCGCCGCCTGCAGGACACGCGGGCGTGAATCGCTGCCGCCAACCTGTCGGATGGCGGCGGGGCCGCACGTTCGGGGTCTCCCGGGCGCCGCCGGCGCCCCGCGCAGGGCGCCGCCCGGCGCCGTGTCGAGGCGGTCCCGCGGCGGGCGGAAGCGCGCGACGTCCCCGAGGTCGACGACGTCGCGGCGAAGCACCCGGCGTCGGACCCGCCTTCACCGGCCTCGCCGCTTCAGCGCCCGGCGGGCCTTGCCTTCCGCTTCGCCGCTCGCACTCTCGCCCTGCGGCTCGACGTGCAGCCGCCTGGCGAGCTCGAGCCCCAGGAACTGCTCCGCGTCCCCGATGCGCACGCGCAGCGGGCCTTCGAACGGCGCCCGCTCCAGCAGCTCGAGCTCGGCACCCGGCCGCAGGTTCAGCCCGGCGATGTATCGCAAGAACTCGGGGTCGTCATCGCTCACCCGCCGCAGCACCGCCCGGCGGCCCTCCTCCAGGTCGGCGAGCGTGGGGAGCGGCTCCTCGAGGAACTCGCAGCCGCGCGCCGGGATCGGATGCCCGTGCGGGTCCTCCCGCGGCTCGCCCAGGACCTTGGCCATGCGGTCGATCAGCTCGTCCGACGCCGCGTGCTCCAGCCGCTCCGCCTCCTCGTGCACCTCGTCCCACGTGTAGCCGAGCTGCTCCACCAGGAACGCCTCCAGCACGCGGTGCCGCCGGATCATCCGCACCGCCGTCTCCGCCCCCGCCGCCGTCAGCGTCACGCCGCGATACGGCACGTGCTCGACCAGCCCCGCTTCGCCGAGCCGCTTGAGCATGTCGGTGACCGAAGCCGCCGCAATGCCCAACCGGTCCGCGATCGCGGAGTTGCTCACTCGCTCCCCTTCCACCGAGAGCTGGTAGATCGCCTTGAGGTAATCCTCGACGGCGGACGTCGGCATGGGCCTTCAGCTAGCCGGGGTGAAACGTCGGTAGAGGGCTCGCCCCTTCCGGCTCAGGCGGCGTGCCCGCAACCGCAGGCGCCGCCGCAGCACGCGCCGCCGCCCGACCCGGCGCCGCGGCTTGGGGCGCCCACCACCGTGGCGGCCGAGATCCGCAGCAGCGTGTCCTTCGAGCCGCATGCCGGGCAGGCATGGGCGCCCAGGCGCTCCTCGTACCCGAGACGGAGCTCGAATTCGTTCCCGCAGCCGCGACAGACGTACTCGTAGATCGGCATGGTCCTGCGTTGCCGCTCCGTGGTTCCGACCGGAACCGCCGGCCTCCGGCCCGCCCCCGGGGCCCGGGCCGGCGTGCGGAAGAACATAATTGGATGGGACACGCGAGGCAAAGTGCCGGCCGCGGCACGGCGGTCCCCCACGCCACGACCGCGGTCGCGGACCGGCCGAAACGGTGCCGGGGCGCCGCTTGCCCGCCCCCGCCGGCCCGCGCTACTCTCCGCCGGCCTCACCACCCGACCGAATGAAGGAGATCCGCCATGAGACTCCGCGGCAAGCGAGTCGCGTATCTCGTCGAGGAGGGCTTCGAGGACCTCGAGTTCTGGGTCCC
>DATCLK010000316.1:0-4520 GCA_036563975.1 Longimicrobiales bacterium | reverse complement strand
CTCGTCGAACGCGAAGATCGCCACGTCGATCTCCGCCATGACCCGCTGGAGCAGGTTCGTCGCCTCGACCGCGCCGAGCCGCTGCTCGCGCAGCGTCTCACTCAGCGCGTTCACCTCCATCATCGCCTCGCCCAGCGCGTCGTTGCGGCAGGCGCCGCGCGCGCGGATCGAGTAGTCGCCTTCCCGCAGCGCCGCGAGCAGGTTGGAGAGCGTCTGGAGCGGCCGGACGACGCGCTCGCGCGCGCTCCACGCGAACCCCCACCACGCGAGGACGACGATGAGCGTCAGCGTCAGCTGCGTTCGGGAACTGAAGTCGCCGGTCCAGAGCAGGGAGAGGCCGAGCGCCGTCCCGGGCAGGCCGGCCAGCAGGGCCAGCGTGAAGACCCGCTGCTCGTGGCTGCGGCGCGGGTACCGGGGCCGCCGCTCGGGCGAGCTCATGAGCCGAACTGCTGGAGCCTCCGATAGAGGGCGCTGCGACTCAATCCGAGAGCTTGCGCCGCGCGGCTGACGTTGCCGTCGTAGCGCGCGAGCGCCTGCTGGATCAGGTACTTCTCGGCCTCGGCCAGCGGCATCTCCTCGAGGCGCACCGCGCCCTCCGACACGCGCGGCCTGAGCCCCAGGTCCTCGACGCGGATCTGCGGGCCGCGCGCGAGCAGGACCGCGCGCTCGACGGTGTGCTCGAGCTCGCGAACGTTGCCCGGCCAGGGGTGCGCGAGCAGCGCCTGCATCGCTTCCGGCTCGAAGCCGGCGATCTGCCGGCCGTACCGCCGCGCCTGCTGTGCGAGGAAGTGGTTCGCGAGCAGCGGGATGTCTTCGCGCCGCTCGCGCAGCGGCGGGAGGTGGATCTCGACCGTGTTGAGCCGGTAGAGCAGGTCCTCGCGGAACCGGCCCTCCGCGACCTCCTTGTGGATGTCCACGTTGGTCGCCGAGATCACGCGCACGTCCACCCGCCGCGTGCGCGACGAGCCCACACGCTGGAACTCGCCCGTCTGCAACACGCGCAGCAGCTTCGCCTGCTGGCTGAGCGGCATGTTGCCGATCTCATCCAGGAAAAGCGTGCCCGTGTCCGCGAGCTCGAAGTACCCGACGCGGTCCGTCTTCGCGTCCGTGAACGCGCCCTTCACGTGCCCGAACAGCTCGGACTCGAACACGCCCTCGGACAGGCCGCCCGCGTTCACGACGACCAGCGGGCGGTTCGCCCTCGGCGATGCGGCGTGGAGCCACCGCGCCACGACCTCCTTGCCCGTGCCGTGCTCGCCCGTGATCAGGATGTTCGCCTCGGAGGGGCCGACGCGCTCGATCAGATCCAGCACCGGCCGCATCGCGCGCGACTCTGCGATCAGCTCGGTCACGCCAACCTTCTTCAGCAGCCGGTTCTCGCTCTCCAGCTTCTGGCTGCGGCGCAGCGCCCGGCCGAGCTCGACGTGCGTGCGCAGCGTGGTGAGCAGCCGGGCGTTGTCCCACGGCTTCTCGATGTAGTCCCGGGCGCCTCGCCGCATCGCCTCGACCGCGCCCTCGATGCTGCCCCACGCGGTCATGACGATGGTCGGCAGCGTGGAGTCCAGCGCCTGGATCTGCGAGAGCAAGTCCAGGCCCTCCTTGCCCGACGTCGTGTCGCGCGTGTAGTTGAGGTCGAGCAAGACGACATCGAAGTCCCGGGCCTCGAGCGCCGCGAGCACGCCGGCCGGGGACTGCGCGAGCTCGATCTCGAAGCCCTCCGGCTTGAGCAGCAGGCGGACCGCTTCTAGCACGTCCTGCTGGTCGTCCGCGATCAGGATCCGGGGGGTGTCCAACGCGGCTGTCCTTTCCCAAGTGCTTGGTGGAAAGCAAGATAACGCAGTGGGGCGAGCGACGCGAGCGGGCTGGGGGCGGACGGAGCCCATCGAACCGCGGGCGTCCGGCGGGGGCAGGCGGCGCCGGCATGGTGGGCCTCGCGGGGCCTCGTCCGGAGCGGGGCGTACCGCTCGATGCCTGGCGGGCACGCGGCGCCGCCCCGGAAACCGGCGAAGCGGAGGACCACGGTCGCCACGACCGCCGCCCCGCCCCCGCCGAACCGGCGGCTCCCCCCGCCGGCCCGCCCCCGGCCGGTGCGAGTCAGTGACCCGCCCCTACCGCCTCCGTCTCCTCGACGACCCGGCCATCGAAGAGGTGGATGGTGCGCTCGGCGTACCCGGCGTACCGCGGGTCGTGGGTGACCATGCAGATCGTGGCGCCGCCCTGGTGGAGCTCCCTGAGCAGCTCCATGACCGCCGCGCCGTTCACCGAGTCGAGGTTCCCCGTCGGCTCGTCGGCGAGCAGGATCAACGGGTCGCCGACGATGGCGCGGGCGACCGCGACGCGCTGCTGCTGGCCGCCCGAGAGCTGGGACGGGTAGTGCTTCATGCGGTGGGTCATGCCCACGCGCTCGAGCGCCGCCTCGACGCGGCGCCGCCGCTCGGCGGAAGGCATGCCGCGGTACGTGAGCGGCAGCTCCACGTTCTCGAAGACGGTGAGGTCGCCGATCAGGTTGAACGCCTGGAAGATGAACCCGATCTCGCGATTGCGGATGCGCGCGCGCTCGGACGCGGAGAGGTCGGACACCGGCCTGCCGTCCAGCAGGTACAGCCCCTCCGTGGGCGTGTCCAGCAACCCCAGGATCGAGAGCAGCGTGGTCTTGCCGCACCCCGACGGACCGGCGATCGACACGTACTCGCCACGCTGGATCTCCAGGTGGATGTTGGTGAGCGCGTGCGTCTCCACCTCTTCGGTGTAAAACACCTTCTTGACGCCTTCGAGCTTGATCAGCGGCTGCCCGTCCATGGGCGGCTCCTTTCGGGAATCACGTCTCCTCTCGCGTCGCCGGCGCCGATTCGCCGACGCCGGCCGCGCCGTCGACGCGGCTCCGTTCCGGAATCGCGACCTCGACGCGGGCCTCTAGCGCAGGCGCACGCGGTCGAACTCGTCCCACTGCGACATATCTGACAGGATCACGACGTCACCGGGTTGCAACCCGGAGACGACTTCGATGGCGTGGACCGAGCTGCGGCCGAGCCGGACCGTGACCCGAACGGCCGTGTTTCCGCCCGGCTCGAGCTTGAAGAGCCCGATCGTGCTGTTGGCCTGGCCATAGGCCGGGCGGCCCATGTAGACGACGTCGTCCAGCCGCTCGACCTCGATCACGCCGTCCACGCTGAGGTCCGGTCGGGCGCCGGGAGGCAGCTCGCCTTCGAGCTTCACGTCCACGCCCACGGTGCCGTTCACGGCAGCAGGATCGATCCGTATTACGCGGCCCGGAATGATCCCGTTTCGGGTGTCGATCTTCGCGACCTGCCCGATCGCGACGTCCGAGATCTGCGTCTCGGGGATGCGCAGCACGGCCTTCAGCCGGCCGGGCTGCACGACCTTGGCCAGCGTGGCTCCCGCGTTGGCCCACATGCCGACTTCGAGAGGCAGCTCCTGGACGACGCCCTTCGCGCCCGCCCGCACGGTCATTGACGCGATCTGCTCCTGCCGGAAGCGCACGATGCCGCGCAGTCGTTCGATCTGCGACTCCTGCACCGCGATCTGCGCGGCTTGCGCCTGCGACAGGATCTCGAGGCGCTCTTTCTCGATCTCCAGCCGCCGCCGGGTCTCCTCCGCCGCATCCCTGCTGCGGCCGAGCTCGTGCTGCGAGATGAGCCCACGTTCCGCCAGCTCCTTGTTCGCCTCGTACTGCCGCATCGCGTCGTTGTACTGGGCCTCCACCGAGGCGACGGTCGCCTCCTGGCTCAACCGCTGCGTCTCGAGCGTCGCGCGCAGGTTGACCAGCTCGGCCTCGGCCGAGTTGAGCTGCCGGTCCGCCTCGAGCGCCTGGAGCATGATGTCCGGATTCGTCAGCTCGAGGAGCACGGTGTTCTCGTCCACCTGCGCCCCGGGCTCGACCAGCTTGCGTTCGACCCGGCCCGCGGTGACTGCGGTGATCCAGCGGACCTCCTCGGGCACGAGGGTGCCCGTCCCGCGGACCTGCCGGATCAGCGGCCCCCGCTTGACCGTGTCCTGGAACAGAGCCGCCCTGTCCACCGACGGCGCCGCCGGCTCGAGCCGGGAGACGGCGACCGTCGTCACGACGATGGCCAGGAGGCCACCGCCGCCGTACACGTACCTCTTCCACTTCCGAGTGGGTGCCCGTGGGATGTCCACAGTCCTACGCTCCTTCCCCGGCGCTCCGCTGCCGGGGTCCGCTTCCGGCTGCGTTGTTTACGCCAACCATCGTGCCACACGGGGCGGCGGTGCCAAGGCGCGATGCGGCTTGATCTTGCGTGATCGGCGCCCCGGCCTCGGCGTGCGCCCGTGCCCGCACGCGGGACGCCGCTTCCCACATCCGGACACCGGCCGCGCCGGCGGCGCTCGCCTACGGCTCGGGCGCGGGCGATGCCTCGCGCAGGCGGGTGCCGGTGGCGCGCTCGAGCGCGGCGAGCGCCTCATGGAAGCCGTAGAGCGCATCCAGGTAGGCGCGATCGGCCCTGGCCTTGATCGTCTCCGCCTCGCTCAGCTCGAGGAAG
>DATCLK010000315.1:0-20109 GCA_036563975.1 Longimicrobiales bacterium | reverse complement strand
CCAGAAGTGGCGCAGCGTCATGCCGAACATCCGCTTCAGGTCGTAGCCCGCGGCGGGTTCGGCGAGCATGCCGAGGAGCAGGTGGTCGAGGCTCATGGGCCGCTATATGAATGCTTATGTAGTGGAGCGCAAGAGCGACGTATGGTCGGGATGGGCCAGGGCAAGGGCGAGGGCGAGGGCAGGGGAGTTGGAGCGGGTGATGCCTCGTCCCGGCAGGCGCACGGGGTCTCGGGTGTTGCGGCCGTACCTGAAGGAGGATGCAGCAGCGGGGTGATGCTCGTCCTGGCGGGGGCACGGCGCGGCAGGCGCACCGCGAGATCCGCCTTTGCGGCCGCGCCAGCCCGCCGGCCCGCCGGGCCGCCTCAGCGGGCGGCGACCCGGCGCCTCAGCGCGCCGCCACGGTCTGCGCGGCCTGGAGCTCGCGCGCGATGCGCTCGTTCTCGCGCCACACGCGCAGGAGGTTGCCGCCCCAGAGCTTGGCGATCTCCTCCTCGGTGTAGCCGCGGCGCACCAGCTCGAGCGTGACGTTGAACGTCTCGCTCGCGTCGTCCCAGCCGGTGACGCCGCCGCCGCCGTCGAAGTCGGAGCTGATGCCGACGTGGTCGATGCCGATCACCTTGACGGCGTAATCGATGTGGTCCACGAAGTCGCTGACCGTCGCCCGCGGCCAGCGCGCCTCGATCTCCGCAGCGCGGCGCTCGTACTCGTGCCGTCGCTCCTCCGGCATCTCCTCGAGCGCCCGGCGCACGCTGCCGCGGATGCCGAATTCCTCCCTGAGCCGCGCCAGCGCCTCGCGCTTCTCGGGCGGCGTGACCTTGACGTACTCGGCGAACGCGACGACCTGGATGACTCCGCCGTTCTCCTTGAGGGCGAGGAGCTGCTCGTCGTCCATGTTGCGCGGGTGATCGGCGAGCGCACGGACGCTCGAGTGGGACGCGATGACGGGCGCCTTCGAGATCCGCGTGGCGTGCAGCATCGCGTCCTTCGAGATGTGCGACACGTCCACCATGATGCCGAGCCGGTTCATCTCTGCCACGACCTGCTCGCCGAATGCGCTCAACCCGCCGTGCTCGGCCTCGCCGTCGCCGAGATTGGCGCGCGGGGTGGCGGAGTCCGCAATGTCGTTGTGCCCGCCGTGGGCGAGCGTCATGTAGCGGGCGCCCAGGCGGTGGTACTCCTCGAGCAGGGAGAGATCCTTGCCGATGACGAAGCCGTTCTCGATGCCGATCGCGGCGACGAGCTTGCCCTCGCGGTGGATGCGCTCGACGTCATCCGCGGTGTAGGCGATCGCGACGCGATCCGGGTACATCTCGGCCATCCGATGGATCGCCCGGAACTTCGTGAGCGCGGCCTCCTTGGCTCGTTCGTACGCTTCCGGCGTGCGCTCCGTCTGGCCGACGTAGACGATGAAGAAGCCGACGTCGAGCCCGCCCTCGCGCATCTTGACCAGGTCCACCTGCCGGTCGCCGCGTACGCCGGGGTCGACCTCCGGCGTCGCGAAGTTGAACGGGATGTCGTCGTGGGTGTCGATGGTGAGCACGCGCTCGTGGATGGCGCGGGCGCGGGTTTCGAGGTCGGCGTCGGAGCGCTGTGCGCAGGCGGCGAGGAGCGCGGGCAAGGCCAGGGCCAGAATGGGGCGGTGGTTCATGGCAGTGCCTCGGGAAGGGGGTCGGCAGAGTCCGGGAGCCTGCCGGCCGGGAGCGCCGGCGGGGGCGATCTCGGCCCGGGGCGCGGGCGCGGGCAAGGCTCGGCGTGGCCCGGCGCGGATGCGCGCACGCGCAGGGATGCCGCGCGCGGTCACGCGCGCCCGGCCGCGTCCAGCCCCTCCAGCACCTTCACCGTCGTGCTCACCTGCCCGGCGTGCCGCGCCGTGTGCTCCGCCGCGTGGTAGAGCAGGCCGCGCACCGTGGACGGCAACGCCGCGCGGCCGACGGCGCGGGGGTCGTCCAGCTCATCGTCGCGCGTGGCGCGGAGCTGGTCCAGCGCGCGCTCGATCGCGCGCCGGAGCCCGGCCAGCAGCGTCGCGGCGTCGACTTCCGGCGTCGGCGTCTTCTCCGCCGCGAGCGCCGCGCGCTGGGCCTCCGAGAGCTGTTCGCCACGCGCGTACGTGAACAGCCGGTCCAGCGCATTGGCCATGTGGCGGAGATGGAAACCGATGCTCGCCGCGTTGCCGGGCGTGCGCCAGAGCGTGGCAGCGTCCAGCGGCGCGGCGAGGCGCTCCGCGTCTTCCAGCGCCTGGATCAGGGCGTGCGCCACGGGCTGGAGCGCGGGCGAGATGCCGGGCACGGGGCCGCGCAGCCAGGCCTCGGGAGTGGAAGGGGCCATGGCGACATGTTGCGGCGAGCGGCGCGGACGGGCAAGGGGCCGGGTCGCGGCGGGAGCCGGGTCACGGGCGGCCGGGCTGCGGCCGCACCGGGCGACCCGCCCGCGCGGGCGGGGGCTGCCTGGAAGACTGCGCCGCCGGGTGATCCGGCCGTGCGGGCGCGGGCTGCCTTTGAGGCTGCGCCCCCGGGCGCCCGCGCCGTGCTGGCCGGGGCTGCCTGGAAGATCGCGGCGGGCGGCCCGGCCGCGTAGCTCGGGCTGCGCAGAAGACTCCGCCCCGTGCGCCCCGGCCGCGTGGGCCGGGGCTGCCTAGAGCCTGGGCACCAGCCGGTGCCAGGGGATGCGCGGGGCGGCGGGGCCGTAGAACGCTTCGCGCTGGAGGCCGTGGCCCGCCGGGTAGCGAGGCGGGATGCGGATCGGCAGCTTGCCGGTGATCGGCGCGAGGCCGATCAGCGCGCGGGCCGCGGCGACCTGCATGGCCGGCGCGTCGCTCCAGGCGAGGAGGTAGGTGCCGAGGCCTGGCAGCGAGGAAAGCACGTACGGGTCACCGAACGAGATGAACAGGATCGGCCGCGCGCGGGCCAGCTCGTCGAGGCCGGCGGCCACGTGACGGGGCAGGCCGAGCTCTCCCCTCCACGGCAGCGCCTGCGAGTAGGAGGAGACGATGACGACGCCCCGCGCCGCGCGCGCGGCGGCCACGATGTCGTCCACGGCCTGAGGCGGCGTGGAGCCCGTGACGCGGATGGGGGTCACGATGTGGCCGTGATCGCGGAGCACCTGCTCGAACGCCTCACCCCGCGAGCCGGCGCGGCCGTCCGTGTAGACGATGGAGAGCACGGGCGCGCCCTTCTCGATCGGGATCTGGCGCGGCGCGTCCTTGACCAGGGTGATCGAGCGCGCGGCGATCGTCTCCGCGAGCTTCGCGTTCTCGTGGAGCAGGTCGTCCCAGACCAGATCCCCCAGCGTCTGCCGGCCGTCATGCAGGCCGAGCCGTGCCTTGGCCTCGAGGATCCTGCGCACCGACTCGTCCAGGCGCTGCTCCGAGATCTCGCCGCGCCGCACGGCCTCGACGATCACGGTGATCGCCTGCTGCGCGTTCGGCGGCTGGAGCAGGATGTCCGCGCCCGCCTTCACCGCCCGCAGGACCGCGCTGGCGCGCTCGAACTTCTCGAGCCCGCCCATGGTGAGCGCATCGGTGACGATGAGGCCCTGGAAGCCGAGCTCGCCGCGCAAGAGGTCGGTGGTGATCTCGCGGGAGAACGTGGCAGGCTCGCGGCGGCCGGTGACGTTCGGCAGCGCGATGTGTGCCGTCATGATGCCCGCCACGCCGGCGGCGATGGCGTGGCGGAAGGGCACCAGCTCCACGGAGTCCAGGCGGGCGCGGTCGGCGAGGATGACTGGGAGCTTCAGGTGCGAGTCGGTCTCGGTATCGCCGTGCCCAGGGAAGTGCTTGGCGACGGCGAGCATGCCGCCGTCCTGGAGGCCCTCGATGTACGCGGCGACCAGCGCGCCGGCGCGCCGCGGGTCCTCGCCGAAGGAGCGGGTGTTGATGACGGGGTTCGCCGGATTCGAGTTGACGTCGGCGACGGGGGAGAAGGCGAGGTGCAGGCCGGCGATGCGGGCCTCGGCGGCGGTGGCGTAGCCCTGCTCGTAGGCGAAGCCGACGACGTCGGCCGCGCCGAGCGCCATCTGCACCGGGAACAGCGTTGCACCGACGAGGCGCGTGCCCGCCCCCCACTCCACATCCGCGCCGATGAGGAGCGGGATCTTGCTCGCGGCCTGGAGCTGGGCGAGGCCGCGCTTCGTCCCCTCCACGTCCCCCTTGCCGACGATGAAGCCGCCGACGCGGTGCTGGCGGACGAGGCGTTCCGCGTCCCGCAAGGCCCGGCCGCTCAGCGCGTTCCCGCCCGGGATCCACGGCATCACCATCTGCGCCGCCTTCTCGCGCAGCGTCATGGAGGCGAGGGTGCGCTCGACCCACTCGTTGGCGGACGGCGCGAGGTTGGGCGCATGCCGCGCCTCCACGGGGGGCGTGGCGGACGCCAGGGCGATGGCGATCAGCGTTGCCGTCATGAGCTACTGCGCGTGCTCGGGAACTGCCTGGGGCTGGGGCCGCGTGCGCGAGGGGCAAGGATCGGACCTGCTTGGGCGCGCGGGGCCGGCAGCGCGTGACATTATTGCGGTTTCGTAACTTACGCGCAAGGGCGGAGCGGGCCAGTCCCGTGGGTGTCGCACGGACAGGACGGCAGCCGGCGAAAATCTACGACAGCCGTGTGGCGGGCAGGGCGCGCAGGCCGTAGGCTAATGAGATCGGGCCAGGGCGAGGGCGTGGGCGTGGGCGGGGGAACGGCGAGGTAGAGGCGGGCGGGGGCGTTTTCGGGGTGGACTCCCGTACGCGTACGCGTACGCGTACACGTGCCCGTGCCCGTGCCCGTGCCCGCCTCCGGGCCTCACGAGCCGAGTATCGTGCCGGCGAGCCGTGAGAGCTACGCAGACCACGTCATGAGAGCGGATCCCCACACGGAGACGAGGAGCTCCTCCGCCTTCCCACGCACCCGCCATTCCGTGCTGCTGGCGGCGCGGGGCGCGGACCCGGAGACGCGGGGGCGCGCGCTGGACGTGCTGATCGCCGCGTACTGGCGGCCCGTCTACGCGTACCTGCGGCTGCGCTGGCGGCTCGAGCGCGAGGACGCCGAGGACGCGACGCAGGGGTTCTTCGCGGACGTGCTCGAGCGCGGCCTGCTCGAGCGCTATGACCCCGCGCGCGCACGCTTCCGCACCTACCTCCGCCTGTGCCTGGACGCGTACGCGGCGAACGAGCGCAAGGCCGCCGCGCGGCTCAAGCGCGGGGGGCATCTCGAGCGCGTCGCGCTGGACCTCGAGGCGATGGAGAGCGAGCTGGCACGGAGCGGCGCCGTCAGCCCCGCCGATGCGGAAGCGCTGTTCGACCGGGAGTGGGTGCGTAGCGTCTTCACGCTCGCGGTGGATGCGCTGCGCGAGCGGCTCGATGCGGCGGGCAAGCGCGTGCACTTCGAGCTGTTCCGCCGCTACGACCTCGAGGGCGCGGACGCGCCGGACCGGCCGACGTACGCGCAGCTCGCGGCCGAGCACGGCCTGCCGGTGACGCAGGTCACGAACTTCCTGGCGCTCGCGCGGCGCGAGTTCCGGCGCGCGGTGCTCGACACGCTGTACGAGCTGTGCGGCAGCGACGAGGAGTTCCGCGCGGAGGCGCGCGCGTTGCTCGGGGTGGAGGCGCAATGACGTGGCTCTCCGATGCGGCGGTGCGGCACCTGCGCAGCGTCGCAGACTGGCCGGACACCAGCGGCACGCGATACGAGGTGATCGAGCCGCTCGGCCGCGGCGGGATGGGCACGGTCTACCGCGCGCGCGACCTCGAGCTCGGCCGCGACGTCGCGCTCAAGGTGGTGAGCACGCCGGAGGCAGCCGACGACGTCGCCGAGCGCCTGCGCCGCGAGGCGCGCATCCTCGCCCGCCTCGAGCACCCGGGCATCGTGCCGGTGCACGATGCGGGCGTGCTCCCCGACGGTCGCGCGTTCTACGCGATGAAGCTCGTCCGCGGGCGGCGGCTGGATGCGTACGTGAAGCCGGACATGCCGCTGCCGGAGCGGCTGCGCATCTTCGGCCGCATTTGCGAGGCGGTCGCGTTCGCGCACGCGCACGGCGTGATCCACCGCGACCTCAAGCCGTCCAACATCATGGTCGGCGCGTTCGGCGAGGTGCTGGTCATGGACTGGGGCGTCGCTCGGATTGCGCCGGAGGTGGGCCGGGGCGAGGGCGCCACCCGGGCCCGGCCCCTCCACCCGGGCGGGGGCGGGGGAACGGCGGGAGGAACGGCGGGCGATGACGACGCCGGCGTCGAACCTTCATCGCGTGGGTCGGGCGTCGTCGCGGCTGACACTTCATTCGGGGGTGCCGACGACGTGGTGGCCGGCTCCGCGCCGGCGCTCACGGCGTACGACGTCGTCCTCGGGACGCCGGGCTACATGGCGCCGGAGCAGGCGCGGGGCGAGTCCGGACGCGCCGACCGCCGGGCGGACATCTACTCGCTCGGCGCGATCCTCTACTTCCTGCTCACGGGTCGAGCGCCGGACACCCGCGAGGGAGGCGATGCGCCGGAGCGGCCGCGGCGGTTGAACCGGGAACTGGCGCGGCCGCTCGAGGCGATCTGCCTCAAGGCGCTCGCGCCGGAGCCGGAGGCGCGCTACGCGAGTGTGGAGGCGCTCGGCGAGGATGTCAGCCGCTTCCTCGCCGGGCTGCCGGTCGGGGCGTACCCGGAGGGCCCGCTCGAGCGCGCGCGCCGCATCGTCTCCCGCTACCACACGCCCATCGCGCTCGTGCTCGCCTACCTGCTGATGCGTGTCCTGCTGCTCGTGTTCACCGGCCGTTGAGGCCCGCCGCTAAAGACCCGCGCGACCGGCGTTGAATGGAAGGACGACCACGCTCCGGTCGCGCACGACAACCCGATGGAGGGACCTGATGAAAAAGCCGCTGCTGGGAATGCTGCTGGGCGGAGTGCTCGGCATCTTCGACGGGCTGACCGCGCTCGTGTCCGCGCCGGAGACCGCGCCGTACATCGTCAGCATCGTCATCGGCTCGACGATCAAGGGCTTGATCGCCGGCGTGCTGATCGGCTGGTTCGCGAAGAAAGTGGACTCGCTGCCGCTGGGCATCCTGTTCGGGCTGGGCGTCGGCCTCGTGCTGGCGTTCGCCGTCGCGTCGATGCCCAGCGCGACGGGCGAGCACTACTACTGGGAGATCATGCTGCCGGGCGGCGTGGTCGGCGTGATCGTGGGCTACGCGACGCAGCGGTTCGGTGCGCGGCCGGAGCAGCCGCGGAGCTGAACGGCCGGGTCGTGCGGGCTGCGAGCGTGGTCGTTCGTCGACGAAGGTGAGGGCGACCCCAACAGCGAGGAGACAAGGATGCCACGAGTCGTGCACTTCGAGGTGCCGGCGGACGACCCCGCACGTGCGGCGGAGTTCTACGGCAAGGTCTTCGGCTGGAGCAGCACGAAGTGGGAAGGGCCGATGGAGTACTGGCTGCTGACCACCGGCTCGCCGGACCAACCCGGCATCGACGGCGGGCTGATGCGCCGCCAGGCGCCAGGGCAGGGCACCGTGAACACCGTGGACGTGCCATCCGTCGACGAGTACATCGCGCGCATTGAGCAGGCCGGCGGCAAGGTTGTCGCGCCGAAGATGGAGATTCCAGGCGTCGGCTGGCTGGCGTACTGCCAGGACACCGAGGGGAACGTGTTCGGGATCATGGAGGCGGCGGCTGGATCCGGCAGGTGAGAGAACTGCCGTCGCTGGAACGACGGGCGAGGGCGGGGGCGACCCCGCCAGGAAACTGCGGGTGAGGGTGGGGGCGGCCTCTCCTGGAAAAAGCGGGCGAAGGCGGGGGCAACCCCGCCCTTCTACCCTGCCGCCCGGATGGGGCAACGGCGGGATAATGGCGGGCGGGGCGCTTCGCGGGGTGCAGGCGTTCGCGGCGCGATGTTCCATACGCGTACACGTACGCCTACGCGTGCCCGTGCCCGACCGTGCCCTACCGTGGATGCGCGCCAACATCGTCGCCCTCGGCCACGCGCCGACCCCCTCCTTCTCACCGCTCCTTCAAGCTCACCCGCCCCTTGAACGTGCGGATCACGACGTTCGCGCCGCCGGAGCCGCGCGAGAAGGTCAGCTCGCCGCGCATGTCCGGGCCCGTGCGCATGGGATAGCTGCCGAAGGCGTTCTCGACCTCGCCGCGGAACGTGTTGACGAGGAAGTCCGCTGACACGTCGGCGGGCAGGCGCAGCTCGACGGGGCCGGCGTGGTTGATGAACTCGAGCTCGCCCGCCAGCGCGAGATCCCCCTCGAAGCGGATGGCGCCATCGATGGACTCGAAGAGCCCGCGTTCGTAGACGCCGTTCGAGACCGTGATGTCGCCGGTCACTGTGGTGACGCTCGCGCTCCGCGCGCCGCCGGAGAGGGCGACGGCGCCGGCGGCGGACTTCGCGCGGACGGTCGTCGGGGCGGCCGCCGCGATCACGATGTCGCCTGCCATGGACTCGGCGATGGCTTCGCGGGGCGCTCCGGTAATGCGGATGCGCCCGGTGACGGTGACCACATCGATGCCGCCGGTCACGCCCGAGACCTCGACCGTGGCGCTGGCGGCGTGGACCCAGACCCGGGCGCCGGCGGGCACCCGGACCTCGAGGTGTGCGGGTGCAGGGTCGGAGTCGTCGAGCGGCGCGCTGGCCTCCGGCAGGCCGCGCTCGACGCCGAGCTTGACACCGCCGGCGTCACCCCCAGCGAAGAATCGGCCGCCCTTCGCCACCATCCCGGTGACGGCGATCGAGTCCCGGTCCCACCCGATGACGCGCGTGGAGCCGACCAGGTTGTGGATGCGGACGAGCCCGTCGGCGCGTAGCGGGCGACGGTGGTCGAGCTGCTGCTGGGCGGCGGCGCCGGCGGCGGAGAGCGCGAGGCAGAGCAGCGCGAGCATCGGCGTTCGCATTCGGCAATCCTCCGTTCAGCTCTCGGCGGACAGCGCAGCAGCGCGCCGCAGCAGGTCCAGCTTCTTCTCGTGTGCGGCCAGGATCAGGCGCGCGAGCCGCGGGTCACCGGGGTCGGACGCCGTGGCGAGCCGTGCTTCGTTCAGGGCGCGATCGATCGCGCGGAGGTTCTCGCGCACGATGTCGAGCGTCCCGGGCGGCAGTGCGTCCTCCAGGGACTCGAGCTCGGCGAGCAGCTCACGCGCGGCGGCAGTGTAGCGCGCATCGAGCGCGCGGAGCTCCGCGGCGGGAGAGAGGGAACCGGGCTCGTGGCCAGCTCCGGCGGCGAGCGGCGGCTGCGCCGGTTCGCGCGTGACGAGCAACGCCAGCACCGCCCCGAGCGCGATCACCAGCAGGGCCGCAGCGGCAAGCGGGACGCGCGGTCGGATGAGTCGGCCTGCGTCGAAGCGCAGCGAAAGCGTGCGGCCGCCCTGGCGATGCCGGTGCGCGGCGGATCTCATTGTCGATCCAGCGCTCGATGGGCTGGCGCTCGCGCTGCCCCAGCGAATACGGGCATGGATCCCGGGCAGGAGATCCGTCTCGGGGGCGATCGTCCGCGGGAGCGCGGCCAGGCGGGCGGTGAGGGCCTGCAGCGCCTGCAGCTCGGCGCGGCAGGCGTCGCAGGCGCGCACGTGTCGTTCGACCACGCGCCGCTCGGCCTCGCCGAGCAGGCCATCCAGGTAGTCGTGGAGCTGCATCTCCGACGGGTGGGCGTTCATTCCAGCATCTCCCTGAGCAGCTTGCGGGCGCGGTGGAGCTGCGCCTTCACCGTGCCGATCGCCACGCCGAGCATGCGGGCGACCTCCTCCTGCGGGTATCCCTCGACGTCGTACAGGACGAGCACTGCACGCGCCCGTGGGGGCAGCGCCGCAATCGCGCGCTCGAGGTCCAGGCGCAGATCCGGCGCTCCGGTGTGGGCCGGCGTGACCGCGAGCAGGCGATCGCCGCCCTCGTCCAGCGGCGCGGTGCGGCGGCGGTCCGCGCGCCGGTCCTCGAGGATGACGTTGACCGCGAGCCGGTAGAGCCAGGAGCCGAAGGCGCTCTCGCCGCGGAACAGGCGGAGCTTCTCCCAGGCGCGGACGAAGGCATCCTGGGTGAGCCGCTCCGCGTGCTCGCGCTGCCCCGACATCCGCAGACAAAGCGCGTAGACGCGGTCCACGTGCGCCGCGTAGAGACGGTCGAACGCTGCCAGGTCGCCCTGCTGCGCGCGGCGCACGAGGTCCGCGGTGTCCGGGTCGCCGCCGGTGCGCGACCCCGAGGCGTCGTCAGGAATACGGAGCTCCAAGGCGCGAGTGACCCACGGCTCTCGACCGATCAGTCGGCCGGCGAAGCGGCGTCGGTTCAGAGCGAGCGCCTGCGCCGGCCCACGACTCCCACGCCGGCCGGGAGCAAGAAGAGCGCGGCCAACCCGGCGAGCGCGGCGCCGGTGGGCAACCCCTCGCGCCAGCCGACGGTACGGGCCGCTTGCTGCTTCGCGGCGGCGGCGGCCGCGGTCATGCGGATCAACGACTCGACTTCCGCGCGCGTGGCCGGCCGCGGGATGATCCAGCCCTCACGGTCGATCTCGTAGGGGACCTGTACGGCCATGAGGTCGCCCGCGGGCCCGAGCGCGACCAGCGCGGTGGCAGCCACCTCGCCCCCGGTCGGCTCGCTCAGCGTCGCGGTGACGACCCAGCTCCCACCCTTCGGCAGCTCGCCGCGCACGACCCACACGCCCGGCTGCGCTGCGCGCTCGACGCGTAGTTGCACCGTGCGGCGCCCGCCCTCCAGCAGCCCCTCGGCCAGCGCGCTTACGGGGAACGCCATCGGGTCGGCATGGTGGTATGTGCGAATGACCATGAGAGCGCCCCGCGTCGTCGGGTCCAGCGGGTTGGCCGGGTATTCGATCGAGATCCAGGGTGGCCCCGCGAGCGCGGGCGTTGCGAGCGCGAGGACAAGCGCGGCGGGCAGGAGCGCGGCGCGGGCGATGCGGGCGCGGCGTGCGGCTGCCGCAAGGCGGGTCAACATGGTGGCCTCCGGTTCAGTGCGGGTGCGCCGGGGCGCAGGCGCCGCGGCGCGACGGTCCACAGCCGACGAGGTTCGGCTGCGGCCTCGACCGGTAGGACGGTGGGCGGGGCGCCGGGGTTTGAAGCGGCACGCGACGACGATGGCGCCGGCCACCCCCGACGCCGAACGCCGACTCGCGCGCCCGCCAGCGCGGGCTCGCCCTGTCGCTCCCGACGCGTGCTCGCGGCCGCCACGGCGCGCCTGGCGCCGGACCGACATCGACGACGCCGCATCGGCGGCAGCCCGGCGCGGCGCAGCGCCTCGAGCCGCGCGCCCGCTCAGGTCAGCTTCCGCTCAGCTTCCGCCCGCTCAGCGTGCCGCTCAGCTCGCCGGTGGACCAGCTCCCGGTGAACTGCGTGCCGTCGAAGTCGAGGTCGATCGCGACTGGCGTGCCGTCGAGCAATGCGGCGATCCTCATCTTCTGGCCCTGCACGGTGACGGACGTGACCGCGATGGGCGGGAGCCCCTCACCCCGGATCCAGCCGCTGTAGGCGCCGGGCGTTCCGGTGATCTCCATGGTGCCGCTGAGCGGTTGACCATCGACCGCGGGTGCTGAACTCGTAGCGGCCCACGGGCTCGAGCGGGGGCGGGCCGGACGGGCGGGCGGCGCAGGCAGCGACGAGCAACAACAGCGGGAGCGGCGCGACGCGGGACGTCTTCATCCTGGCCTCCTCGCGGTGGGTTGGTCCTGGCCGGCAGGGGAAGGGCAGGGGCCGCCTTTACGCGCAACGACCCCGGCGCGGCGCGGCACGCACCGGGGCCGCCAGGACGAGAAGGCGCGCCCCCGCTTCACCGCCGGTACGTGAACGTGTAGGTCCGCACGTCGGTCTGCGAGAACTCGGAGGGCTCACCGCCCTCCCGGCCGACGGCGCGCACGCTCTTCCCGATCACGGCCCGGTGAGGCAGGAGCGTGGCGGGCTCGGTGATGAGCACCAGCTCGTTCTCGATCTCGAGGGCCTCGATCACGAACGCCGCGGCCGCCGCATCGCCGGCCACGCGCCGCATGAACCGGCGAAGCACCGCCTTCATCGCCTCCTCGTCGGGGTAGGAGAACAACTGGATCTCCACGCAATCCGGCGTGAGGGATTCCTCCGTGCAGGGCAGCCGGCCGACGATCGCGAACTCCGAGATCATCCGCACGGTTTCGCCGGGGAGCAGCGGGATCGGCACCTCCTCCTCGAAGCCGTACACGGCCTCCAGCTCGAGATCCGCGTCCACCCACATGCCGACCAGGGTGTTCCACTCCTGGGCGGCCAGTGCTTCGAGCGTTTGCTCCGAGACCATGGACTGGAAGAGGGCATGCGCCTGCCCTGTGCTATCCACACGCGCGAACACCGGCGCGAACAGCGAATCCAACCGCGCCTTCATCGCCGCCACGTCCTGGATGCGCAGGAACTCGCCGCGGCGACCGACGATGTAGTTGGGGGCCACGTCGGCGAGCTGCTCGGCGACGGCCTGGGACGCCGTGAAGTCGCCCGTGACCCGGGGCGCGGCGGTGAACGAGAGACTGTCGTAGATGATGGCGAGGCCGTCGTCGTGCGCGCGCACCTGCATCCGGTACCTCGCACCGCCGGCGAGGGTGTCCGTGCGCTCGGCGGTGCGTTCCCGGAATCGGGTCGTCTCGACGGTCGCGGTGGTGCCCGCGGGCCAGGCGAAGCGGAGCCGCACGGTGTCGGGGCGGGCCTCCGGCTCCTGGGCAGCGGCACGCGCGGGCAGGGCGGCAGGGAGGGCGGCGAGGAGGGCGGCCAGCAGCCGCAACGGCGTCCGCCGCGCCGGGCACAACACCGGCGCCGCGCTCGAGGGGTGCGGATCCGCCCTGGACCGTCTCTTGGCCATCGTCCTCACGACCCTGCCGGACCCACGAAGTAGCCGACCACGCGCCACTCGCCATCCTCGAGGACGGTGACGACCACCTCCCGGGCGCGTGGCACCTTCGCGAACGCGCTCGCGTACGTCAGCACCACGTACTCCCCTGGCGGCACGTTCGGGAGCTCGGACGAGTACTGTGCGTTCTCCAGCCGACGGCCCTCCAGCGCGCCGACCTGCGCGGCGACGGCCGTGATCTGCTGCGCCCACACCTCGGCGGTTACGGCCTGCCGGAACTGCTTCGCCGCCCGCTGCCAGCTCTCCTGATACTTGCCCCCGTCGACGAGCGGGAGCCACGCCTCGGCCGCCTTCTGGGCGAGTCGCTCAGGGGTGGCGGCGGTGTCGCTGCGTTCCTGCGCCGTCAGGCTCGCAGGGGTGGCTACGCACAGGAACGCGGCGGCGAGCACGGTCAAGGGTCGGGTCATTGGGTCCTCTCGAATCGGGAGGTGTCGCCGGGGAGAGGGTGATGCGTGTGCACCGACGCTGCAAGCTAGGCTGTCGAGGCCGGGGACGCCAGGTCCGGGAACGGACCAGCGCGCTGGCCGGACGCGCCTCTCGCGCAGCCGCCGACGCTCGTGAATCTTTCCACCGCTCCAGGCCGTACGGGACTCCAGGTGAGACGACGCCAGCTCGCACAGGGAGGAGGCAATGAGGCTCGTCGCCAGGATCGCCGCCGGCGGCATCCTCGCCGTGATCGGCCTGATGGTGCTGAGGATGATCATCGGGCTCGCCGGCATGATCGCGAGCTTCCTGGCGCTCGCGTTCAAGATCGCGCTGGTCGTCTTCGTGATCTGGCTGGTGATGCGCCTGTTCCGGCGGCCACGCAGCGAGACGGCGTGACGGGCGGCGCGAGGCCGTGGCGCGGGAGGCGTGGCGGCCGACGAAGCCACGCCTAGCGGAGCGGCTCTCGCACGTACAGCCACAGCGCGCGGATCTCCTCATCCGTCATCTGCGCGGTGGCGGGCCACGGCATCGCGGTGCTCAGCACCCGCCCGTCCGGGCGCACCCCCGTGCGCAGAACGCGGAAGAAGTCCTCCTCCGTCCAGCTCGCGAGCGCGGCCGCCGAGATGTCCGGCGGCGTGGGCGGCGGGCCGCCCCTCCCGCCGGTGAGGTCCCGGCCGTGGCAGCCCGTGCACCCGCCCACGCGGGCCAGGTACGCACCGTACTCGCGCGTGGCCGCGGGCGCGGGCGCCGCCGGATGCGGCGCCGCGTGGTTGATCCTCGCCGCTGAGAGGAGCGGGAAGTCGGGCAGCAGGAGCGCGAGGGCGCGTGCCATGGGGCCAACGCGCGTCCCGGGCAGCTCACGCTCGACCGGCTCGAGCGTCTTCAGGTAGGCGACGAGGTCGGCGATGTCGCGGTCGCCGATCGCCGCGTATTCGGCCGCCGGCATGAAGAGGAGCGGCCGGCCATCGCGGCCCACGCCGTGCCGGATCGCGCGCTCCCAATCCACGTCGCTGTACTCGCCGCCGATGCCGCCGCGCCCGGGCGTGAGGTTCGGGGCGACAAAGCGGCCGAACGCGGCGTTCTCGATGATCACCATCCCGCCCATGTCGCCGGCGTGACAGGTGGCGCACTTGGCGATCGCGACGGCGAAGCGCCGGCCGCGCTCGACGGCTGCGCTGTCCTTCGCGGCGGCGAAGCGCTCGGCGGGGATGTCGTAGCGCTTGCTCATGCCGCGGTCGACGGCGACCCACGCCGCGCCGGCCGCGAGCGCGAGTAGCGCCGCGAGGGCGGCGAGGCCGATGGCGAGCCAGCGCAGCAGCGTTCGCACGAGGTCCCTCCTCGCTCAGGTGCCAGCAGCATAGCCAGCGCCGCGCGCTGGCGGCAATGCAACCATCCGCGCGCGGCCGCTGTCTAGCATTGGCGCGACAATCAGCGACTCTGTATCCGGCCTTGCCGACTCCCAACCGAGGCGCACCGTATGCCGACTTCTCACTGCCCTCGCCCTCGCCTTCGCCCCGGCCCTGCGCGGGTCGCTGCCGGCCGCGGACTGCCGATCCTGCTGGCCCTGCTGGTCTGCGCCACCACCGTGAGGCCAGCGACCGCGCAAAGCGGCCGGTCCGTGCACCCGGACCCGCCGCGCAGCGTGCGCGCCGCCGCGCGGACCACGCCGATCGTGCTGGACGGCCGGCTGGACGAGGCGGCGTGGCAGGCGGCGGAGCCGGCGACGGACTTCACGCAGTCGCAGCCGGACGAGGGGCAGCCCGCAACGCAGCGGACCGAGGTCCGCTTCCTCTACGATGACGAGGCGATCTGGATCGGCGCGCGCATGTACGACGAGCTGGGTGCGGCCGGTGTCCGCACGCGGCTCGTGCGCCGCGACCGCGAGGCGGACAGCGACCTGCTGACCATCATCTTCGACACGTACCACGACCACCTCGGCCGCACGGAGTTTACCATCAACCCATCCGGCGTGAAGGGCGATGGGCTGGGGCCGGGCAACGCATCGACCGACCCGTCGTGGGACCCGGTGTGGCAGGCCGCGACGGCGATCGACTCGCTGGGCTGGGTGGCGGAGCTGCGCATCCCGCTCTCGCAGCTCCGCTTCCCGCGCGACTCGCTCCAGACCTGGGGGCTCCAGATCGTGCGCTTCGCGAGCCGTCTCAACGAGCGCTCCCACTGGGCGTTCTGGCGCCTCAACGAGAGCGGCGGGCCTGCGCGCTACGGCCACCTCGAGGGGCTCGTGCTCGCCGCGAGCCCGCGCCGCGCCGAGGTGCTGCCCTACATCGTCGCCCGCACCTCGCACCTCCAGCCCGTGGACCCGAATGACCCGTTCCACGACGACAACGCCGGCGACTATCGCATCGGCGGTGACCTGAAGGTGCTGCTCACGTCGAACCTGACGCTGGACGCGACGATCAACCCGGACTTCGGCCAGGTCGAGGTCGACCCGGCGGTCGTCAACCTCACCGCGTTCGAGACCTTCTTCGAGGAGAAGCGGGCGTTCTTCGTCGAGGGCGCGGGCGTCTTCGGCTTCGGCTGGATCAGTTGCTTTTTCTGCTCGAACGTCTCGTCGCTCAACCTGTTCTACTCTCGCCGCATCGGCCGGCCGCCCCAGGGTGCGTCCCTCGCGTACGACGCCGGCGATTACGCCGACGTACCGGAGAACACGACGATCCTCGGCGCGGCGAAGGTCACGGGCCGCACGGCCGGCGGCTGGACCATCGGCATCATGGACGCGGTCACCCGGCGCGAGCACGCTGTCGTGGCCAAGGGCCCGGACCGGTTCCGGCGGGTGGTCGAGCCGGCGACCAATTACTTCGTCGGCCGCGTGAAGCGCGACCTGCGAGACGGCGCGATGACCATAGGCGGCATCGTCACCTCGGTCTACCGCGACCTGGACGACGCCGCGCTCGCCGAGCGCCTGACACGGCGGGCGGAGGCGGTCGGCGTGGACCTGGACGCGTGGTGGGGCGAGCGTACGTACCAGCTCATGGTGCGCGCCGCCGTCTCGCAGGTCACGGGCGAGGCCGCCGCGATCCGACGCGTGCAGGAGAGCAGCGCCCGCTACTTCCAGCGCCCTGACCGCGACGGCGGCTCGAACGGCCTGTTCTCGAGCGCGTACGACCCGGATGCGACCGCGCTGCGCGGCTACGCCCTCTACGCGCGCATCGCCAAGGACGCTGGCGACTGGTTGTGGGAAACATCCGTGAACCTCCGCAGCCCCGGCTTCGAGGTCAACGACCTCGCCTTCTTGTCGCGCGCGGATTACATCTGGATGAACGCGAACATCCTGCGGCAGTTCACGAGGCCGAGCCGCTACTACCGCAACCTCATGCTGATCGCGGGCGGCCAGCAGCGGCTCAACTTCAGCGGCGACATCACGGAGCGGCAGCTCCAAGCGTACGCCGGTGTGACGCTGCACAACTACTGGGAGGTGAGCGGCTTCTACATACACCGGCCGTCCACGCTCAAGGACGACTGGACGCGCGGCGGGCCCCTGGTGCGCGGCGCCGGCAGCTGGTTCGCCCAGCTCGAGGTCTCCAGCGATGCGCGGAAACCCGTCGTGCTCGGCACGTTCCCCTACATCTCCCGCAACGAGGAGGGCGCGCTCGAGTACTCGCTCGGCCTGGACGTGACGATCCGACCCGCGCCCAACATCTCCATTTCGCTCTCGCCATCGTACTCGCACAACGGGTCGTCGGCGCAATACGTGACCGCGGTGGAAGATCCTACGGCGACGCAGTTCTTCGGGCGGCGCTACGTCTTCTCGGATCTCGTACAGAAGTCGCTCTCGATGGACACGCGGCTCAACGTCACGTTCACGCCCACGCTCTCGCTCGAGCTGTTCGCGCAGCCGCTGATCGCGAGCGGCCGGTTCACGAACTTCAAGGAGCACGTCGCGCCGCGACAGCTCGAGAAGAGCGTGTACGGCAGGGATCAGGGGACGATCCGAGCCGAGGCGGCAGGCGAGAACCGGGAGTACGTGGTGGACCCGGACGGCCCTGGCCCCGCCCAGGAGTTCCGCTTCGACGACCCGGACTTCAACCTCCGGTCGCTGCGCGGCAACGCGTTGCTGCGCTGGGAGTACCGGCCCGGCTCGACGCTGTATCTCGTGTGGACGCAGTCGCGCAGCGACACCGCGCCGTTCGGCGACCTGGACTTCAGCCGCGATCGCCGGGCGTTGTTCCGCACGCAACCCGACAACGTCTTCCTCGTGAAGGTGAGCTACTGGCTGGGGCTGTGACGAGGCCCAACGCGCCGGCGCGAGGGGCGCAAAGGGGTCGGCCGCAATCCAGGGAGCGCGGCGACGGCCGCACGGCCGCTCCACCCCGCTGCGAGCGCAGGTGCCTGGCTCGGCCCGCGCCGCCGTCATGGCGTGGCGCTTGCCCCCGAGCGCGTGGGCTCCCTGAGGCCGGGCCGGGCGGCAGGGCCCGGACGTCGTTGGGGATCGGCCGGACGCGGTTGCGCGGCGCACGGGGTCCGCGCGGGCCGCGGGTGGTGGTGCGTGGGAACGCGGAGGCGACGTGTACCGCACGATCCTCCTGCCCCTGGACGGCTCGCTGTTCTCCGAGCACGCGCTCCCCATGGCCCTGGAGACGGCGCGCAGGGCGAACGCAGTGCTGCACGTCGTCCACGTGTACGAGCCGGATGAGGTCTGGCGCGATTACGAGGACTACACCCCGTTCCGCTTCGAAGGCGAACCCGAGTACGACGAGGTCTACGAAAGCAAGGAGCGCGGCCTCGTGCGCCGGTACCTGGCATGGATCGCGGAGCTGGCGGCGGGGAGAGGCGTGCGCGCCGAGACCGCGCTGCTGGATGCGGATGGGGGCGGGGGCGTGGCGGGCGCGATCGAGCGCTACGCCGCGCAGGCGCGCGCCGACCTCGTCGCCATGGCGACGCACGGCCGTGGCGGGGTGGCCCGCGCCTGGCTCGGCAGCGTGGCGGATGCGGTGGTGCGGGAAAGCGGCCTGCCCGTGCTGCTCGTGCGTCCGCCGGCGCAGACCCGGCCGGACCCGTACGCCGCGCCGACGTTCGCGCACGTGCTCGTGCCGCTGGACGAGTCCGGCGAAGCGGAGGAAGTGCTCGGCCCCGCCACGACGCTGGGCAGCCTATGGAACGCGCGCTACACGCTGCTGACGGTCGTGCACGTGCCGCTCCCGATGGGCACGGTGAGTCCCGCGCCGATCCTCGATGAGCGCGAGGAGGCAGCGCGCGTGGGGAGCGCCGCCAAGGTGTACCTGGAGCGCGTGGCGGACCGGCTGCGCCGCGATGGGCACGAGGTGGACACGCGCCTGACCCTGGAGACCAACGTTGCCGACGCGATCACGTTCGAGGCGAGCCAGCTCGAAGCGGACCTCATCGCCCTGGCCACGCACGGCCGTAGCGGCCTGACGCGACTCGTCATGGGCAGCGTCGCGGCCGAGGTGGTGCGGACGGCAAAGACGCCGGTGCTCGTGTACCGGCCACGCGGCGGGGCGGTGTAGGCGCGCTGCCCGTCACCCGTGCCGGCGCCGACGGGACGTCCCCGGGCGGCTCAGGGCGCGACCGCACGCGCCCCGTCCCAACTCTCGAGGCCTCGCTCGTTCACGGCTTTGACCACGATCTCCGCGCCCGGCGGCACGCCGGGCAGCCGCACGCGCGCGTCCCGGACCGTCGTCGTCCTGAACTCTCCGCCGGGCGTGCGGTAGGCGACGATGTAGGAGCGGACATCGGACTCGGCCGCCGGCGTCCAGGCCACCTCCACATCCTGGCCCTGGCGCGTGACGCGGAGCCCGGTGAGGCGCGACGGGCTCGAGGCCATGAGCATGATGGACGCGACCGTCGTCTTGCTGACCTCGGCGACCAGCCGCTGATCGACGGTCTCGAGCACGTCGTGCTCCTGGTGGTAGTGCGGGTTGCCCAGGATCGGGTAGGAACCGATCCCGGCCACGATGTCGCCCCAGGCCTCGTAGAACGCGGCGGCATCCGTGCCGCGGTAGTACTCGGCGTCGTACGTGATCAGGTCGGTGAAGAGGAACGCCGCGGCGTGTTGGAGGTCCCGCAGGCCGTGGTTCGAGTAGCGGATCGTGTTGTCCAGCCGCACATCGTTCGCGTAGCCGAGCATGTCGTTGTTCAGTGCGCCGACGACCTTCAGCCCCTCCTCGGCCGCGCGACGCACGAACTCCCGGCTACCCAGCAGGCCGGACTCCTCGCCCGTGAAGAACGCGAACTTGATGGTCCGCGGCTGCGGCCGGCTCGCGAGCACCCTCGCCGCTTCGAGCAGCGCTGTCGCGCCGGAGCTGTTGTCGTCCGCGCCGGGTCCGCGCTCGACCGAGTCGAAGTGGCTCGAGACGACGTAGACCAGGTCCGGGTCGACCGTGCCGCGGAGCGTCGCGACGACGTTCGCCGTCCGGATGCCCGGCCGCGGCTCGAACCACTGCAGCTCGGGCTCGTAGCCGAACTCGCGTAGCTTCTGCGCGTAGTACTCGATCGCCTTCTGGTTCCCCGGCTGCGTGATGTGCTTCGAGCCGAAGCGGAAGACATCGCTCGCGTAGCCGTAGATGCGCGTCGCGGAGACGTCCCGCACGGCCGCACGGACCTCCTCCGCGATGGGCGCGAACATCCGCTCGCCTCGCTCCCGCAGGTCCCGCTCGTGCGCGAGGTTCGCGCGGATGCGGGCCAGCACCTCGTCGCGCGTGACCTTGCGGTTCAGGTCCAGCAGCCAGACGCTGCGCTCGGGCGAGATCGTGTTGCCGTCCCGGTCCGCGACGATCAGCACCTTCGAGCCGTCCGGGCTCGCGGCCCACTCGTACTCCGGCGCGACCGTGCGCACGGTGTTGTTGTGGTGCAGCCGCGTCCGCTCGCCGGTCTCGACGTCGTAGACGTAGGAGCGGCG
>DATCLK010000314.1:0-12488 GCA_036563975.1 Longimicrobiales bacterium | reverse complement strand
CGGCTGAAGTCCAGCCGGACCCGGTTCCAGTAGGCCCAGTGGTCGAGCGCTTTCGAGGTGAACTCGCTCCCATTGTCCACCGTGATGCACTCCGGCAGCTTGCCTCGACGCTCTCCCGCTTCACTCAGGATGCGGCAGACGTCTTCTGCGCGAAAGGACGTCTTGGCCACCAGCGCCACGCACTCCCGCGAGAAGACGTCCACCACCGCCAGGATCCGGATCGTGCGGCCGTCCGCCAGCACGTCGTGCACGAAGTCCATCGCCCAGCACTCGTTGGCTCGAGAGACGAGCGGCCGCACCTCGCGAGGAGCCGCGCTCTTGCGCCGCTTCGGCCGCCTCCGCTTGAGCGCCAGCCGCTCTTCCCTGTACAGCCGGTAGACCAGCTTGTGTGATTGACACGCCAGCCCTCTCGCCGCAGCAGCACGTGGAGCCGCTTGTAGCCCCAGCTGACCCGCACCGCGGCCAACTCCCTCAGCCGACCGCGGAGCGCATCACGACTCTGGCGCTCGCTCCGGTACCGTACGCTCGAACGGTTCGCCCCGACCGCCCGGCACGCCCTTCTCTCGCTCAGACGGTACGAATCCCTCGCCCACGCCACCACCGTCCGCACCTGCGTGGGCTTCACCATTTTTTCGGAGCGCCTCCTGCAAGAAGCTCTTGTCCAGCGAGAGATCGGCCAGCAGCTGCTTCAGCTTCCGGTTCTCTTCCTTGAGCTGCTTCAGCTCGCGCAGCTCCGACACGCCCAGCCCCCCGTACTTCTTCCTCCACCGATAAAACGTGGTCTCCGTCACGTCGAGCTTCCTGCAGATCTCCGCCACCGGCGTTCCGGCCTCCGCCTGCCTCAGCGCCACGGCGATCTGCTCCTCGCTGAATCGACTCTTCCTCACGGGCGTCTCTCCTCCCCGGCCCCGGGGATTCAGGTCCGCCCCCAAGATAGCTCAAAACGTCAGTCCGCGTGGACCAGGTTCCGGGGGGAGGGGCATTGTCCGGTTCGGTGCATTCGTGGCACCCAGTCGGACACGTGTTCCTCCGCCCACCAGACGTGTTCCCGATTGAGTGCATTTGGGGCGCCATTTTGCACAAGCGTTCGGGGGACGGGCACGGTTGTCCGATTGGTGCGTGATGCTGTGATCCGCTGCTGTGTGATGCCGTGATCCGCCGCTGCGTAATGCTGTGATCCGCCGCTGCGTGATGCCGTGATCCGCCGCTGCGTGACGCTGTGATCCGCGCACAGGCCGGCTGCGGCCTGCTCATGCGGACCCGAACGCCCGCAAACGGCAGCCTTCACCACCCGCGGTCGCGCTCGGGCCGCCGCGTCGGGCCCCGCACACGGTGCTCCCGCCGCCCTCCGGCGGATCGCCCTTCGCGAACGCGGCCGCCGGCCCATGCGTCCGCCACGCCCGGCGATGCCGCCACGAGCCCCGCCGCCTCCGGCGTATTGGCGACCAGCGCGCGCGTGACCCGGACCAGCGTCGCCTCCGGCTCCGTGGTGATTTGTCGCCAGGTGACGCGCACGACGCGCAGGCCGAGGCCGAAGAGGTCGGCATCGCGGCGGCGGTCGTTCTCGAAGCGGTCGCGCGAGGAGTGGAACTCGAAGCCGTCGACCTCGACGACGAGTCGCTCCCTGCGCCAGAGGAAGTCCACCTCGTGATCCCCGACGACGACGTTCAGCTCGGGCTCCGGGAGGTCCGCCTTCCGAACGAGTGCGAGAAAACGCTCCTCTGCCTCGGAGCGCGTGAACGCAGGCCCGTGTTCGCGCTCGAGTAAGGCGCGCACGAGCGGTCCACCCGGCCGGCGCGGATGGCGTGCCACGAGGCCGAGGACCTCCCCAGGCGTGGTGAGCGCCTCCCGGACCACGCGCGCGAGGAATTGCTCCACGCGGCGCGAAGGCGCGACGCTCGCCAGGTCCAGGATCGTGCGGGCCGGCGTGGTGATCGGGATGCCCTCGAGGACCGTCACCTCATCCTCCGGCAACGAGCGCACGCGGTATATGCGCAGACCTGGCCTGCGGCCGCGGTTGTGGCGAGGCACCGTCACGTCGACGGGCGCTCCGTCCCGCTGTGGCAAGCGCTCCCAGAGTGCGGCCGCGCTGTGGTGGCTGACCACCGCTCCGGGGCCACACGCAAGAGCCGCGGCCACCTCCCGGCTGCGCGGATCGACGAGTGAACCCACGCGATAGACGCCGCGGAGGACGGGCACGAGTCGTCGGGTTCGCACGCGGGAACGCACCGTGTCCGGCGGGATGTGCGCGGCCAGGAGTTGCGCGCGCGTGACGAGCCCGTGCTGGCGCGGCGCCAGGGCGGCGATGACGTCATCGATGGCGCTCATACGCGTGGGAGCTGTTGAGGTGGGCGTCGTCCCGGGGGCAGCCGATGCCACCACGCACGCCTCGCCCCGCTACGCTCGTGCGGACCGCGGGACATCGCCGCGGCGGCAGCGGCATGCGATCACCCTGCCTGACGCCACACTCGCGCGGACGGCTGGGCATCGCCATGGATGGAGGGGCCGCCGAGCACGGGCATGTAGGATCGCTCGGCCGTTGGATGCACCGGGGCCCACGAGCGGATCGCCCGCCGCCCTGGGCTGCCCCGCACCCACAAGCGCCTCGCCGCGTGGCCGACGGCACCCGGACTGGTGCCGGCAAGGGGAAACCCGGAGAGTCTGCGGGCCACCCGGACCCGCTAGCCGGCTGGCGGGAGCACCGCAGCCGCCCCCGTATTGCGCGCCCGCACCCGACCGCAACGCGCGCCACGGCGTCAGCGTGCCGCCCTCCGGCCGTAAAGCCGCAAGAACGCGCGCACGCCGCTCGCCACCAGCGCGTCCACCTCGGCCTGCTCCAGCGGGATGGCGCCGAACAGCGAGCGCAGACTCACCGGGGTCGTGACGAGCGCGCTGAAGTGGCGGGCCGCCTCGTCGGCGTCGTCGATCTCGAGGAGGCCCTCCTTCGCCAACCGCGCCAGATGCCCCGCCAGCGCCCGGTGCGCCGCCTGCGGCCCGAGCTCGCGCCACGTCTGCGCGATCGCCGGGAAATGCCGCGCCTCGGAAACGATCAGCAGCACCAGCGACTGGTGCTCCCGCGAGTCCGTGTCCGTCGCCGCCCATGCCCGGCCAAACGCGTTCAGCCGCTGCTCCAGATCGCCCGTCCCGCACAGGTGCCGGTCGGCCAGCGCGATCAACTGCCGCGTCACCTCGGCGGTGCTCTCCTCGACGACCGCGCGGAACAACCGGTCCTTGTCCGCGAAGTGGGTGTACAGCGTCCGCTTCGAGACCCGCGCCTCGGCGGCGATCGCGTCCATGCTCGTGCGCGCGTAACCCTCGCGGAGGAAGAGCGCACGCGCTGCCTGGAGGATCGCCTGGCCCTTCGCCGCCGACCGCGGACGGCCCGCGGCCTTTTTCGCTGGATCGCTTGCCGACATCGCTCCTCTCGCTCGTCGTCCCCGCGCGATGCTCGCTTCCGCCCGGACATTAGGGCCGCGGGGGGCGGCCCGCCACGCCGGCGTGCGGCCGCGGGGCGCCTGCCTGTGCGCGTCCCGCCGCAGGGCGTGCTGCCGTGCGCCTGTCTTCCCGGGCGCCTCCCTGTGGGCCTACCGCCGCACGCGGCGGGGCGCGGTGCGTGTGCGCCTGCCGCGGCCGGACGCGCTGCCGGTGTGCCTCCCGCCGCGGGACGCATTGCCTGCGTTCCTCTCGCCGCGAGCCGCATTGCCTGCGTTCCTCTCGCCGCGAGCCGCGTTGCCCACGTGCCTGCCGCCGCACCCAGCGGGGCGCGTTGCCGTGTGCCTGTCGCTACACTCGGCTGGGCGCGCTCCCGGTCCGCCTGCCGCCGCACTCAGCGGAGCGCCCCGGCGTGCCGCTCAGGCGCTGCCTCGCTGGCCGGGCACTCCACCGGGGCGCTCCGGCCGTACGTCCGGGGACCTGCCCCCTGGCGCTGCGTTCTGTGGCGGGGTCGCCTGTACGGGGCCGCTCGCCCGCCTCTTGACAAAACTACACCGTTTAGTTTACTTCCGCCATGGCCATGATCGACGACGCGGACAGGGCCCGGCGCGCCGAGCCGAGTGAGCGCCCCCGGCCACCAGCGGCGATCCCGGCGCCACGGCTTGAGCGGAACGAGGCGCCCGGGCGTGGCCGGCCGTGCGAGCAGCGGCAGTCCGCCGAGCCCTTGCACCGCCAGGCCCAGCGGCGGCCAGGCGGGCCGGACCAGGAAAGCCACGGACAGCATCGACACGAACTCCACCCAGGCGCGCGGCGCCCCACCGGCGACCAGCCCCAGCCCCTCGACCGCCGCATCCTCGGCCTCGCCGCGGTGCTGCTGTGCGGCGCGGTCCCGGCCCTGACGGACGCGACGGTGGTGAACGTCGCGGTCGAGTCGCTGGCTCGCGACCTGGGCGGCGGCTCGGTCGCCGGCGCGCAGTGGGTGGTGACCGGATACCTGCTGGCGACGACGGCCGGGATCCCGCTGGTCGGCTGGGGACTGGACCGGTTCGGCGCGCGTGCGCTGTGGACGTTAGCGCTGGCGGTGTTCGCGGCCGGCTCGGCGCTGTGCGGCGCGGCGTGGTCGCTGGAGAGCCTGGTCGCGTTCCGGATCGCGGCGGGAGTCGGCGGCGGGCTCGTGCTGCCGCTGCTCCAGGCGATCATGGCGGACGCCGCGGGACGGCTGCGCGTGGGGCGCGCCATGCTCCTGCTCACGGTCCCGGGCCAGGTCGTGATGATCCTGGCTCCGGTGCTCGGCGGCCTGCTCATCGAGGCGCTGGGCTGGCGCTGGACGTTCCTCGCCCAGGTTCCGCTGTGCGTCGCCGCGGCGGTGCTCGGGTGGTGGCGCGTGCCGCCGGGGCGCCGGCACGGGTCGACACGGTTCGACGCCTTCGGGTTCGCGCTGCTGTTGCCCGCGTTGACGATGCTCCTCTACGGACTCGCGGGAGTGCGGGATGGAGGTAGCGGCGGCATGGCGGGCAGAGCGGCCGCACCAGCGATGGCGGGCGCAGCAGAGACAGCGGGAACAGGCGCCGCAGGCACGGCGGCGATGGCGGACACGGCGGCCACCGGGGCAGCGATGCAGTCGGCTGCGACCGCCGTGCCGCCAGCCCTCTGGACCCTCGCCGGCGCCGCGCTCCTCGCCGGCTTCATCGCGCACGCGCTGCGCGGCGGGACCGCACCGCTGCTGGACCTGCGGTTGTTCGCACAGCGCTCGTTCGCCGTCGCCGCCGCGTTGCTGTTCGTGACGGGGCTGTCGACGTGGGCGCCGCTCTTCCTGCTACCACTGTTCTACCAGCGCGTGTTGGGCGCGGACGCGCTGGACGCGGGGATGCTGCTCGCGCCACAGGCCCTCGGGATGGCGCTCGGCATGGCGGCCGCGGGCCGGCTCGCGGATCGCGCCGCAGCAGCACGCCCGCTGATCGTCGGGGGCACCGCGCTGGCCGTGGCCACGACGCTGCCGTTCGCCCTCGCCCCGCGCGGCGTTGCGGACACGGCTCTCGGCGCGGCGTTGCTCGCGCGCGGCTTCGGCCTCGGCCTGGCCCACGTCCCCGTCATGCCGATCCTGTACAGCGGCGTGGCGCGCGAGTCCATCGGCCATGCGACGAGTCTCGCCAGCGTGCTCCAGCGCGGCGGCGCCGCGTTCGGCACGGCCGCGCTCGCGGTCGTGTTGAGCGCGCAGCTCTGCGCCGCGGCGGGAGCGCACATGGTTCACCCCGACCCGATCGCAGCGGCGCTGGGAGCGCAGGCCGCGGACCCCGACGCGCTCGCCGCTGCGTTCCACCGCGCGTTCTGGTGGGTCGTCGCCTTCACCGCGCTCGCATGGGTGCCGGCCGCCGTGCACCGGCCAGCCGACGCGCGGCGGAGCCCGAGTGCCCTGCATTGATGCTCGTCCTCGTAAACGTACTCGTACTCGTACTCCTAAACGTACTCGTACTGGCAAACGTAACCGCTCCGACCAATGCTCCGCATCGCCATCATCATCGGCAGCACCCGGGAAGGCCGCTTCGGCGAGGTCGTCGCGCGGTGGTTCGTGCGCCGGGCCGAGCGCTACGACAGGATCGAGCTGGACGTGATCGACCTGCGCGACGTCCCGCTGAGGCCCGTGCAGCAGTCGCCCTTCGAGTGCGACGACCCCGCGGTCCACGCCCTCGCCGCGCGCATCGAGGCCGCGGACGGCTTCGTCATCGTGACGCCGGAGTACAACCACGGCTACCCGGCGTCCCTCAAACTCGCGATCGACTCGGTCTACGACGGCTGGCTCGCGAAGCCCGTGGCGTTCGTCTCGTACGGCGGCATCGGCGGCGGGCTGCGCGCGGTCGAGCAGTTGCGCCAGGTGTTCGCCGAGCTGCACGCCGTCACGGTGCGAGACACGGTCAGCTTCCACATGGCGCACAGCCTGTTCGATGAGGATGGCGAGCCGCGGGACGGCGCGGCGGCGGACGCGGCGGCGCAGCGGCTCCTGGACCGCCTCGTGTGGTGGGCGAGCGCGCTGCGTGATGCCCGGGCCCGAAAGCCGTACGTGGCCTGAAGGCGACGACGTCCCGAGGAGGCTCACCGTGCGCGCGATCATCCTGCGCGAGTTCGGCCCGCCGGGCGTGCTGCGCCTGGAGCGTGTCGCCGACCCCGAGCCCTCCGCTGGGCAGCTCCGCATCGCCGTGACGGCCGCGGGCGTGCACCGCATCGATGCGTGGGTCCGCGCCGGCGTCGAATCACCCGCAACGCTTCCGCTGCCGGCGCTGCCGTGGATTCCCGGCCGCGAGGTCGCCGGCGTGGTGGATGCGGTGGGGCAGGGCGTGGATCGCGCGTGGCTGGGGCGGCGCGTCGTCGCGCACCTCGGTCCCGCCGCCGGCGGGTACGCCGAGCGCGCGGTGTGCGGCGAAGAGGCAGCGTTCGTGATCCCGGAGGGCGTCCGTGACGACGTCGCGGTCGCGATGATCGGGACTGGCCGCACCGCGCTCGGCGTGCTCGACGTCGCGCGCGTCGAGCGGGAGGATGTCGTCCTCGTCACCGGCGCGGCCGGCGGGGTCGGTAGTCTGCTCGTTCAGCACCTGCGCCGCGTGACGGGCGCGACCGTCGTCGCCGGCGTCGGCGGCGCCGCGAAGCTCGAGCACGCGCGCGCGGACGGCGCAGACGTCGTCGCCGACTACGAGGAACCCGGGTGGACGCGCGCCGTGCGTGACGCGCTCGATGGTCGTGATGTGAGCGTGGTGCTGGATGGCGTGGGCGGCCGCGTAGGACGGGAGGTGTTCGACCTGCTCGCCGCCGGCGGGCGGTTCGTCTTCTTCGGCTGGGCGTCTGGCGCGCCGACCGCGCTCACGACGGACGACCTGTACGCGCGCGGCCTCACCGCGAGCGCTGCGGTCGGCCCGGCGCTGCTCCGTCGCGCCGGCAGCATGCGTGCGCTGGAGGAGCGCGCGCTCGCCGCCGCGGCCAAAGGCGTCCTCACGCCGCGCATTCAGCGCTTCCCGCTGGCCGACGCGGCAGCCGCGCACGCGGCGCTCGAAGCACGCAAGGCGGTGGTGAAGGTGGTGCTGGTGCCGTGAGCGTACCTCACGAGCGCCGGAGGCGCGGCGCCGAAACCGCCACAGTATCATGGGACCTGCCTCCGCACGCGCCACCGAAGGGGGCCGCAGGACCGTGACCGCCTTTGGCAACGTGCGTGACGGCGGCGCGTGATACCGCGGCGCGGCTCTGGCTGGGCGATGCGTGCTCATGCATCAGGCCCGGTGAGCAGGCCGCGAACGCCCGTCAGCCGGTCTCCGCGATCCCGGCCAGCTCGAAGAGCCCGGCGGCCAGCTCCTCGATCTTCTCGCGCAGCGCGAGCCGCTCGATCCACTCGCCCGGGATGGCCGACGCGCCGTAGAACGCGCCGGCGAGCTGGCCGTACACCGCGCCTGTGGTGTCCGCGTCGTCGCCGAGGTTGACCGCGGCGAGGCAACCGGAGCGGAAGTCGCTGGTTCGGTGGAACGCCCACAGCGCGGCTTCGAGAGACTTCACGACGTATCTCCGTCCCTGGATCTCCGGCGGCTCGCGGGTCCTGAACGAGCCGCGAGCGACCTCGTCGATGGCCGGCGTGAGGGGGTGCTCGTCCCAGTAGCCGGGCACGGGCGAGTAGCGTTCGGCAAGGAGCTCGTCCTTGCTCGCGCCGCGCAGCGCGCCGACGATCAGGGCGCCGAGGTAGCGGCACGCGTCCACCGCCTCCGTGGCGCCGTGCGTGGTGCGTGAGCTCTGCGTGGAGAACTCGATTGCCTCGAGGGGACGCGCGGCGAACGCCATGGGCACGGGCGCCAGCCGCATGATCGAGCCGTTACCGGCACTGTGCGGGTCCGTGGAGCCGAATTCGAACGTGGTCAGCGTGCCCGCGTGTTTGGCCGCCTTGTAGCGCGCGAGCGCCGCTGCCGTTGTCACACCGATGTCGAAGCAGCGGCCGGTGCTCGAGAGGTGCCCTTCCTCGTGCCAGCGGCAGTAGCGCTCGAGCTGATCGAACGGGTCGAAGCCTTGCCGCTCGACGAGACTCTCGGCCAGGCAGAGCGCCATCGAGGTGTCGTCGGTCCACTGGCCGGGCTCCAGGCCGAACGGGCCGCCGCCGACCATATCGGTGATCGGCAGGAAGTTGCCCGGGCGGCGGAACTCGAGCGTGGTGCCCAGCGCGTCGCCGACCGCGAGGCCGAGCAGGGCGCCGCGGAAGCGGTCGAGGGTGGGGTGCATGAGGGATCCTTGACCACCTTAGGCGGTACATGTATGGTGTGGCTCAGCTACCTTGACTCCTAGAGACAGCGCGACACGATACCCTATAGGAGCTGCGTAACGATCAGCGTTCATCGTTCGAGTAGCGCTCCGGCCATGGACACGGGCGTCCCACGAGTTCGCTTCGAGCGGGAGATGATCCGCCCGCTGCAGGCATGGGTGGGCGAGTTGGCAACGCGCGCACGTGGCGGTGGTGTCACAACCTTGGAGGAGCAGGCGATTGGCCGGCTGATCCCGGATCTCCTCGTAGGCATCTGGCGCAGGGATCCGCGCGAACTGATCCGGCGGAAGTTCACCGTCATCGAAACGCACATCCTTGCTCATCTAGAAAGATGTGGGCCGACCTCTCCGGAGCGCGTAGCTGAGCAGCTTCTCATCGCCCACACAGATGTCGCGCGCACGCTGCAAAGGCTAACACGGTTACGTGTGATCCGACATCGACGGAATGGGACGATCGAGCTGACTGGGCCTGCCCGGACGGCGGGCCTGGAGATCGTGGCGATTGAGGCAAAGATCAGGCGCTGGAAGCGTGCGTTGGCGCAAGCTCAGAGCTACCAGCGCTTTGCGGACGAGAGTTACGTCCTCGTTGACGGCGCCCAAGTTCGTCTAACTTCTGCTATGGAGCAGGCCTTTAGGGCCGCCGGTGTGGGCTTGCTGCTGCTCAGCGCAGGGGAGGTGATTCTTGGGGTGCCCGCAGCCAGGCGCCGTGCTTATACACCCGAGCGCGTACGAGCAACCGACCGCCTATACCATGCGGCTCTGACCACTCGCGAGACTTCAATCTAGCTTGATCACAAGCCTGATCGTTTTCTCCACCGCTCAAACACTTGGAGCCAGGTTTCCTGATGACTGAGCTCTGTCTGGTAACTATCTCTTATCCCGAGCTGCGAGATCTGGGTCGCTAGCTCGCTGGCCCGCTCCAACCATCGGTTGACAGCGTTGATTCGGTTGGAATCATCGCGCATCTCCAGTGACAGCCCGAGGCCGCGCATAAGGCTTGTATGATGAACCTGCGCGGCTCGGATATTGCTAATCTCGTACTTCCAGGCAGGCACGTCATCACTTCTACGGCCCGCTAGCAACGCAGCGTGAAGAGGGCGCGCCGCCTCCGATTCGTAGAAGACCGCAGGGCCTAACCCGGATCGCACAATGGTCTCAAGGTCGCTCCTCACACCGATGTCGCCAGCGAGCTTGAAGCTGTGGTAACGTGGATACGCCCTCGCGTCGCTTGTCTCAAAATCCGCCAACCTCAGGCGGCGTTGAGAGAGATAGTATCCCGTTGACCAGACACTGGCTCCGGCAGCTCGCAATACAGCGCCGAACGTTCCCATGTAGTTTACGATAACGCGCTTGCCTGCGCCGCGGACCAAGTCGTCGACGAGCAGAAGGAGAGAGTAGAGCGTGTTAGGATGTGTACAGGAATAGCCGCGCTCCGATGCCTGTTCGATTACGATGTACGCCCCGGCAACAGGTCGCGCGCTGACTTGGTCTGTGATCGTATTGATCAACGCGTTCGCATCGGGGTCTGTCCCGCGTAGCAGCGGATCCGATATTGCTACTGTGGCAAACACGGGTAGGGAGATACGTTGGTCTTGACAGACCTCAAGGCCGCAGTCAAGCCAGCGGAGTTCCGACTCGTAGTCGCCGGTCGCGGCAGCCGTCATCGGGGAAGGGAGTATGATTCCTTCGCACCCGAGCTGTACCTGGAACAGAACAGCCTCGCGAACGGCGCGAGAGATGAGGTCGGGGTCTGTAGGTGGCTGGCCGGCCCACGAATCGACGAGCTCATCTGAAAATCGTTCTTTGTACTGCTTCATCGTGCCATGCCGCGAGCTGTCATAGCTGGGCACGCTGTCTGTGACGTCAAACCACGGGAAAGTGGCAAGATTGTAAGTCGCCGTCGGTGCTTGTCTTGAGTTGAGCCCGGCAAGGTAGATCTGGGGATCGAAGTACCGGTGCTGCAGATATGGATATGATTTCAGATTGCGGCGCAGAAGCTGGTGGTGTGGCATTGCGGAGGCCGCGATGATCCCGCCGGCAATATCTGGCGGACATCCGTCTGGTAGCTTGAAGGTGTAACGTGTGTTGTGATAATACATTGTACCTCACAGCAGTGCGATAAGATTCTCGAAGGATTTGACCAACGTGCACGGATCGGGGCGGAACGCCGGGCGCAACGAAAGCATGCTATCCACGATGTTAGCGAGAGCCGTTGGACAGGTTGGTGCGATCTCCGCCGTGCGCGGCGGAGTGGTCACCAGTCGTACCTGATCGCGGCCCGTGGGATGGGCTGCTGCCAGGCTTTCCTGCAGGACCACGCCGAGCGAGAAGACATCCGACTTACATGTTAGATGCCGTTCGCCACGGAACTGCTCCGGTGACATGTAACCGATGGTGCCGCAGGTCATGCCGTGTGGCGTTAGTGAAGCTTCATCGAGATGCCTCGCAATCCCGAGATCTATGAGCACGGCCTCTCTTTCTCCCCTGCGGAGCATCACATTCTTCGGCTTGATATCTCGGTGAACGATCCGATGCGTCCAAAGCTCAGCCAGGGCGGCGGCAACATCTCGACCCACCACGGCCACCGTGTTCGGTTCCAGAGGGCCACGGCTTAGCCGCTCGTCCAGCGCGGCGCCTTCAACGTATCCCCAGGCCACATAGCGGAGCTTGGCGCCGGCGAGCGAGAGTTCACCTGCTTCGACGAGACTGGCCAGCGACGCATGCCGGATCCGTTGCATCACCGCCACCTCCCGGTCGACTCGCTCTTCCTGGCCCGCTACACCGTAAATCTTGAGCGCAACGTGATCGTGCGTGGGAGATCCGTCGGGGAGAGCGGTTCGCATGGCCCGGTAGACGGCGCCCTGGCCGCCGGCCCGGATCGGCTCCACGATGCTGAAGCGGTTCGACAAGGCGCGCTGGACTTCAGAGGGTCGGTACTCTTGCATTGCCGCTTCCGTTGTGATTCAGGATGGCGTATCGTGATTACATCGCTTGCCCAGCGCCAAGTGCTACCCACCCCTCACGGAGTGACATCAAGCCCTTCCCGCAACACCCTCTTGCGCGAATCAGCCTCCGGCGGTACGCCACCGCCCCCGGCTGCCGGCTGTCCTGACCGGCAGACGCCACCGCCGGGATCGCGCACAGCATCGCGCCGCATGGTCGACGCGCAGCGGGATCCTGTCCCGCCACGCGTATCCCCTCTCGCGCAGCAGCGCGGTCAGCACCACCACGTACGCCGTGACGTTCTGGCGCTTTGGCGGCACCGTCAGCCCCGAGGAAAGGCGCTGGATGACGTAGCGCGGGTACCTCTCCACCACGAACGGCCGGGAGCCGTTCCGCTGCCCGAGGCCGGCGATGTCGCCCAGGCCCTTCTCGTAGATCCTCCAGTAGATCTCCACGCCCGCCCGAATGAAGCCGCTGTACGCCTTCCAGCTCGCGAGCTCCGCCCGGCTGGCGGGCAGCGCACGCGTCGGCGTCTTCGCCTCGATGTCCGCCCTGCGCCGCCGAGCACCCTCTGCAGGCAGCCCCTGCGGCAGGTCGAACACGACGACCTCCGGCCGCGCCCAGCCGGCCGGTGGAGTGGGGAAGGGCGCCATCGAATCCAGGCGGTACTCGCCGGGAACGATCTCGCTGCGCGCATCCGGGCGACTTCGCTCATCGACGTCAGCGTGCCCGCATGCCGGCCACACATGATAGCCCCATGCTCCGCCTTCATTGCCGCATCGGATCCGGGCCGACCTGCGGCCGCGCGGGGTACTTGCGCGCGTTCG
>DATCLK010000313.1:0-2721 GCA_036563975.1 Longimicrobiales bacterium | reverse complement strand
AGACGCGGGAGCTGTACCCGGAGACGCATTTCATGGCCTACGGCCTGGCCTGGTTCCTCCGGGACTACCGCGGCCGCAAGCTGGTCGGCCACGGCGGCGCGATCGATGGGATGCGCGCGGAAGTCATGCTGGTCCCGGAAGAGGAGCTGGGCATCGTCGTGCTGACGAACCTGGGCGGCACGAGCTTCCCGGTCGCGATCGTCTACACGATCCTCGACCGGTACCTGGGTCCGCGGGACAAGGACTGGAGCGCGTTGCTGCTCGAACAGCAGAAGGCGACGGAGGCGCGCGCCGCGGAGCGCTGGCGCCAGCGTGAGGAGCAGCGCGCTCGGGGGACGTCGCCCTCGCTCCCACTGGCGGCGTACGCCGGGACCTACGCGGACAGTCTGTACGGCCAGGTCCGCATTACGGCGGAAGGCGATCGGCTCGTGGCGCGGGCGGGCTCCAACATCACCGGCGACCTCGAGCACTGGCATCACGACACGTTCCTGGCGCGTTGGCGGGACCCGGTGCTGGGACGGACCTTCTTCACCTTCCGTCTCAGCGCGGATGGTCGGGTCGAGGCCGTCGCGGTGGAAGGGCTGGCGGAGTTCGGCCGGGTGCGGGAGTCGTCGGCGGCCAGCAGGTCCCGCTGAGCTGCCGCCGGAGCGCAAACGATGACGCGGGGGAGCGCGATGATGCGGTCCACGCTGGCGGTGACGTGTTTCGGGCTCGCGGTTCTCGTCGGCTGCGGCGATGCGGGTGAGAGATACGACCTCGTGATCGAGAATGGGCGCGTCGTGGACGGAACCGGTGCGCCGTGGTTCTACGGTGACGTGGCCGTACGCGGTGACCGGATCGCCCGCGTCGCGCCCGCTGGCGTTCTCGCGGGCGCGCAGGCCCGGGAGCGGATCGATGCCCGGGGCCTGGTGGTCGCGCCTGGCTTCATCGATATCCAGGGCCACTCGCGGGGGGCGATGCTGCGGGGCGACGGGCGGTTGGTGAGCAAGGTGACGCAGGGCGTCACGACGGAGATCCTGGGTGAGGGCTGGACGAACGCGCCGGCGAACGAGCTGACCCTCGCCGAGAGCGACATCAGGGACCCGGAGCTCGAGGCGCTGGCGCGCAGCTTCATGGGCCCCGACGGCTTCGACGCCTGGCTGCGCGCCATGGAGGCGAACGGGATCTCGGCGAACGTGGGCTCGTTCGTCGGTGCGACGACGATCCGCGTGTACGGAAAAGGCCAGGCGATGGGTCCGCCGACGGCGGCCGAGCTGGATTCGATGCGCAAGGCGGTACGCTGGGCGATGGAGGGTGGCGCGTTCGGCATCGCCTCGGCGCTGATCTACCCGCCCGGCAACTACGCGACCACCGAGGAGCTGATCGAGATCGCGAAGGTGATGGCGCCCTACGGCGGCGTCTACATCACGCACATGCGTTCGGAGGCCGACCAGCTCCTCGAGGCGATCGACGAAGCGATCCGGATCGGCCGCGAGGCAGGCGTCGCCGCCGAGATCTACCATCTGAAAGCGGCAGGCCGCGCGAACTGGCACAAGGCGGCGCAGGCGATCGCGAAGATCGACTCCGCGCGGGCGGCCGGGCTGGATGTGCAGGCCAACATGTACGCCTACACGGCGGGCGGGACGGGCCTTTCGGCGTGTCTGCCGCCGTGGGTCGCCGAAGACGGGAAGCTCTACGACAACATCCAGGACCCGGCGGTCCGGCGGAGGGTCGTGGAGGAGGTCCACGCGGGGAGCGGCGATTGGGAGAACCTGTGCAGCCTTGCGACGCCGGAGGGCGTGCTCGTGCTGGGCCTCACGAAGCCCGAGACGCGGAAGTGGGCCGGCCGCCGGCTCTCGGAGATCGCGGCGGATCAGCAAAAGGACTGGGTAGAGACGATCATCGACCTGCTGATCACGGAGCGGCGTAGCATCGGCACCGTGTTCTTCCTGATGTCCGAGGACAACGTGAAGCTCCAGCTCCGGCAGCCGTGGATGAAGATCGGGACCGACGCCGGCGGGATGGACCCGGACAGCGCGAGGGGCCTGGCGCATCCGCGGGCGTACGGCAACTACCCGCGCATCCTCGGCAGGTACGTGCGGGAGGAGGGCGTGATCCCGCTCGAGGACGCGATCCGCAAGATGACGTCCGCCGTCGCGACGCGTCTGTCCATCCAGGATCGCGGCTTGCTGCGCGAGGGCATGTACGCGGACATCGTCGTCTTCGACCCGGAGACGATCATCGACCTCGCCACCTTCGACGACCCGCATCGCCTCTCGGTCGGCGTACGGCACGTGTTCGTCAACGGCGTCGCGGTCGTGCGCGATGGCAAGCACACGGGCGCGAAGCCGGGTCGGATCGTGCGCGGGCCGGGGTACCGCCGCAACTGACGCAGGGTGACCATGATCGAACAACCCTGGAGGATCGCGAGCACGCGGCCGTGGCGTTCGGTGGCGGCCGCGCTGATCGCGGCTGGAGTCGCGGCCTGCGGAGCTGGCGATGTCGCGATCGAGCCGCCGTCCCGGTACGCCGCCGCGGTCCATTCCATCGAGGCGTTGATCGAGCACGAGATGCGGGACAAGGGTCTGCCGGCGGTGTCGATTGCGCTGGTGGACGACCAGGAGGTGGTGTGGGCGCGCGGGTTCGGCCTGGCGCGGCCCGAGGAGGGTGTGGCTGCGACGGCGCAGACGGTCTACCGCGTGGGCTCGGTCTCGAAGCTGTTCACGGACATTGCCGTCATGC
>DATCLK010000312.1:0-2091 GCA_036563975.1 Longimicrobiales bacterium | reverse complement strand
TGCGCGCGGACGAGATCGACATCCCGATGGATTACGAGGGCGTGGCGAAGGCGGGCAGCATGCTGGGCACGGCCTCCGTGATCGTGATGGACGACACGACCTGCATCGTGAAGCAGGTTCGCCGGATCGTGGAGTTCTACGCCCACGAGTCGTGCGGCCAGTGCACTCCGTGCCGCGAGGGGACTGCCTGGCTCGCGAAGATCCTTCGCCGCATCGAGCGCGGCGAGGGCAGGGAGGAGGACCTGGACGTGCTGCTGGAGGTGGGGCGGAACATGACCGGCACCACGATCTGCGTGCTGAGCGATTCCGCCGCCGCGCCGGTGGCGAGCTCGATTCAGAAGTTCCGCGACGAATACCTGGCCCACATCCACGACGGCGCGTGCGCGGCGACCGCAGCGGCCGTGTGACGGCCAGGAGGACCGGGCGATCGGCCTCGCCCCTCGCAACGCTGCGGGTGCAGGCGTGAAGGACCTGGGAATGACGAGCGAACAGAAGAACACGGTGACCTGCACCATCAACGGACGGCAGGTCGAGGTACCGAAGGGGACGCGCATCATCGAGGCCGCCGAGCAGGCGGGCGTCGCGATCCCGCATTACTGCTATCACCCGGGCCTCTCGGCTCCGGCCATGTGCCGCATGTGCCTGGTCGAGGTCGAGGGGATGCCCAAGCTCCAGCCCGCATGCGTGACGCCGGTCGCCGACGGCCAGGTCATCAACACCGAGAGCCCGAAGGCGCGCGAGGCCCGCACGGGCGTGCTCGAGTTCTACCTGATCAACCACCCGCTCGACTGTCCGATCTGCGACCAGGCCGGCGAGTGCAAGCTCCAGGACTACGTGGCGAAGGAGGGGCTCAAGCACGGGCGGTTCCTGGAGCAGAAGCGTGTCTTCGGCCGCGATGACTTCGGCGGCGACATCCTCTACGAGGGGAGCCGCTGCATCATGTGCACGCGCTGCGTGCGCTTCATGCGCGAGATCGCGGGGCAGGACGCGCTGTGCGTGGTCCAGCGAGGACACCGCTCCGTGATCGACACGTTCTTCGAGCGCGGCCTGGAGGACTCGAACTGGGCGGGCAACATCGTCGACATCTGCCCGGTGGGCGCGCTCATCTCGAAGGACTTCCTGCACAAGGCGCGCGCCTGGGACCTCGACCATACGCCGTCGATCTGTCCCAACTGCTCCCAGGGCTGCAACATCCGCATCGACACGCGGGACAACCTGGTCATGCGGCTCAAGCCGCGGCCCAACCCGGAGACGAACTCGTACTGGATGTGCGACTACGGCCGCCTTCGCTACGAGTGGTTGAACCGGGCGGACCGGGTGGACACGCCGATGATGCGCAACGGGAGCGGCGAGCTCGTGGCCGCGAGCTGGCAGGACGTGGCAGTCGCGCTCGTCGCGCGATTGAAGGAGCGCATCGGGCGGGGGTCGGTCCTCGCCGTGGCCTCTCCGTTCCACGCCAACGAGGACGTGGGACTCTTCGCCCGGCTGATGAGCGTGCTCGGCGGCGGGACGGGGGTGTACCGCAGCGCCCGCGCGGAAGACGAAGACGTCTGTCCCGGCTTTCCCCGCCTGGCGCGGCGCCGTGACCTGGCTGCGAACGTGCGCGGGCTCGCCCTCTTCGGCTTCTCCCGCGTGGGGGACGACGAGGGGCGCGGCGGGCTGCCGGAATCCACCGCCGGCCGCGTCCTGCTCGTGCTGGGCGATGAGCTCGCGGACGCCCCCGCGGACTTCGGGAGAGACGCCGACCTCTTCGTCTACGTCGGCCCGTACGCGAGCGCCGCGGCCCGCAACGCTCACTTCGTGCTGCCGGTCACGACGTTCGTGGAGCAGGAAGGCACCTTCACCAACCACGAGGGCCGCATCCAGCGGTTCTGGCCGGCGCTGACGCCGCCGCCGCTCGCGCGGCCCGGCTGGCAGGTGCTCGGGGTGATCCTGGCCGGCCTCGGCGACGCGGCCGCGCCCGCGAGCGCCGCGGACGCGTTCCTGCGGCTGGCCGAACTGCACGATGAGTTGAGCGGCCTGAGCTACCCGGCGCTCGGGACCCGGGGCGCCCTCATCAACGAGCCGGTCAAGCTGACGGCGGGAGAATAG
>DATCLK010000311.1:0-16894 GCA_036563975.1 Longimicrobiales bacterium | reverse complement strand
ACTCCTTGGCCAGCGAGCGCGTGAGGCCGTGCAGCGCCGCCTTGGCGGGGGCGTACCACCCCGAGCGCGGCAGCCCATCGACGGCGATCCCGCTCGAGACGTTGATGATCCGCCCCCAGCGCTGCGAACGCATCGTCGGCGCGACGAGCTGGATCGTCCGGATCGCGCCCTCCAGGTTCGCGCGGAGCAGCGGCCGCCATTCGTCGGGCGGCAGCTCCTCGAACGGCGGCGCATCCTGCGGCGCTCGAGACCCCCAGGCGACTGCGTTATTGATGAGGATGTCGATGCGGTCCCAACGCGCGAGGGTCGCGTCCACGGCGGCGCGCATCGCATCGTCGGACGCCAGGTCGTAGTGGACGACGAAGGCCTCGCCGCCTGCATCGCGGATTTCCGCCGCCACGGCCTCCGCGCGGTCGCGGTCGCTCCTGTACGTGACGACGACGCGCGCCCCTTCCCGGCCGAACGCAAGCGCCGTTGCGCGGCCGATCCCTCGCGAGCTCCCGGTGACGAGCGCGACGCGCCCCTCCAGACCCAGATCCATGCGGTGTCCTCCCCGCGTTCGAGTCAACGTTCATCGCCGGCCGGCGCCGCACGAGCGCCGGGCCTGGTGCCGTCGGCCGCCGAAGCGCCGTCGGGGTCGCGGCCCTGCAGCCGCGCGATCTTGCGATCGATCACGCGCAAGCGCTCCTGCAGCTCCGCGATCCGCTGCTCGACGTCACGTCGGTGGGCGCTGAGGATCGCGAGCGCGGCGTCGGCGTCGCGGACGCGGGCCACAGCCGCGAACTCGCGGATGCGGCGGATGGGCATGTCCGTCTGCCGAAGGCAGTGCAGGAACCGCAGGTGCTCGAGGTCCTCCAGCGAGTACCGACGATGCCCGCTGGGCGAGCGGGCAACGGGCGCGATCAGGCCCGCGCGCTCGTAATAGCGCAGCGCGTGCGTGCTGATGCCCAGGTGGGCGGCCGCCTGTCCGATGCTGAGCGTTTCCATGGTCCGACGCTAACACTTCGCGCGCGCTCAAAGTCAAGGCCCGCGCGCAGGCATGGTTCGGTGTCGAGGTCCGGGCACAGGCACCGCTCGGCGTCAAGGCGCGGGCGGCAGGTATCGGTTGGTGGCAAGGGCCGGATACAGGCACCACTCCGTGTGAAGGCCCGGACGCAGGCATGGCTCGGTATCAGGGCCTACGCCCGGAAACGGCCCGGTGATCCGGCCGGCGCGGGCACGCCGCGCAGGGGCGCGAGGCCGCAGGGGTGGGGGCGCAGATCTTCGGCGGTGGTAGCGGGGGCGCACGTCTGTGCGGTGGTAGCGGGACGCACGCCCGCGCGTGGCTCACCGCACCCACCGCTCCACCGCCGCCCCCGTCAGCCGGAACACCTCCCCGTCGTCGTCGGCGGCGGTGCGGCCGAGCAGGCCGGTGATCCAGCGCTCGGCCAGGGCGCGGCGGCCGTGCAGCGCGCCGACCGCCGCGCCGACGATCGCCGCCGCCGTGTCGTTGTCCCAGGTGTCGTTCACCGCGCGCACGATCGCCTCTTCGGGGTCGTGCCCGTGCCGGCAGAGGATGTAGAGCACGGACGGCACGGTCTCGAGCAGGTAGGCACCCGAGTGCCAGGCGTCACCTGCGTCGATGACGTCATGCTCCTCCGCCATCGCCTCGCGCACCCGCTCATCCACGAACCGCCACAGCGGCCCCTCGTAGGGGGTGCGCGGTGTGCGGGCGGTGTAGGACGCGGCGTCGCCCTCGAGCTCACGGGCGGTGGCGACGAAGGTGTCCAGCCACCACTCAGGCGCGGGGATGTCGTCGCGATCGAGCAGCTCCCAGAGCAGCGCGACGAAGGCGAGGCATGCCGCCGTCGAGCTGCGGTCGTTGTGCGTGATCATGGCCGCGAGCGCCGCGTCCGCCCACAGCTCCGGCGACGGACTGGCGAGGTGCGGGACGAGCACGGGCGCGATGCGCATCAGCGCGCCGTTGCCCGCCGACGGCACGCCGGCCTCGTACCACGGATGGCCTCGCCGGTACCGCTCGAGCGCCGTGCGTACGGTCTGGCCGATGCCGAAGATCGGGCGGCTCCCGAACTCGCGGAGCAGCGCGTCCGGGTCGAGACGTCCGTCCTCGAGCAGCCGGCGGAGCGTGGCGAACGCGAGCTGTGTGTCGTCGGACGGCAGGCCGACGGGCCGCCCGCCCGCGCGCGGGTTCGGCCGGTAGTCGCGGATCTCTCCGCCGTGCGCCTCGCGGCGCGCCCGCGGATGCTGGCCTTCGGTGGTGTTGCCCAGCGCATCGCCGATGGCGAGGCCGAGGAGCATGCCTTCGACGCGGTCGCGCAGGCGCTCCCGTGGCGCGGCCGGCGTGCGCGGCGATGCGTCGAGCAGCGGCGCTGGCTCGAGCGCGATCCTGCGCTCGGCGAGGAGGCGGCGGAGGAGGGCGTGGTTGAGCATGGGTCGTGGTCGGTCGTGGGGGCGGACGTCGTCGACTTGCATTGCCGGCGCATGGGCCTGGCTGCCGAAACGCTGGCAAGTGGAGCGACAGCCGCACAGCGGGCATGGGCCTGGTTGCCAGAGCGCTGGCGAGCGGATCGACAGCCGAACCGCCGGCACGGGTCTGCCCGTCGAAGCGCGAGCGAGCGGAACGACAGCCGAACGATGCGCAATCTACCCGCCTCGACGCTGTGCGAAAGAGCATCCCCGCGTCGTCGACCTGCTTGCGGCCGATGCGCCCGACGCGGCGAACCGGCAGCGCCTCATGCTCTACGGCAGACTCATCGGGTCGTGGGATGTGGAGTCGCGTTGGTACGCGAACGGGGAGGTCGCGCGCACGGCGGAGGGCGAGTGGCACTTCGGCTGGGTCCTCGGCGGCGCGTGCATCCAGGACGTGCTGTTCCGGAAGGGCGCCGCGCCGCGCGAGTACGGCACGACGCTCCGTTGCTACGACGTTGCGGAGGACGTCTGGCACGTCACGTGGATGCAGCCCGCCAGCGGCGAGTACGCGCACCTGGTGGCGCGCGAGTTCGCAGGCCGTATCGTCCAGGAAGTGCTCAACCCGGCGCCGGGCGAGCTGGAGCGGTGGAGCTTCCACGCCATCGCGGCGGATTCCTTCGTGTGCCGAGGCGAGACCTCGCGCGATGGCGGCGTCACGTGGGTGCTGCAGCAGGAGATGCGGGCGCGGTGGCGCTAGGTCGTGCGTTGAGGCGGGACGGTGCGGCTGATCGCTCTCCCCGTCCTCACCGAGGGTCCGGTCGGATCAGAGTCGAACTCCCCGAGGCTGGACGCGATCCGGACTCGCGCGCCCTGGTCCCGGTTGGAACGACCTTTCGCCCGCACCCGCAGATGGTACAGGATTGTACCATTTCACTCGGCGCCGCTGGATCGCCTCGGCGTCCAGCTCCGCGGCGATCGCTCGCAGATGGTACAAGATTGCACCATTTCGGTCGGTGCCGCTGGATCGCCCCAGCCTCCGGTTCCGGGACGATCACTCGCGGATGGTACAAGGTTGTACCATATCGGTGCGCGCGCGAAGACACGCCGCCGTCTGCGGACGGCTCGAACGCGCGCCGGGGGGCGACTGGACGTCGCGCCTCGCGCCGGCGCTGCCGGTCGACTGCGCGCCGCGCGTCGGCCGGCCGCCGCGGTACGACTCCACGCCGTGGCAGGAACGCGCGCCGCGGCTCGCACGCGCGCTGCGGGTCGGGCGCACCCCGCCGCTCGGGCGCACGCCACGTGCTCGCCGAACAACGCCTCGCCCCAGAGCGGAGCCGCCGATGCCCCGGGCATCCGGGGCGGGACGCGCACGCCTCGAATGTGAGAACAAAGTAGCGGATCCTGCTCTCGCGGCCCCGCGACACCTTCCCGGCGACGCACCGCGCGGCTCAGCGAAGTGATTGCCGCACATGGCCGTACCGCGCATGTCCACGAATGCCTCCGCGGGTGCGCGGCTCTTGCGATGCCCTGCGACATCGCGGAGGCATCGCACCTCGGGCCGCACCAATCGGTTGTGGTCTCCCCTCTGGATGAGAACCGCTGCCTGACCACGACCACGCCGCTACACCCGCATTGTGTCAGAGGGTGGAGCTAGAATGGGCCTGACGCCCGAGCATTCGGGCGGCGGGGCGAAAACGGCGTCGCTCAGCGAATGCGCCCCGCATCCCCGGCTCACACACGAGCCACTCCCTCGGAATCACGATACCATTTTGCGAGGAGGCAGTCGCGATGGCCCGAACCAAGACCGTTTCAGCCCTGGTCCTGCTGCTGGCCGGCGGCATGATCACAGCGGAGGATGTGCTCGCGCAGGCGTGCCTCGGCAACCCGGCCGGGCCGGGCCGTTTCGCCCTGGGCGGCGCCATCGGCTTCACCGACGGCGCGACGGGCTACAAGGCTTCTCTGCTCGCGAACCTCGAGGGGCCGCTCGCGGTCGGCGCGAGCTACACGCTCACGGACGTCGACGACATCGACGAGAACGTCAACTCGTTCGGCGGGACGATCGCCTACGAGCTCCCGCTCCAGGGGATCTCCGCGTGCCCGGCAACCGGGCTGGGCTATAGCCGCTTCAGCATGGATTTCGGCCTCGGCATCGAGGTGGAGGCGAGCAGCCTTTCCATTCCGATCGGCCTCGGGCTGGGGCACACGTTCACCGCCGATGGCCCCCTCGCGCTCACGCTGTACGCCGTGCCGCAGTTCCTCTACATGCGCACGAGGAGTGAGGCCAGCGATGGGATCGATGAGTTCGAGGAAACGGACACGAGCAGCGAGTTCGGGGCCGAGCTCGGCTTCACGCTCGGGCTGCGGCAGGTGTTCTTCGGCGCCGCTGTGTCGTTGACGACGGTCGAGGATTCGGATCCCGTCTTCTCGATCGGGGTGGGGTTGATGTTCCCGTGATGGCGGGTGACGGGCCGGGACGCTCATCGTCCCGGCCCGGCGCCTCGACGCAGCCCACCGCGCGATCGCGGCAACCCGGGCCAGGCGCACCATCCCACGCCATTACTGTCTAAGGCCGGGAACGACCCGCAGCACGATCCACAACGCACGAGGGCCCGAGGGATCCTCGCGATGGGAATGCACGACCCGGCCGCGGCGGCTGGCGGATGATGCGACGGTCTGGCGCGAATGGATGGACGCAGGGATGATACCGACGCGAGGCGGCGCCCGCGATCCGTCGCCTGCCAGGGGAGACGGAATGCATTGATAGGATGCTTGCGTGGGACCGCGATCGGTGCTATCGTGGTCGCGAGATGTGAGTTGGACGGGCGGACTTTGGATGCCGCTTGCTTGGCCCGGCCCGGCTCCCCCGAGAGGGAGCGAACAGGACCTAAAGGGCGGTGCGGATCCCGCAGGTTCGGCTGCACGGAACCCGCAGATCGCACTCGACCCCTGAGTCGCGGCTGCGGGATTTTTTCGTCCCCCCTGCAGCTCCACGGTTCACCGTCCTCGAGAGCGGCCTCACGTTCAACCATCGGAGGTCGTCGTGTACGCCGAAGGACCTGAACCCATTGAGTACCACGAGATTCCGGACGAGGAGATCGTCACGCTGCCGGAAGACCGCGTGGCGGCGCTCTCGGATGCATTGCTCACAGCGCTGCTGGACGACCTGCACGAGCGGGCGGCAGGGCTGGCGCCTCAGCGGGCGGCGCTGCTCGAGCCCGTGATCGCCGCGCTCGAGCTCGAGGCGATCCGGCGCGGGATCGCGCGACCCGCCGTGACGGAACCGACCATGCGGGCGCCCGCCCTGCGGCGGCTGAAGAGAGCCGCGGCGGCAGGCGACCTCGCCGCTTTCGACGCGGCCATGCGGGACCTGGATGCGGCTGCGCTGTTCCGCGCCTACCTGCTCGCGCTCGAGTGGCCGGACGTCGAAGGGAGGGCGAGCGCACTCTCACGCGTGGCGTGGAACCTGAACGAGCGCGTCTACGGGCTGTACGCAGCCATGACGCACGCCAAGCACGTCGCGTGGTCCCGCGCCTTCGGCCGCATCGGGCCGGAGGAGCAGGCGGCGCGCCACCGCCAGAGCATCGACGATACCTTCACCGCGCTCATTCACGCTGGAGAAATGGAGCGCTTACGTCGGCGCTGAGCTGCGGGGACGCGCCCGGCCCGGCCGGCCAGCCACGGGGAAGCCGCGCACACCCCGCACACTCCTCCCGGCAGCGCTGCGGCGTGTGCGGCGCTGGCGGTGCCGGTGCGCCGAGCGCGCTGCGTGGAGAAGGGCGACGCATCGCAGTACGCATCGAAACACTCGCCTATCACGAGCGGCGGTAGGGAACGGCCCTGTGACCGCCCGGCAACCTGGCCCCTCAGGCCAAGGTGCCAAGTCCGGCCCCGCGAGGGGAAAGATAGGAGGAGACCATGGTATACTTCGCGAAGCATCCCGCTCTCCGCAACGCTGATCTGTCCCGCGCGGAGTCCATCGCGCGGGGGCTCTTCCCGCACCAGATCGAGGGCGTCGCATTCCTGCTGCGGCGGCGGCGCGCGATCCTCGCGGACGACATGGGTCTCGGCAAGACGCGTCAGGCCATCGTCGCGATGCACAACGCAGAGCCTGAGGGCCCGTACCTCGTGGTGTGCCCCGCGTCGGTAAAGCTGAACTGGGCGCGCGAGATCGAGACCGTTCTGCCGGGTGCGCCCGTGCGCATCCTGGATGGCGCCTCGGCCCCGGTCGCGTTCGAAGACGGTCACGCGACCACCACGACCGATGAATCCGGTCCCAACGCCGCCGAGCGGCGCGCATTACACGCTGGTCAGCTCGACCTGTGGTGCAGCGCCCCGGAAAACGCTCCCCTGCCGCGCCGTGCGTGGGTCGTCGTCAACTACGACATCCTCGCCCGCCACGTCGACGCGCTCGAACGCGTGCCCTGGGCGGGGCTGATCTTCGACGAGGCGCACTACATCAAGAACCACCGGAGCCAGCGTAGTCGGTACGCGCGCCGGCTCGTCGACGCCGCCACGGAACGCCGGCCCGGCGGCCCAGCGGTGTACGCGCTCACCGGCACGCCGCTGATGAATCGGCCGCGCGACCTGTTCCCGCTGCTCCAGCTCGTTGGCCACCCGATGGGCCGCAGCTTCCTGAGCTTCGCCAAGCGATACTGCGCGGCGTACCACAACGGCTACGGCTGGGTGACCGACGGCGCATCGAACCTCGAGGAGCTGGCGGTGCAGCTCCAGGGCGTGATGCTGCGCCGTGCCAAGACGGACGTGCTCGAGCTGCCGCCCAAACTGCGCACCTGGCTCGCCGTCGACGTTCCCGCCGGCACCGCGGCGGCTGAGATGCGTGAGGCCGTCGGCATCCTGCTCCGCGCGGCGACTGGCGCCGGCAAGGCGTCGGGCGGCAGCGAGGCGCGCAGCCGCCTCGTCGCACACCTCACCACGGCGCGGCGCAAGCTCGCGCTGGCGAAGGTCCATCACACCATCGATTTGATCGAGAGCGCCGTCGAGCAGGGGGAGAAGGTGATCGTCTTCTCGTGCTTCGACGAGCCGCTGCAGCGCATCCACCGGCACTTCGCCGATCGCTCGGTCCTGCTCACCGGCGCTACGCCGTCCACGCGGCGGCAGGAGCTCGTGGACCGGTTCCAGGACGACGACGGCGTGCGCGTGTTCGCCGCGAACATCCTGGCCGGTGGTGTCGGGCTCAACCTCACGAGCGCGAGGCAGGTCGTGTTCAACGACCTGGACTGGGTCCCGGCAAACCACTGGCAAGCGGAGGACCGCGCTTACCGCATCGGGCAGACGAACACCGTGAACGTGACGTACGTCGTCGCCGCCGGCACCGTGGACGACTTCGTGCGCGAGCTGCTCGAAGCGAAGGCCGCGCTGGTCGAGGGCGTGGTCGAGGGTCGCGCGCTGACGGACGCCGCGACGCGCGACGTCCTCTCCGAGCTCGAGCGGCTGATCGGCGAGCTGTCGCCGCAACTCGCGGAGCTCCGGCTGGAGGACCTGGACGCGGAGGACGCCGCGGCGGTGCTGAGGGAGGCCGCCCAGGTCTTCGAGCGCGAGCACGCCGCGCTGCGCGCCGCGGGCGGGCAGGACGGGGACCGCGAAGGGGGCAGGGAGCCGTCCGCCGCCATGCGCGAGGCGCTCCGCATCCTCGCCGATGCGATCGCGGCGCCGGTGGTGCGGCGCTACCGCGTCGCGAGCAACTCGAAGCCCGGCACGTTCTACGAGATCACGGTGGACGCCGCGCTGGATGTGTCGTGCACGTGCCCCGGCTTCTCCTACCGCGGAATGTGCTCGCATGCACGAGAGCTCAAGGCCGCGCTCGCGACCGCCGCACCGCTGCCCGCGGGGTGCACGGCCGTGCGCGACGACCGTTGAGCCACGACGTCGCAGAGATCCCAAACGGCGAGGGTCGGCCGCCGTGCCGCCCCCGCGCGCCGACCACTGAACGAAGGAGGACGCCATGCGCACAAGAAACGCAGGTCTCCCCCGCTGGAACGTCGCCTGTGAGCGACGCGCCGCTGGAGCGTATGCCATCCGCCGCTATCGTCTGCTGGCGGCTCTCGGCTGGCTGCTGCTCTCGCCCGCGCTCGCGGCCGCGCAGGACACGCCGCGCGTCGTCTCCGCGGATGAGGCGCGGCGCTACGTCGGCTCCACGGTCACGGTGTGCAACTCGGTGGCGAGCGCGACGTTCGCCTCGCGCAGCCGCGGCCAGCCCACGTTCCTCAACCTCGCCCGCGCCTACCCGAACCAGGTCTTCACGGTCGTGATCTGGGGCGAGGACCGCGGCCGATCCCCCGAGCCGCCCGAGCGCGCGTACCGCAACCGTCGCATCTGCGTGACTGGCAGGATCACCACGTACCGCGGCACGCCTCAGATCGTCGTCCGCGGACCGGAGGCGGTGAAGCTGGAGGAGCGGTGATGCCGCTCACACCGGGGGCTTCGATGGATGGGGTTGAGGACGCCCGGCGAACGCCGCCGTACCACGACACTGTGCTCGAGTTCGGCACCGCAAAGCCGTTCGAAATCGACCTGCGCCGGCCGGTCGATGCTGCGGCACTCGTGTCCATGCGGAGAGCAGACCTGGATGAACCGTTCGCAGTGATCACCGCTTGCAACCCGGGCGGAGCACGGCTCGATCGAGAAGAGAATGCCCGGCGCACGGAGAAGCTCGAGGCGCTGCTCCGCGACCGCGGGATCGGGTTCGTGGGCGTGGATGGGTGCTCGCCGGACCGCAGCCACCGGGAGCCCGGTTTCGCCGTGCGGCTCCCGCTCGAGCACGCTCGGGCTCTCGCCCTGGAGTTCGGTCAGGACGCCCTGTTCTGGTTTGACGGGGAGCGCTTCTGGCTGGTGGCCGCCGACGGCAGCATGGCACTGCTGCCGCCGCGCTCGTAGATGGCCGGGGTGAGTGGGGCGCGAGGGCTCAGCACGATCCGCGCGCTGGCGTTAGAGCGGGCGCGGCCATGCGCGCGGGAGCGGCCGGCTGGCTGACGTCCCGCCGGCCGCCCGCCGCGGCATCGGTCAGGTGCAGACGCGGCCGTGGTAGCGCGCGTCGATCTTGCCGTGATCTGGGTGCTGACCCGTGAAGTCGAAGACCAGCGTGCCGTTCACATGGATGAAGCCGCTCGCGTTCGCGTAGGCGCCCTCGCCGCGCACGATCGTGTAGCGGTTGTTGAGCCGATAGACCGGCGGCGCAACGGGCGCCTGCACCCCCGCATCCTCCGTTTGGAACCAGTCGCAGTTGCCCAGGTCGAAGTGGTGGAAGGTGTTGAGGTGAATCGCCTGACCGCGTATCTCCGCGATCGGGGCCTGGTACGCCCAGACCTGGCCGACCAGATCCCCGGAGAGCTCGCTGATCCCGAGCGCGGTTCCGACCAGCGTGCCCTGGACGTTGGTGCAGAAGGCCGCGCTGCGGTTCGCGAAGAGCTGGTGCTCGGACCGGCGCTCGGGCTGCACGGGCGAGTCGGACGTGCACGCCGCCGCGACCAGGCCCAACACGGCAGTGGCCGCCAGTCGGTACGTGTTCCGGTGCCGCGGTGGGATTCTGCCTGCGGGTGTCATGGTGGCCTCCGGGGTTGGGGTGCGCGGTGGTGCGGAGCCCGTCTCGGGCGGGCCGCCATCCTGGTTATCGTGAACGGCACCGATCGGGGCTCATGGCGCCCGAGCTGCCGGGCCGACCCTCGCTCACCGCGCCCGAACCGCCGGGCCGCTCGCGGATCATCCCGCCCGAACCGCCGGACCGCCCGGGCATGGAGCGCCAGAGTTCGAGGGCGAGCACGGCACTCTGAGGGGGCGCCTACCAGCGGAGCGCGCGGTCAAACAACACGGCCCCCATCGCCGGGTATGAGCAGTGCTGGGGTCGTTCGCGAGCGTGGCATCCGTCGGCGTGGCCGTGCAGCCCTCGAGTGCCCGGAGCAGATCACGTTGACGAACCAGGTCCGGATGCTCGCCTGCGCACACCACGGGAAAGGAGCAGTCGTGGTGCTGACCGGGATCCCCGCGGCACTCCGCGTCGTGTGCTATCACACTCGTCCAGTCCGTGGCCGTGCCGGGCAGCTCCGGGCGCATCTGATCGCCGAGCTCGTGGAGGCGCCAACACGCTCCGCCGGTCTGTGAGCGCGCCGGCCGCCATGGTGGAGTCGGCTTCACCCACACATTGGGAGCTGCACCCGCACGATGATCCTTTCGGAGATGTTCTGCTATCTGCTCAGTCGGGAGGTCGCTCGTGCCGAGACGTCGCTCAGGCGGTACAGGAGGGGAGACACCATCTATCCAACTGGGATCGCTCGTGCCGAGGCCCCGCCAGCGCGGTATGGGAGGGCAGGCGCCGTCTATTCAGCCGTGAAATCGCTCACGCTGCAGCCTCGCTCATCCGGCGGCGGGGGGCGTGCGCCCTCGTGCACTGCCTGACGGTACCGCAATGATCCGTGTCCTCGCCGCCGTGATCGAACGAAACGGCCGGCTGCTGGTCTGCCGCCGCCCTGCGCACAAGCGCCACGGTGGGCTCTGGGAGTTCCCGGGCGGCAAGATCGAAGAGGGCGAGAGCGTTTTCGACGCAGCCGCGCGCGAGCTGGCGGAGGAGCTCGGCGTGCGCGTTGTCGAGGTGGGCGAGGTCGAGCTCTCGGTGCGCGATCCGGGCTCCGAGTTCGTGATCGACTTCGTGCGGGTGCGGATCGAGGGCGAGCCCAGGTGCCTGGAGCACGCGGCGCTCGCGTGGGTCACGCGCGAGGAGCTGCGTGCTCTGCCGCTCGCGCCCAGCGACCGGCGGTACGCGGCGCACATGGACGGGCGCGATGGCGGCTGAGGCGAGGCGGTGGCGCTGTGATGGGTTCGAGGGCGAGGGCGCCCCGACATGCCATCGGTTAGCGGGGTACCTTGCGGAAGCGCGCGTAGCATTCGGCGGGGACATCGTGTCACGGATGAAACTCCGCGGGCCCAGGTCGGGCCGCAGCATCGGCGGCTGTCCCCGCCCAGCGGCTGCCCCTCCGGTCAATCGCGGAGGGACAATGCCCGGCCGAACTCCTTGAGCGCTCCCCTCTCGTCGACCGCTCCTCGACGGGGATCGAAGATCGCCCGGAGATCGAGGGTGCGAACGTGGACCCGTGGACCGTCCGGACGATTCGCGTACGTGCGTGTGTCGACCACCGCACGGGGGTACAGCAGGACGACATCGTCGAATCGCTCGCGGTCACCCCGGGCGTAGGCGAACATCTGATAGAAGTCGGCCTGCGACAGTCCGCCGCGCGGCTCACCGGCATGCAGCACCTTGTACTTCGTGTCGAGGAGAACCTCGCGGCCGCCGTCGAACACGAGGCGCAGGTCCGGTCGCAGCTCGAACTCGCCGAAGAGCTTGCCGACGAAGTGCCGTGCATGGACACGGCTCAGCCGGACTCCACCCGGGAGCGGAATCCGGCGAACGTGCCGCAGGAGGAATTCGGCCACGAACTCCTCGAACAGCCGGTTCATGTCGAAGACGAACGCGGCCTGCGCGATGCGGCCGGCGCGAAGGTCCAAGGTCGACCAACGCAGCGCGGGCGAGGGCGCGTGCGAGATCTCCTGGATCCACACCATGCCCGGTGATGGCGCGTCCCGCCTCTCGGCTCGGCGCCACGGGCATCGGACGCGGGTCCTCCAACGCCGAGCCGCTACACCAGCAAACGGACGAACGTCTGCCCGTGGGGGCTGACGAGCGCCCCGCGCTGGCCCCCGTCGGCCGCGATCCGCGGGGGCGCGGGACGGTACCCCTGTGCCGTCATACCGGATGACCCGCGGGCTGGCCAGGAGAGGCCGATCCACGATCCCGTCTCGGGGGATGCGCTGTTCGGTGAGACGCCGTGCCCGTTCGCCGCGCGCCGTTGGGGCCAGCGCCAGGGCCGGTTTGGCTCACCGCCCGGGCCAGCCCTGCCCTCCAGTCCCCCACTGGCCTCGCAGTTCATCCCTTCGTTAGATTTCTCTCCAGCGCGGCACTTCCCCAGCCGCGCCGGGCAGGGCCCGTGGGGGCGAGATGCGGGGAGGCGGCAGAGGGCCCGGAGCCCTCTCGCCACCGCACCCGACCGAAGATCGGCCCATGTGCCCGCTCCAATCCGCTCCGCACTTCCCACTCTTCGAGCGCGCCGCGCGCGCCGGCGTCCTGGACGATGGGAACGCGCTCATCGTCGCGCCAACGGGGACCGGCAAGTCCTACATCGGCCGCGAGGTGATCCGCCGCGCACTGGAGCGCGGCGAGCCCGGCGTCCACGCCTACCTGGTCCCCTTCCGAGCCCTCGCCGCCGAGATCCACGACGACTTCGCACAGCTCTTCGCTGGCAGCGACGTGCGCCTGCGCATCGTGACGGGCGAACACCGCGATGCGCTCGCGCCCGAGTCTGCCGACGTCGTGGTCGCCACCTACGAGAGCTTCGGCGCGCTGCTCGCCCGGCCGGGCTTTCGGCCCGGCGTCGTCGTCGCCGACGAGGTCCACCTCATCGCGGACGACGATCGCGGCCCAGTCGTCGAGGGGCTGTTCGCCCGGCTCCTCGCCACCGGCCGTGTGCGGGGCCTGTGCGCGCTCTCGGCGGTGATCGGCAACGGAGCGGAGCTCGCCGAGTGGCTCGGATTGCGCTTCATCGAAGGCGGCCCGCAGGATCGGCCGGTGCCGCTCGAGCTCGAGCCCCGTTGGGCGGGGGACGTGCGCGCGGAGCTGGAGGCCGTGCTGGCGGAGCAGATCCGCTGCGAGCAGGCGCTGGTGTTCTGCTCCTCGCGCCCGGCGGCGGAGAAGATGGCGCGCGAGCTCGCGGAGATGGTCGCGGCGGAGCTGCCGGCAGAGTACCGTCATGGGCTGCAGCGCGTGGCGGAAGAGGTGCTCGAGGACGACCCGGCGCTCGAGCATCTCGCGTCCCTCATCCCGTCCGGCGTCGCCTACCACCACGCAGGGCTGGCGAAGCCCGTGCGGCGGCGCATCGAAGAGGCGTACCGCAACCGCGCCCTGCGGCTGCTCACCGCGACGCCCACGCTCGCCGCCGGCGTCAACCTCCCCGCAGGCCTCGTCGTCGTACGCGACGTCTTCCGCTTCGACTCCGTCCGCGGCGTGGGCCGGCGGGTGCTCCTGCCGAGCGGCGAGGTGCTGAACATGCTGGGCCGCGCGGCGCGGCCGCTCCAGGTCACGGCGGGCCGCGGGATCGCGCTGATCGACGACAGCCACCGCCGTGACCGCGACGTTCAACGCCTGGTCAGGGCGATCGAGTCCGGTTGCGGCGACGACGTGCGCAGCCGGCTGTCGGACAGCTTCGAGGCGCTCATGCGCTTCGTGCTCGGGGTCATCGCCGACCGGGGCGAGGCCACGTTCGCGGACGTCGCGGCTGCGTTCTCGAGGACGCTGGCCCACCACCAGCAGCCGAGCGAGATCGCGTCCGGGCGCTCGTTCGAGGAAGACCTCATGGAGGACATCCCCTCCTACGCGAGGGTGGTCCAGGCCGCGGGATCGATCCGCCTGGCGGATTACGCCGCCACGCCGGACGGCGTGCGCGCGACGGTCGAATCAGGCGACAAGGATTACGAGGTCACCCTCGGCGTGAGGGGCGTCGAGTGCGACTGCCCCGCGGCCAGTCGCTACTACCGCCACGAGATCTGCAAGCACGCCGCATGCGCGATCCACGACCTCCTGTTCGCGCCCGGCATCGATGCGGAGGCCCGCAACCGCGCGCTCTATTCCTGCGGGCACGTCTTCGGCGCCAAGCTGGACCTCGGCACACGACTCACGCAGGCCCTCGAGCTCCTCACCGCATGGCGCCTGATCGAGCGCGTGCCGGGCGGCTGGCGCGCGACGCCGGTCGGCGCGGTCGCGGCGGCCGCGCGCTTCGACCTGCTGCTCGTGCACGAGGCGATGCAGCGCATCGAGGGCGCCGGCGCCGCGAGCTACCGGGACATCGCCCGCTGGGCTCTCGAGGACTACCTCGCCGATGAGCGGTCACGCGCGAAGTGGATCGGCGCCGTCGAGCAATGGCTCGACGAGGTCGACGAGAAGCAGATCCGGCTGCCGGTGAAGTACCGCGGCGACTTCGAGCGCGGCCTCGACGAACTCGCCGGCGTGTGCCGGCTGTACGAGAACGCGGCGCTGGCGCTCGGCCGCCCGGAGCTGGCCACGGCGGCACGGGAGGCGGCGGGCGCGCTGCGGTATGGCGTCGCACCCGAGCTGGTGCCGCTCATGGCGCTGGCGCTGCCGCAGCTCGGCCGCGCACGCGCCCGGTACCTGTACGAGCACGGGATCCGCAGGCTCGAGGACCTCGCCGCTGCCGAGGCCGACGCGATCGCGGACCCGCGGCGATTGCCGGCCGCGCTCGTGCGGTCGTGGATCGAGCGCGCGCGGGAAATGGAGCGCGCGCGGCCGGCGGCCGGCAGCGACGGGACGATCGCGCCGGACGCGCTCGACGACCTCGTCGCCGGCTTCCGCATCGACCCAGCCGCGCTCGCATCGTGATCTGTCGATGGTGACCTATCACCTCCCCGACTGGCTGAGCGAGGCGCAGCGCGGCGCGATCCTGAGCCCGGCGTCGCGGCTGCAGATCGTGGCCGGCGCGGGCTCGGGCAAGACCGAGGTCCTCGCCCGCCGCGTCGTCCGACTGATCGTCGAGGGCGTCGATCCCGCGAGCGTCATCGCGTTCACGTTCACGGAGAAGGCGGCCGCGGAGCTGAAGGCGCGCATCGAGACACGCGCGGCGGAGGCGGACGAGCGCTTCCGCACGCTGCCGCCGGCGGGCCGCGGCCTCTTCGTGGGGACCACGCACGCCTGGGCGCTGCGTGCGCTCCAGGAGCTGGGCGGCGCGTACGAGCTCACGGACGCGCTCACGGAGGAGCAGGAGTGGGCGCTCGTGCACCGCGTCGCGCGCCGGCTCGGCGTCGTGGAGCTGTTCGCGGAGTGCGAAGGGCGAGAGGCCGAGAAGGTCGCCGCCGCGCCCGCCGTCGCCGCGTTCCTGCGCAGCGCGGAAGTCGTCCACAATGAGCGGCTGGACCTGGAGAGAGTCCGCGCGGCCGCGCCGCGCTTCGCGGAAGTCCTGGAGCGATACGAGTGGCTGCTGGGCGAGATGCGTCTCATGCCGTTCCGGCTCATGATCGCGCGCGCGGCGGACGAGCTCGCGCCGGGCGGGCGGCTGCACGAGCGGCTGCGCGGCCGCATCGGTCACGTGTTCGTGGACGAGTACCAGGACTTCAACCGCGCGCAGCAGACGCTCCTCGAGCGGCTCGCCGCGCTGGGCGCGGACGTCACGGTCGTGGGCGACGACGACCAGGCGATCTACCAGTGGCGCGGCGGCGACGTCTCGCTCTTCCTCTCCTTCGCGCAGCAGTTTCCGGATGCCGAACGCGTGGAGCTGGGCGAGAACCACCGCTGCCGGCCGGAGATCGTGCAGTTCGCGCGGGGGCTGGCCGAGAGCCTGGCGAGGCGGCTGCCCAAGCAGCTCGCGGCCGCGCGCGAGCCGGCCCCGATGGGCGCGGTGGAGCTCCTCCCCGTGGCTGGAACGCCGGCAGACGAGGCGCGCCTGATCGCCGACCGGATCAGAGAGCTCATCGCCGATGGCCACGCGCCGGGCGACATCGCGGTGCTCTTCCGCTCGACGCGCACGTCCGCGCGGCCGCTGGTCGAGGCGCTACGCGCGCGCGGCATCCCGGTCCAGGTCGTCGGCCACACCTCGCTCCTCGCGCGGCCCGAGATGGCGCTCATCGCGCGGATCCTCGTCTACTGGAGCGGGGGCAGGTGGTACCCGAACCGCGAGTACCAGGTCGAGTTCATAAGGCGCGAAACGCTCGAGGCCGAGATCCGCGATGTGGTGGGGCTCGACGCGGAGCAGGCGAGCGCGGCGCTCGACGCGCTCGATCGGCTGGGCGAGCGGCTGCGGCAGCATGGCGTCCCGGACATCATCGCCGTGTTCAACGAGGTGCTCGAGATCCTCGGCCTGCCCGGCAAGGGCGACGAGGGCGCCGCGCGCGAGCCGGGGCTCGGCCAGATGTCCGAGCTCCTCACCGCGTTCGACCACGTCGTGCGCCGCGCGGCGCCGGACGCGCTGTACCGCGAGGCGGACGGGCCAGGCGCGGACGAGGGCGCCGAGGACGCGACGATCGCGGCCGACAGGGAGGACGGCACGCCGCGCGTGGTGCTGGGCGCGAGCCGCGGCGAGATCTACCTGATGCGGCTGCGCGCGTTCCTCGAGGAGTTCGCGGGCCGCGCGGCGGAAGAAGTGCCGGCGCAGTGGGAGGACACGGCCGGCGCCGTACAGGTCCTGACGATCCACCAGGCGAAGGGGCTCGAGTTCCCGATCGTGTTCGTGCCCTCGCTGGTCGAGGGGCGCCTCCCCTCGAGCCGGCTCGGCCAGCCGCAGGAGTGGTATCTGCCGGACGCGCTGTTCGACCGCGCGCGGTACGAAGGCGAGGAGGAGGACGAGGCGCGGCTGCTGTACGTCGCGCTGACGCGCGCGAAGGAGCTGCTCGTCGTGAGCTGGTTCGAGCGGTACGACGG
>DATCLK010000310.1:0-1825 GCA_036563975.1 Longimicrobiales bacterium | reverse complement strand
GCGTAGATGTCCTGGTACTCCGCCATCCCGTTCCGCCCCACGTTCCGCGCCATGCGGAACTGCTTCCCGTAGCCGATGCCGCTCCGGTAGTTCACCGAGAGGACGATGTAGCCCTTGTTGGCGAAGTACTGGTTGATGGCGTACGCCATGTGGTAGAAGTACATGTAGTGGTAGCCGAGCAGCATCTGCCGGCGCGGGCCGCCGTGGATGAAGATCAGCGCCGGCCGCTTCTGGCCGGGCCGCAGGTCAGGCGGCAGGAAGAGCTGGTTGTTGAACTGGACGCCGTCCTCCGCCGTGAGCGTGACGTTGGTCGGCACGACCTGTTGCGCCAGCGGGAACGTCTTCGGCAGCTCCGTGATCACGCGGGCGTTGCCGCCATTGGCCGGCACCAGCGCCACCGAGAGCGGCCGTGTCGCCGTCGAGAACAGCACCGCCACGTGATCACCGGAGGCGAGCGGCGCGGGGTAGGTCTCGATGCCGTCGCCCTTCGTGAGCTGGCGCGGGCGGCCGCCGGAGGTCTCGACGCGCCAGATGTCGCGGCGGTCGATGTCGCCCATGTTGGCGGCGTAGTACAGGTAGCGCCCGTCCGGCGACAGCTCCACGTACTCGACCTCGCCTTCGCCCGGCGTCAACTCGATCGGCTCGGGTTTCGGGTCCTTCAGCGAGATGCTGTACCAGTGCTGCCACTCGCCGGGCTCCGCCCGGAAGATCACGTTGTCGCCCGCCCAGCGCATCGAGGCGAGGCTGGTGAAGGCCGTGTCGCCGGGCTGGTTGTGCCAGACCCTCCTGCCCGCGCCCGTCTCCACGTCCGCGACCCACAGCTCGAGGGTGTGGCCGCCACGGAAGCGCCCCTGGAACATGCCGGGCGGCGCATCGGCCGGAGGCCTGCGGGTGCTCCCCGACATCTCGCCGAAGCTGAGACCCGGCCGGCGCTGGAACGCGATCCGCTTTCCATCCGGCGACCACGTGGGGCTCCCGTCACGGTCCACGCTCGGCGCCATGTACGTGACACGCGGGTTGTCCAGGTCGTAGACGCCGATGTACGAGTGGTCGCCCCGATCGCTGACGAAGGCGATCTTCCGCCCGTCCGGCGACCACGTCGGGTTGCTGTTCGTGCCGTATGCGCGGAACAGCGGCGGCAAGGCATCCAGGTCCTGCGATGCCACGAGCCCCGGGTTGACCGGCGCGCGGTAGATCTGCCCATCCCGCACGTACGCCACCCATTTCCCATCCGGCGAGAGCGCGAAGCTCCTCGCCTCGACCACGCGCCAGGGCTTGCCGCCGCGCGTGCTCACGGCCCACACCGCGCGCTCAGCGCCGCGCGGGTCGCTGGACGGGTTCGCGATCCAGCCGTCGCGGTTCGGCGTGTGCCCGCGCAGGAACGCGACGATGGCGCCGTCGTCCGAGATCTGGAGCCCCGAGAGGTCCACCCCGTCGTCCTCGGTGAACGAGGTCAGCCGCACCGGCTTGAAGTCCGGCGCCGCGGCCGTGTAGACGTTGCGGCGCCCCTCCTGGAACTCAATCCACGCGATACGGTCCGCCTTGCGTGCGGCGACGAGGTCGTACGGGAAGGCGTAGGAGACGACGTCTTCGATGGAGAAGCGCGGCTTCAGGGGCTGCGCGGCGACGCTCGATGCCGCGGGTGTCGTCAGGGCCAGGGCGAGGGCGAGGGCGGGGGCGAGGGTGAAACGTGCGCAGGCCAACGTTCGAGCGATGGGAGCTCGGCTGGCGACGCGGGCGGTGCGCATGCGATCTCCTCCGGACGGATTGGCCAGGGATGAGTGGGGGGCCGCCGCGCGCGGCCGTGCGTTGGCGGCGGCCGGGC
>DATCLK010000309.1:0-2013 GCA_036563975.1 Longimicrobiales bacterium | reverse complement strand
GAACCAGCGCCGCTCGGCGCGTGACACGGGCAGGAAGAACGCGATGTGCGAGAGGTGGCGGAGCTGCCCGGCGCGCGCCGCGCCGTCACGCAGTGCGACGATGGCCGGCAGCGCGATGCCCGCGCCGAGGCCGACGCACAGTGCCACCAGGATCGGCAGCCGCGACCTTCCGGCCAGCCAGGAGACCTCCGGCGGCGCCAGCAGCAGCGCGGCATGCGGCGTCGTGAGCAGCAGCAGCACCGTCGCCATCCACAGCCATCCCACCGTCTTCTGATAGCTGCGGATCCGCCTCTCCTCGCTCGGGTCCGCCTTGAGCAGCCGCGTCTCGCGCCTGTCCCACAGCGGAAAGACCAGGACCAGGAAGAGAACGAGCAGGTGGTGCGGAAGGGTGATCTCCATGGCGGCTCCGCCTTCCGTGGGGGAGATCGTCCGGGGGACGCGGCCAAACTACACCCTTCCACAGCCGACGCAACGGCGCGGCCCGCGGTGCTCAGGGCACGGCACCGCCGGCGAGGCTCCGGACACGGCCCGGCTCGCGGCGCTCCGGGCATGGCGGACCGCCGTCGCACCCGTCTTGCAGGTCGGGCGGATTGGGCCGGCAGCGGGAGGAGGCAGCCCGATGGCGCGGAGCGGCAGGCGAGCATCAGCGGCGGAGCAGGCGGCGCCCGCCGGCAGAGGCGGCCCCGGCCCGGAGCCGGAGCACGCCCGCTACCGATTGTTCGAGGCCATCGTCGAGACGGTGAACGACGCCGTCGTCGTGACGGACGCGGAGCTCGAGCCGCCCGGGCCGCGCATCGTGTACGTGAACCCCGCGTACACGCGCATGACGGGTTACCGGGCGGATGAGGTGATCGGCCGCAACCCGGGCTTCCTCCAGGGTCCGGACACGGATCGCGCCGCGCGCGCCCGGATCCGCGCGGCGCTCCGGCACGGCGAGCCGGTGCGCGAGGAGCTGCTCAACTATCGCAAGGACGGCACGCCGTTCTGGGTCGAGATCAGCATCGTGCCCGTCCGAGACGAGCAGGGCCGCATCACGCACTTCGCCAGCGCGCAGCGGGAGACGACGGAGCGGCGCCGGATGGAGGAAGAGCTGCGGTCCGCGACGCGGCGCCTCCAGGCCGTCATCCATGCGTGGCCGCTCGCCGTCATAGCGGTGGATCTCGAAGCCCGCGTCCAGCTCTGGAACCCGGCGGCCGAGCGCATCTTCGGTTGGACCGCCGCCGAAGTGATCGGCCGGCGCATCCCCATCGTACCGGAGGACCGCTGGCACGAGCTGGTCGACGAGGAGCTCGGCGCGGCGCTCCGCGGCCGTGAGCTGAGGAAGCTCGAGACCCTGCGGCGCCGCAAGGACGGCTCGCTGATCCCGGTCAGCATCTCGGCCGCCCCCATGTACGATGACGGCGGCCGGGTCACCGGGATGATGGGGATGCTGGAGGACATCAGCGCACGGAAGCAGGCACAGGAGGCGCTGGAGCGGCTCCGCCGCGAGCTCGAGCTGATCCTGAACACGGCCGCGGAGGGGATCTACGGCCTGGACACCGAGGGGCGGACCACCTTCGCCAATCCGGCGGCCGCGCGGATGGTGGGGAGGTCGTCCGAGGAGCTCATCGGCCAGTCCCAGCACGAGCTCATCCACCACAGTCGGCCCGACGGCTCGCCCTACCCCGCGGAGGACTGCCCCATCTACGCCGCGTACCGCGACGGCATGGTGCGCCACGTCGACGACGAGGTCTTCTGGCGCAAGGACGGCACCAGCTTCCCGGTCGAGTACACCAGCACGCCCATCCGCGAAGACGGGCGGATCACCGGCGCGGTCGTCACGTTCCGCGACGTCAGCGAGCGCAAGAGGGCAGAGGCCGCACAGCGCTTCCTGCTCGAGGCGAGCCGCCGGCTGTCCGGCTCGCTGGACGTCGACGCGACGCTCCGGCAAGTCACCACGCTCATCGTCCCCGAGCGCGCCGACTACGTCGTGATCCACCTCGTGGATGAGAAGGGGGAGGCCCGTACGGCGGC
>DATCLK010000308.1:0-3410 GCA_036563975.1 Longimicrobiales bacterium | reverse complement strand
GAGAAGTAGGCGAGGCAGGCGGCGAGGAAGCGGGCGTAGTCGAGCTTGGGGATGCCCTCGCGGCCGTACGTCATCGACCTCGAGATGTCCAGCAGCAGCGAGAAGTTGGCGTTGGTGTCCGCCTCGAACTGCTTGACGTAGAAGCGGTCCGTGCGCGCGTAGAGCCGCCAGTCGATGCGGCGGATGTCATCGCCGGGCAGGTACGCGCGATGCTCGGCGAAGTCCAGCGAGAGGCCGAGGTACGGCGAGCGGTGCAGGCCGTTGATGAACCCCTCGACCACCGTGCGCGCGATGAGCTCGAGGTTCGCGATGCGCGCGAGCACCCGCGGGTCGATGAAGCGCGCCCCTGGCACGGAGGTTGTCGCGGCTGCTGTGCTCATGGGGTCCGTCTCGTGCTCCCGTCCTCGCTCTTCATCCGGCGGCGACTGCCGCGCCGGTCGTTGTTGCGGCCCCGCTCTGGCCCCGCGCGGGGCTCGCCCTCACCTGTCCCTCTCGCTCCCCGGCGCCCTCACCCGCGGCGTGACCTCGCCACCGCGCCCGCCCGGTATGGCATTCGCCAGTTCCCATCCCTGTTCGAGCCGCGGCCTACGCCTCCACCGCCCCGCACGGGTTTCGCCCGCACCCATCCTCGTCTCGGCCCCGTCCTCACCTCCCGGCCGCCCAAAAAATTGCCCCGCACGGGTTTGCTCCGCGCCCATCCTCGTCTCGGCCTCTCCCTCACCTCCCGGCCGCCAAAAAATCGCCCCGCACGGGTTTCGCCGGCTCTCCCTCGCCCCCGCCCTCGGCCCGGCCCGGGGCAGGGGGAAGGGGCAAGGGCAAGGGTCACAGCCCCGACCGCGGCAGCGGCACCGCCTCCAGCAACTGGTCCACGAGCTGGTCCGTGGTGATGCGCTCCGACTCCGCGTGGAAGTTGCGCAGGATCCGGTGCCGCAGCACCGGGTGCGCAAGGGCGCGGATGTCCTCGTAGCTCACGTGGTAGCGGCCCTGCATGAGCGCCCGCGCCTTGGCGCCCAGGACCAGGTACTGCGCCGCGCGGACGCTCGCGCCGAACTGGACCCACTTCCGGATGAACTCCGGGCTGGAGCCATCGGGGCTCGGGCGCGTGGCGCGGACCAGCGCCAGCGCGTAGCGGAGCACCGGCTCGGCGACGGGCACCTTCCGGACCAGCCGCTGGAAGGCGAGGATGTCCGGGCCGGTGACGGCGTGGCTGAACTCCGGCTCGAGGATCGAGGTCGTCGACCGGACCACCTCCAGCTCCTGGTCCTCGGGCAGGTGGTCGATCACGATCTCGAACATGAAGCGGTCGAGCTGCGCCTCGGGCAGCGGGTACGTGCCCTCGAGCTCGATCGGGTTCTGGGTGGCGAAGACGTAGAACGGCTCCTCGAGGGTGTACGTCCGCCCCTGGATCGTGACGCGGTGCTCCTGCATGGCCTCGAGCAGCGCGGACTGCGTCTTGGGTGGCGCGCGGTTGATCTCGTCCGCCAGCACGATGTTGGCGAAGATCGGCCCGGGGGAGAACACCATCTCGCGCCGCCCCGTCGCCGGGTCCTCCTGGATGATGTCCGTGCCAGTGATGTCCGTCGGCATCAGGTCCGGCGTGAACTGGATCCGGCTGAACTTCAGGTCCAGGACCCGAGCCAGGGTGTGCACGATCAGCGTCTTCGCCAGGCCGGGCACGCCGATGAGGATGCAGTTGCCGCCGACGAACAGGGAGAGCAGGACCTGCTCGAGCACCTCGTCCTGCCCGATGATGAGCTTGCGCAGCTCGGCGAGGATGCGGTCGCGACCTTCGCGCAGGCGGTCGGCGAGCGCGATGTCGTCGGCGGCTTCCAGGGCCGGGACGGTTTCGGTCTTCATTGCCACGGTGGTCTTCCCTCCTCGGGTCCGGAGTTCGGTCGCCGCGCGTCAGTGGGTCATGGCGTACACGATGAAGTTCACGCCCAGCTTGTACGCGTTGTTCGAGATGTCGATCGGCACCCAGCCGGTGTCCGAGAACTCCCAGGCCTCACCGATGTCGCCGTTGCCGGCGAGGATCGCCATCATGCGCTTGGACCGGTCGTTGTCCTCGAAGATGCCGTACCAGTGGATGCCGCCGCCGTAGCTGTCCACGGCGAGGGTGGCGATGTCGATGCTGAAGAACGAGTCGAACACGGGCTCGGAGCCGGTCAGCGGCAACGGCCGCAGGCCGGGGAGCATGCGCTCCAGCAGCTCGAGCACGTAGTCGAGGTCCCAGCCGCTGAAGTCGTCGAAGATGGCGAAGCCGCCCTTCAGCAGGTAGTTGCGGAACGCCTCCATCTCCTGCTCGGACGGCGCCCAGAAGCCGGGCTCGGAGACGTACAGGATGGGGTAGCGGAACAGCTCCTCGTCCTGGATGCCGAAGACGTTGCCGCCTTCCACGGCCGGATCCACGAAGGTGATCTCCTTGAGGATCTTCGTGAGGTGCGTTTCGGCGCGCGGGTAGTCGTGGGCCCAGGGCGGCTCGCCGCGGCTGCCGTAATAGCCGGTCCCCATGGCGCGGCGGCCGGCCTCGAAGTACAGGCGCACGAAGGTGAAGCGTCCGTCGTACGGCGTGTTGGGCGCGCGGATGCCGAAGATCTCGGTGGCGCGCCTGCGTGCGCGGTCGAGCCAGGAACGGCGGCCGGGCTCCTGGGCGAAAGCGGCCGCCGCGTCCAACCCCAGCAGCACGATGGCCGCGACCGCGGCCGCGATGGTGCGCGTTCGACGACTCGGGATCATCACAAATCCTCCTGCGCCCGCTCGCGCCGGGCGCCGCCACCCGCCGCCTGCGGCTCCGGCTCGCGGCCGGCGCTCCTTAGCCGCAGCAGCAGCTCCTGCGCGCGCTCGAAGTTCGGCGCGATCTCGAGCGCGCGGAGCACCGTGCGGCGCGCCGCCGCCGCGTCGCCCGCCTCGAGCTGCGCGACCGCGAGCCGGTACAGCGCCTCCGCCCGGTCCACGGGCGCCAGCGCGAGGATGACCTCGCGCTCGCGCACGGCCTTCTGCCTCTCGCCGATCTGCGCGTACAGGTCTGCGAGTCGCTCGTGCAGCGCGGGATCGAACGGGTCCATGTAGACGGCGCGCTCGAGCGCGGCCGCCGCGCCCCGGGCGTCGCCGAGCTGCACGAGGATCTCTGCCAGCTCCACGTTCTGTTGGTACGCGCGCTCGTTCAGGGCGGTCATGCGCTCGAGCTCGGCGGCGGCGCGGCGCAGGTCGCCCTTCTCGCGCCAGATCTGCGCCAGCAGGTCATATGGCCCGCCCGCCGCCGCGTGCTCGGGGAACAGCTCCTTCGCGCGCTCCAGGAACGGGATCGCCTCGTCGTGCCGGCCGGCGGCGAACAGCGCGCGCCCGGCGCGGAGCTGCGCCAGGAAGTCGTCCGGCTCGCGAGAGGCGAGCCGCACGGCGTCGTCCTCGCT
>DATCLK010000307.1:0-2429 GCA_036563975.1 Longimicrobiales bacterium | reverse complement strand
GGGACGCATGGCGTATCCGTTCAAGCTGCCGGAGCTGCCCTACCCCTACGACGCGCTCGAGCCGCACATCGACGCGCGCACCATGGAGATCCACCACACCAAGCACCACGCGGCGTACACCAACAACCTGAACGCCGCCCTCGAGAAGTACCCGGACCTCCATGGCCGCGAGGCGGAGGACCTGCTGCGCAACATCAACTCGGTGCCGGAGGACATCCGCACCGCCGTGCGCAACCACGGCGGCGGCTTCGTGAATCACAATCTGTTCTGGCAGATCATGGCGCCGGGCGGGAAAGGCTCGCTGTCCCGCGCGCTCACGCAGGAGATCGAGAAGGCCTTCGGCTCGGTGGACGCCTTCAAGGACGAGTTCTCCAAGACGGCGGCCAGCCACTTCGGCTCTGGCTGGGCCTGGCTCGTGGTGGACGGGGACAAGCTCCGGGTCCTCTCGACGGCCAACCAGGACAGCCCGCTGATGAACGGCCAGACGCCGATCCTCGGCCTCGACGTCTGGGAGCACGCCTACTACCTCAAGTACCAGAACCGCCGGCCGGAGTACATCCAGGCGTGGTGGAACGTGGTGAACTGGGAAGAGGTGAGCCGCCGGCACGAGATGGCGCGCGGCTGAGCGCTTCACCACGGCTCTGGACGACGTCGTGCCGAACGCACGAGGCCCGGGGCAGGTTCCCCGGGCCTCGCGATCATCCGGGCGCGAACTCGTTCACGCCGTGCGCGTCCCTCCCGCCGCTTCCGCCAGCGCCGCCTCCAGCCAGCGCATCGCGTCCCGGAGCTCGACCGGGTCGATCCAGTGGCCGATCGGATAGTCGCGCGCTTCGAGCGCCGCGCCGGCGCCCAGCAGCAGCGCGCGGCCGCGCTCGGCCAGCGCGAACGGGATGTTCGGGTCGCGTGTGCCGTGGCCCCAGAAGAAGCGCGTTCCCGCAACGGTTTCCGGCGCAACGCGCACGCGCGGGTGACTGGCGAGGAAGCCGCTGAAGTTGAGGACCGCGGCGGCGTGGCCGGGGTGGGTCAGCGCGTACGCCACGCTCAGCGTGCCGCCCTGCGAGAACCCGCCCAGCGCGAGCGGCCCTGGCCTCACGGGCAGCGCCTCCGGCAGAGCGGCCAGCCATGCTTCCAGCGCGTCCAGCGACGTCGCAAAGCTGTCCGGCTCCGGCCGGTCCTCGCCCAGGTAGCGGTACCACGCCCAGCCGGGGCCGTACCCCCACGGCGCGGCCTCGAACGGCGCCTGTGGAAAGACCGCGACCACCCCGGGCGACAGGTGCGGCCGCAGCACGCGCAGGTCCTCCTTGGTCGCGCCGCGGCCGTGCAGCAAGACGACGACGGGCGCGCCGTCCTCCGCGCCGTCGGGCGCGTACACGTCGAACTCCAGCTCTCTCATCTGCCCTCCGTCAGCCCAGTGGCGTGAGCACGGCCTCGAGCTCCGCGCGTCGCGGCTCCAGCCACGCGGGCAGCTTCAGCTCGCGGCCCAGCGCGTCCACCGGCTCGTCCACGGCGAAGCCCGGCCCGTCCGTCGCGATCTCCAGCAGCAGCCCGTCCGGCGCACGGAAGTAAATGCTCTTGAAATACTTCCGGTCCATCACGGGCGAGACGGGCACGCCCAGCGAGAGCAGGTGCTCGCGCCACGCGAGCTGCTCCTCTTCGTCCGCGGCGCGGAACGCGATGTGGTGCGTCTGCCCCGCGCCGCCGCGCGCGCGGTAGTCCGAGCCCGGCCAGCCGAACAGCGTCAGCGTGCTGTGCGGCCCGATCTCCCCGCCGTCGTAACGTGCCCAGAACCAGTGCGGCGTCACGCCGTCGTCCTGATTCACCGTCTTCTTCACGATGCGCAGCCCGAGCGCGGCCTCGTAGAACTCGTGCGCGAGCTCGATGTCGTCGGTGATGCCCGAGATGTGGTGGATCCCCTGGAGCGCCATGTCCGGCTCGATCACCGGGACCGGCTCCGGATGCGTCAACGCGCGGATCGCCTCCTCATCCCGATGGCCGCGCAGCCGCTCCTGCGGCGGCATGACCACCTCGCGGCCCAGCGCGTCTGCCGGCTCGTCGATCGCGTAGCCCGGTCCCCGCGTCGCGATCTCCAGGATCTGCCCGTCCGGGTCCTGGAAGTAGATGCTGCGGAAGTAGCCGCGGTCGTACGGGCCCGTCACGGGCACTCCCGCGTCCTCGAGCCGCCGCTTCCACTTGAGCTGTGCTTCCGGCGTCTCGACGCTCAACGCGAGGTGATGGATCCCGCCCACGCCCCAGCGCCCACGGCCCACGTGCGGCCACTCGAAGAATGTCAGGATCGTGCCCGGCGAACCCGTCTCGTCACCGAAGTAGAGGTGGTACGCGGTGGGGTCGTCGAAGTTGACCGTCCGCTTCACCAGCCGCACGCCTAGCGTGTCCCGGTAGAACGCCAGCGTGCGCCGCGCGTCCCGCGA
>DATCLK010000306.1:0-2186 GCA_036563975.1 Longimicrobiales bacterium | reverse complement strand
GACTTCCTGAGCGCATACCGCGCCGGCGGCGCGGACGAGGCGGAGTTCATCGACCTGCTCGTCGGACGCACGGCGCCCGGCACCGCGTTCGAGTTGCTGCGCTGGGTTTCCGGCCGGAGCCCGAAAGAGATCGCCGGGCATCCGGCCCTGCTCGAGGCGGTCGAGCGTTGCCGGCGCCGCATCGTCGAGATCGAGTGCAGGCGCGGCGACCAGATGACGGCGGCGTCACCGGCCGCCATGAGGCTGCGCTGGACCGGCGGCCTCGAGACGCTGGCGGCGGCGCTGCCCGCGCTCGGCACCGCGAAGTTCAGCCGTTCGGGCTCGTGGCTGAGCAACGGCGAGTCGAGGAAGGACGTGCTCAGCCGCCTCGTGCTGCGCAGCACGCCGCGCGAGGGGGACACGCTGGAAGCGTTCGCGGCCTGGGCACGGCAAGCGAAGCTGACGTCCGATCGGCTCGTCGAGCTGGCCGTCTACGCGCCACAGTGGGCGCGTCACGTGCAGCACGTGCTGGGCTGGCCGGGCCTCGAGAGCGCGGTATGGTGGATCGAGGCGCACACCAAGGACGACCGCTCGTGGGAGCTGGCCGAGCTGAAGGAACTCTGGGCCGCGCAGATCGCGGAGCGGACGCCGCTCGCCGCCTCCGATCTCACGGAGGGTGCGGTCGACGTCGCGTGGTTCCGCGCCGCCTACGCCGCCCTTGGCGCGGAGCGCTGGAAGAAGCTGGACCGCGCCGCGCGCTACGCGTCGAGCGCGGGCGGCCACAAGCGCGCGCAGCTCTTCGCGCAGGCGATGCTGGGCGAGGTCGCCGAGGCTGAGCTGGTCCGGCGGATTGAGCAGAAGCGGCACCAGGACGCGGTGCGCGCGCTCGGCCTGCTACCCCTCGCGGAGGGCGAGGTCGGCAAGCAGGACGTGCTGCGGCGCTACCGCGTGCTCCAGGAGTTCCGGCGCGGCAGCCGCAAGTTCGGCTCGCAGCGGCAGCAGAGCGAGGGCCGCGCGTTCGCCATCGGCCTCGCCAACCTCGCCCGGACGGCGGGCTACGCGGACCCGCTGCGGCTCCAGTGGGCGATGGAGCGCGAGCTGGTCGCCGACCTGGCGGAAGGCCCGGTGACGAGGACGAAGGGCGACGTCGAACTCACGCTGCGCCTCAGCGACGACGGCCAGCCGGAGCTCGAGGTGCGCAAGGGCGGCCGCGCCCTCAAGTCGGTTCCGGCCGCGCTGCGCAAGGACCCGGAGGTCGCGGAGCTGCGCGAGCGCGTCAGCGAGATCCGCAAGCAGGCGTCGCGCGTGAAACGCGCGCTCGAGGAGGCGATGTGCCGCGGCGACACGTTCACGGGTCCGGAGCTGCAGGAGCTGCTCCGGCATCCCGTGCTCGCGCCGGCTCTGTCGCGCCTGGTCTTCACAGGCGAGGGCACGCTGGGCTACCCGGCGGAGGGCGGGCGCGCGCTGCGGGACCACACGGGCCGGCTCGAGCCCGTCGGCACGACGGAGCGGCTCCGCATCGCGCACCCGTGCGACCTGCTGGAGCGCGGGGACTGGGCCGCCTGGCAGCGGGAGTGCTTCCGCGCCGAGCGCGTGCAGCCGTTCAAGCAGGTGTTCCGCGAGCTGTACGTGCCGACCGCGGCCGAGCGCGAACAGAAGCAGTCGAGCCGGTACGCCGGGCACCAGGTCAATCCCCGGCAGGCCGTCGCGCTGCTGGGGCAACGTGGCTGGGTCGCGCACCCGGAGGAGGGCGTGCACCGCACCTTCCATGACGAGGGGCTGACGGCGCGGCTGTACTTCCAGGAGACCTTCTACACGCCGGCGGACGTCGAGGGGCTCACGCTCGACACGGTGTGCTTCACGCGCAAGGGCGAGTACGAGGAGCTGTGGCTGCGGGACATCCCGCCGCGCGTGTTCAGCGAAACCATGCGGGACCTCGACCTCGTGGTCAGCGTGGCGCACCAGGGCGGCGTGGACCCCGAGGCGACCGCGTCAACGGTCGAGATGCGCGCGGCGCTGCTGCGCGAGACGTGCGAGCTGCTCGGCCTGGACAACGTGGAGCTCCAGGCCAACCATGCGATCGTGCGCGGCGAGCTGGCCACGTACAGCGTGCACCTCGGCAGCGCGGTCGCGAGCGTGCTGCCCGGCGCCGCGCTCCACATCGTGGCCGTCCACTCGCAGCACCGCGGCCGGCTCTTCCTCCCCTT
>DATCLK010000305.1:0-12510 GCA_036563975.1 Longimicrobiales bacterium | reverse complement strand
GCGGCCGTTCTCGCGGATGGAGTCGATCACGATTCCGGTCCCGTGGAGCGCGACCGGGGCCTTGAACGTGGTCATGCGGCCGGTGTTCGGGTCGACGCCGGAGAACTCCCGCTGGATCAGCGTCCGGATGCAGACGACGCTTGCCGCCACTCGTGGGAACTGCCGGTCGACCAGTCGGTCCAGCTCCCCGTTGTCCGCCGGCTTCTGACCGTTGAGGATTCGTGCCGGAAACGAGAGGCCGACCAGAAGCGAGGCCACGAGCAGCGTCGTTCTCACGAACATTCCTCCGCGAGGGCTCACAGCGGCTCTCGAACCGGCGAATCCGCCCTAGATATACAGGCGCGGGCAAGGGATGTGCCACCGGCCGGCATGGCGGAGAACCGTGCGCCCGGAGGAAGGGGAGCGCCGCATGTCGCGTCCGGCCGCGGACTTGCGTCGCGGCCACGGCTCGGACGTGCGACGGGCGGTACGCCGTGGCGCCGGCGTCGACGCCTCACGGATGCTCACAGCCGCGGATCCACCGGCTCGCTCTCGAGCGCGAGCACGGCGAACACGCACTCGTGCACGCAGCGCAGCGGCTCGCCGCGGACGAAGCGCTCAAGCGCCTCGATGCCGAGCGCGAACTCGCGCAGCGCGAGCGAGCGCTTGTGGCCGAGGCCGCGCGCGCGAAGCCGCTCGAGGGCAGACACAGCCTCGGCGAGCGCCGCGCGGCCGGCCGCGCCGACCGCCGCGTACTGCTGGCGCAGCAACTCCTGCGCCTCGGCGGACCAGGGCATCAGCTCCGCGTCCAGGCAGACCCAGTCGCTGGCGAGCTCGTCCCAGATGCCCGCCTCGCCGATGGCCGCCTGCACGCGCGCGAGGAACTCCGCCTCGAGCGCCGTGTCGGCGAAGAAGCGCCGTCCCGTGCGCGTGTAGACGATGCCGATGCCCTCGTCCTCGACGCCGAACGCGCGCTGTGCCTCGGCCTCGTCACGGCAGACGATGACGACGGCGCGCGAGCCCATGTGCTTTTCCTCGCACACGACGCGCGGCACGCCCTCGTGCCGATAGTAGGCAAACGCCTCGGCCGGATGCTCGAGCAGCGTCGGCTCACGCGACGTTTCCGGCAGCGACATCGTGGGCGGCAGGTACACCAGCCACTTCGGGTTCGCGGCGAATCGGCTCATGACCTCCAGCGCCGCGGCCGCGTTCTCCTCGCGCACGGTCACGTTGCCGTGCAGCCGGGTCGCGATGATGCGCTTGCCGATCACGTCCTCGATGTCCAGCACCTCGTCGAGCCGCTGCTGCTCGGAGAGCCGCGGCGCGACAAGCTCGTCGGGTAGGAACGGCCGCACCGGCTTCGCGTACACCGCGGCGGCCGGGACGCTCACCAGCTCGCGCTCGGGATAGCGAAGCGCGGTCAGCCGGCCGCCGAACACGCAGCCCGTGTCGATGTTGATCGTGTTGTTGAGCCACTCCGGCTCGGGCACGGGCGTCTGGCCGTAGACGACGGTCGCTCGGCCGCGGTACTCGGCTGCCCAGTCGTAGCGGACGGGCAGGCCGAACTCATCCGACTCGCCCGTCGTCTCGCCGTATAGAGCGAACTCACGCACGCGCTTGGACGCGCGGCCCTGGTAGCGCTCCTTCATGCCCGCGTGCGCGACGACGAGCTTGCCGCCGTCCAGCACGTAATGGCTGACCAGGCCGTCGAGGAAGGCGGCGGCCCGTTCGCGGAACTCCGCGGGCTCGCGCCCGAGCTGCTCGAGCGACTGCGCGAGCCCGTGCTTGACCTGCACGTTCCGGCCGGCGAGCGCCTTGACCAGCTTTACGTCGTGGTTGCCGGGCACGCACAGCGCGGTCCCGGCCTCGACCATGCCCATGACCAGCCGCAGCACGCCAGGCGTGTCGGGCCCGCGGTCGACCAGGTCGCCGAGGAAGACCGCCATGCGACCCGGGGGTGGTTCGACCGCAAAGGTCGGCCGCCCGTCCGCGCCGGCGGTGGCCTCGACCGTGTAGCCCAGCTTTCGCAGCAGCGCGACCAGCTCGTCCAGGCAGCCGTGCACGTCGCCGATGATGTCGAACGGCCCGCTGAGGTCCCGGCGGTCGGTCCATAGCGGCTGCCGCACGATCTCGGCCGCCTCGACCTCCTCGGCCGAGCGCAGCACGTACACGTGGCTGAACCCTTCGCGCTTGAGCCCGCGTAGCGACCGGCGCAGGTCGCCGATCTGCCGCCGCACGACGTGCGGCTTCAGGTCCCGGTCCGGCCGCGCAGCGTTCCGCTCCTGGCAGACGCGCTCTGGCAGGTCGAACACGATCGCGACGGGCAGCACGTCGTGCTCGCGCGCGAGCGCGAGCAGCGGCCGCCTCGCCTCCGGCTGCACGTTGGTCGCGTCCACAACCGTGCGGGGGCCGCGCTCGAGCCGTTTCGCCGCGATGTAGTGCAGCACGTCGAACGCGTCGGTGGTCGCGGCCTGGTCGTTCTCATCGTTGGAGACCAGGCCGCGGCACTCGTCGGACGAGAGCACTTCGTAGCGGCCGAAGTGCTTGCGCGCGAACGTGGACTTGCCTGCGCCGGACGCGCCAATGAGCAGCACCAGCGAGAGGTCGGGGATGGTGAGCTTCATTCGTCTCCGCCTGCGGACGTCGTTCCTGGCCGGAGCCGGATCAGCGAATCGTCGAGCGGCGCCTCCACGGCAAGCCGATGGCGTCCTTCGGAGGCGCCCACCTGGAAACGCGCCTGCCGATCTCGGCCTCGCCCGGGCGATCAGGTTCGGGTTGAATACGCGATCATACGCGGTCGAACACCGCCATCTGCGTCGGCGCGCCGAGCTCCGGATCCTCCGGGCCGACCGGCAGGAAGCGCACGGCGTAGCCGAACCGCTCGGCCACGCGCTCAGCCCACTCGCGGAACTCGGCGCGCGTCCACTCGAAGCGGTCGTCGCGGTGCCGGAACGCGCCGTCGGGGAGGGTCTCGAAGCGTGCGTTGTACTCTCGGTTCGGCGTGGTCAGCACCACGGTGCGGGGCCGCGCGAACTCGAACAGCACGCGCTCGAACGCCTTCAGCCGCGGCGGGTTCAGGTGCTCGATGACCTCGACGACGGCGGCAGCGTCAAAGCCGGCGATGCGCGCATCGCGGTACATCAGCGATCCATGGATCAGCCGGATGCGCCGCTGCTGGAGTGGGGGCAGCGAATCCAGCCGGAGCCGGTCGCGCGCGACTTCCAGCGAGCGATGTGAGACATCCAGTCCGACGATCTCCTCGAACGTGTTGTCCGCGAGCAGAAGCCGAAGCAGCTGGCCTTCTCCGCATCCGAGGTCGACGACGCGGCGCGCGCCGCTCGCGCGCAACGCGGCCGTGACCGCGCCGAGCCGCTGATCGTTCAATCGAATACGCTCCTCGACCTCATGCTCCTCCGCGTCGCGGGCCTCCGCCTCGGCATCCGGGTCCGGGTCTTCCTCGGCGGTCAGCCGCGCGAGCGCATCACGCGTCAGGTCGCGGTGGTGGCGCAGGTAGCGCCGCACGATGAGATCGCGCTCGGGATGCGCCGCGAGCCTCACCTCGCCGGAGCAGCTTCTCGACCTCGTCCTCGCCGACGAAGTAGTGCTTCGCGTCATCGAGCACGGGCACGAGCACGTAGAGATGCCGTAGCATGTCGGCGAGGCGCGTCGTCGCCCGCAACGTGACGGTGAAGTAGGGGCTCTCGCCCCACGCGGCAAAGCGCGGGTCGAGCGCGTGCTGGGCGGCCTCGAGCTCGTAGCCGAGCGGCTCGAACAGCCGCCGCAGCAGGTCCTCACCTCTCCGGCAGGGCAGCGCGGCGATGCGCGCGACGAGCGGGATCGGGGTGGCCACGAGCTCGGGCCGCTCGCGGCTCCGGCCGGCGAGCGCAGTCCCCAGCACCTGCGCGATCGCGACGGAGAGGAACGATGACGCGACGTACGGGCGATCGTTGACATACGGCTCGAGCGGCGCGTCCGCGCCCTTCCTGCCGCGGACCAGGCCGACGGGATCGACGTCGAGGAGCAGCGCGGCGGTGCAGCGCGCCGTCGTCGCCTCCGGATAGAAGACGTGCGCCTGCCCGAACGACAGTGGGATGCTCTGCGCGCGCGGGGTTCTTGTGCAGCAAGTACCCCAGGTCGGTCGCAGGCTGGTGCGTCGTGGTGATGGTGAGGAGCATGCGTCGCTCACGTCATGTGTGCGTGTCCGGCGCGTGTGCGGCCTGGCACGGCGCGGCCGGAGACTGCGCCGTGCCGTGCCCTGCCTCACCCGCGCGCGAAGTCCGCGATGAGCGCGGGCGTCGCCGTGTCGAACCCGACCACGTCGAGCATCCCGCCGTCCTGCGGGTCCGCGATGCTGAACCCGTTGGACGTCATCCCGACCACGACCAGCCTGGCCGGAATGCCGGTCTTCTCGCGGTACTGCCGGAGCGCCTGCGCGGGATGGATCGTCCCGGCCCAGGTCTCCGAGTCGGTGTAGACGACGAACGTGTCGATCGCCCACCCGTGCTTCATCGCCTCCAGCATCGGGAGCGCGCAGTCGGTGCCCCCGAACGGAAGGTCGCTGATCTGCCGGACCACGTCGTCCAGCCGCTGCCGCGGCGAGATCGAAAGCGTGCTCAACCCGCTCCCGATCCCCGGCCACCGGGACGCGTAGCGCCCCTGCGTGAACGCCGTGAACACGTGCTCCGGCTCCGTGGCCGCCGTGACCAGCGCCATTGCGGCCGAGGCCGCACGGCAGGAGAGATACGGCATGCCGTGGATCGGCGCGACCATCGAGCCCGAGACGTCGAGCGCCAGCATGATGCGCCGCCCTGTCGTCGGCGCATTCCGGAACGCCAGGTAGAACGCGGCGTCCAGCGCGTCGACGACCTGCGGCACCGGCTGCCACGTGCCGCTGCCCCGCGCGCCGCGCCCCTGTGCGTACGTCGCGAGCGCGGCGAGCACGGCCAGCGGGTGGACGCGTGCGGCGCCGAGCGCGTCCGCATCCGTGATGCGCTCCGCGACCTTGCGCGCCGCGGCCGAGAGCGGCGTCAGCAGCCCGACCCTCGTCATGACGCCCAGGTTGCGGATCAGCGCGGTCATGGGCATGCGCTCGAGCAGCGCCTCCCACACGACGGCGTGGCGCAGCAGCTCGGTCGGCACCATCTCGCGCACGAGGCCGTACTCCGCGATGGTCGCCGCCGCCTCGTCCGCCGTGGCCCGGACGAGGGAATGCACCGCGTCGAGCAGCACGCGAACCTCCGGCTCCGCGCCATCGGCCCGATCCAGCGCCTCCCAGCCCTTCACGGCGAAGCGGAAGAGCAGATCGTGCGTGGGCGTGGGCGGCGCCGGGTGCGCGAGCCGCAGTGCGTCCCGGTGCGCCCAGCCGTCGCGCGACGGGTACTTGAGGATCTGGTAGGCGACGTCGCGCGGCGGCTTCGCGGTGTACCACGCGGCCACCGCGCGCCGCACGCCCCGGCCCCAGCCGCGGAACGCCTGGACGTACCCGAGCCAGCGGAACAGGTGCGTGGCGGTACGGGCGACGGCGGGCAGCGCCGCGAACGCGGCAGCACGCGTCACCTCATCGCCGAGGCCCGCGGCCATCGCGAGCACGAACAGCGCCGGGTCGTTCTTCGGCGCGCGGCCCGCCGTGCTGATCTCGACGACGCGGCGGACCACGCGCGGCCCGTCCTCCTCGATCAGCGCCGCGACGGTCCACGCGTTGTCGATCATCAGTTCGCGCTCCTGCACGTAGTACGTCCCACCCTCGCTGCCGAGCACGAGGAACCGGTCGAGCCGGTCCCACGCGCCGACCGGCCAGGCGTGGCCGCCGGCCGAGTTCGGCACCTGCGTGGTGCCCGGGATCGGCTCGCTCTGCGGCGTGACCAGCTTGCGCGGGCGAGTCGCGAAGTGGCGCGTGTAGTCCGTCATGGCTCGCCTCCTGGGTCGAGGGTGGACGGTTGCTTTGCGTGGCGACGACGTCTGCCGCCACGGCTGTCTCTCCCGCGCCATCGAAGGCGCGCGGGTGCGCGCGGATGAAGGCACGCGGCCGGGGCTTTCCGCGTTCAATGCGATAACCCGACCGCTTCGACCCACGCGCGAGCGCGGATGGGCGGATGAAGCGTTGCGGCTCGGACCGGGGCTCGCGGTACATCCCCCGGATTTCCTGCGGAGCGATAACCGAACCGCGTCGACCCACCCATCGAGGAGGACCGGCGGGATTCGAACCCGCGTCGCTGTGTCCCGGTAACCCTCGGCCTTCGGCCCGCAGCATTGCGGGCGAGGGATCGGCAAAGGGACATGCACAGTGCTCTGGCCACTGAGCTACGGTCCTCGCGTGCGGCGCCCGCAGGCCGCCGGCGGCGCGGCAAGGCGATTGATCGCGGGCGAAGGGAGTCGCGTGTTCTCTTGCCCGGACGTCACGCCCGCCGGCCACCGGGGCGCTGCGTGCGCGTCGCGTCCTGTTGTCCAACGCCACTGCTGCGGGGCGGAAAACCGAACGCCCCACCCGGCTCGCAGCGCAGGTGGGGCGTACCTTCGTCCGCTCCCATGATCGGAGAGGAATTGGCGCCTACGGCGCTGCACCTCCCCGCGTTCCTGCGCTTTGTGTGCACGCGGCCAGCAAGTCGTTGCCGCGCGTGGAGCCGATGATTCCGGCGGCGACCGGGGACGCGATCATGACCGCGCCGGCAACGGCGACTCGACCGAGCTCGCTAGCCGATGACGTGACCGGCCACCGTCGCGGCGCGAACGCGCGCGACCGGCGTGTCTCTGACCCGTGCGCCGTGCACCGACACACCTCCGCCCCGCCGGCGTGCGCCGCCGGCCGGACTCCTTGCATCTCGCCGTCGCTGCGATGATGCCGCGAGGCGATGCGGTGCGCGTGGTGGACGTCGATCATTGCTGTTCCGGTCGCTCCAGCGGGACCGTGCCGCGGTCCGCTCCAGTTGCTGGAAAAACAGAATCGCGCCGCCGATGCGAGTGATCCGCGGCGCCTGTGGCGCCTGCGGCCGGTGCGGGCCTCTCTCGCGAGAGGGTCGCCCGGGTCGGGTTGCATCGGGACGCGACTCCCTGAGGCGCAAGAGCATAAACGCGGGCGGGTGAGTTGTCAAGGGGGTTGGGGGCATGGTGGCCGATTGGCCCTCGCCGCATCACATTCCCGGGCGAGGCGGCAACGCGACGGCGCATCGCCTCCTGCGCAGGCGCTCCCCGCCTTGCATCCCCCACCCCCACGCCCGATCTTGCGACATGGCGGAGCCGTCCCGCGGCGGGGCACGCCGCCTGCCGACCCGCCGACCCCACACCCTTCCTCCCGGAGCGGACGAATGGCTCCGATCCTCGAGATCCACGTCAACGGCCGATTGCACCGCATCCAGGCGGATCCCGCGAAGAGCCTGCTCGCGGTGCTCCGCGAGGACCTCGACCTCACCGGTGCCAAGTACGGCTGCGGCGAGGGCCAGTGCGGCGCGTGTACGGTGCTGCTGGACGGCCGCGCCGTGCGATCGTGCATCACGCCCGTCGGGAGCGTCGGCGCTCGGCCGGTGCTCACCATCGAAGGGTTGGCATCCGGTGACGCGCTGCATCCGCTGCAGCAGGCGTTTCTCGACGAGAACGCGATGCAGTGCGGCTACTGCACGCCGGGCATGATCATGGCTGCGCTGGACCTGCTGCAGCGTGCGCCCGCGCCCGCGGAGGACGAGGTCCGCCGCGCGCTCCAGGGCAACATCTGCCGCTGCGGCACCTATCCCCGCATCGTCCGCGCGGTGCTGCGTGCCGCCGGCACGGCCACGGAGGCAGGCAATGAGTGAGGTGAACGGCAGGGCCGGGAGCGTCGCCACGGATGCGGCCGCCCGCATCGGCGGCGCGGACAGCGCCAACGAACGCGGCTCCCACGGGGCCGTCGCGACGCACGTTATCGTGCCCGGCGTCGTGGACACGCTCGAGCCCGACCGCCACGAGCTGAGAGAGGCGCCGCGCTACCGCTTCTCGCTCAGCCGCCGCCAGTTCCTGGGCACGGTTGGCGCAGGCGTGGTCGTGCTGGTCGTTGTGCGCGACGGCCTCTCGCTCGACGAGCAGGAGTTCGGCGAGGCAGAGGCGCTGCGCGCCTCGGCCGACCCGATCGGTGCGTGGCTGCACATCGGCGAGGACGGCGCGGTCACGGTGTTCACGGGCAAGGTCGAGGTGGGGCAGGACATCCGTACGTCGCTCACGCAGGCGGTCGCCGAAGAGCTGGACGTGCCGCCCTCGAGCATCACCCTCATCATGGGCGACACGGACCGCGTGCCGTACGACGCGGGCACGTTCGGCAGTCGCTCGACGCCGCAGATGGGCACGCAGCTCCGGCGCGCCGCCGCGGCCGCGCGCGCCACGCTCCTCCGCCTCGCCGCGGACCGCTGGGAGGTCGACGACGTCGCGCAGCTCGAGCTCGCGGCCGGCCGCGTGATCCACCGCGCGTCGGGCCGCAGCGCGGGGATCGGCGAGCTGACCGGCGGGCGCAAGCTGGTCGAGACCATCGCCGCCGACCAGCCGCTCGAGCCCGCGACGCGCTGGACCGTCGCGGGCACGCCGCTGCGCAAGGTGAAGGGCCCGGACATCGTGACGGGCCGGCACCGCTACGCCTCGGACATGCGGCTGCCGGGCATGCTGGTGGGCAAGGTGCTGCGGCCGCCGTCGTTCGGTGCGCGGCTCGCGTCGCTGGACACGAGCGCCGCGGAGGCGATCCCGGGCGTCGTGGTGGTGCGCGATGGCGAGTTCGTGGGCGTCGCGGCGCCGGACGAGGCGACGGCCAATCGCGCGCTCGCCGCGCTGCGCGCGGAGTGGGAGACGACGGCGTCGCACCCGTCACACCGTAACGTGTTCGAGCACCTGCGGCGCACGGCGTCCGGCTCGGGGAACGGCCGTGGCGGCCCGGGCGCCCGCGGCGACATCGAGGCCGGCCTCGCCGCGGCGGATGAGCGACTCGAGGCGAGCTACACGGCGGCGTACATCGCGCACGTGCCGCTCGAGCCGCGCGCGGCGCTGGCGCAGTGGGAGGGCGACAAGCTGACCGTGTGGACCGGCACGCAGCGGCCCTTCGGCGTGCGCGCAGAGCTGGCGCGCGCGTTCCGCATCGGCGAGGAGCGGGTGCGCGTGATCGTGCCGGACACCGGCTCCGCGTACGGCGGCAAGCACACGGGCGAGACGGCCATCGAGGCGGCGCGGCTCGCGAAGGCGGCAGGGCGCCCCGTGCGGCTGGTGTGGACCCGGGAGGAGGAGTTCACCTGGGCGTACTTCCGGCCGGCGGGCATCGTCGACATCAGGAGCGGGGTGCGGCGGGACGGCACGCTGACCGCGTGGGACTTCCACAACTACAACTCGGGTGCGGCGGCGATCCGCACGCCGTACGAGGTGGCGAACGCGCGCACGGTGTTCCATCCCGCGGACTCGCCGCTGCGCCAGGGCTCGTACCGCGCGCTGGCCGCGACGTTCAACAACTTCGCGCGCGAAACGCACATGGACGAGCTGGCCGCGCGCGTGGGCATGGACCCGCTCGCGTTCCGGCTGCAAAACCTGCGTGATGCGCGGCTCCGCGCGGTGCTCGAGGCCGCCGCGGAGCGCTTCGGCTGGGGCCGCTGGCAGCCGAGCCCCGGCCGCGGCATCGGCCTCGCGTGCGGCGTCGAGAAGGGCGGCTACGTCGCGACGTGTGCGGAAGTCGCGGTCGAGCGGTCCAGCGGCCAGGTGCGCGTGCTGCGCATCGTGCAGGCGTTCGAGTGCGGCGCGATCGTGAACCCGGATGGGCTGCGTAACCAGGTCGAGGGCGCGCTCATCATGGGGCTCGGCGGCGCGCTGTGGGAGGCGATCGAGTTCGAGGACGGCCGCATCCTGAACCCGCGGCTCTCGCAGTACCGCGTGCCGCGGTTCACCGATGTGCCTCCCATCGACGTCGTGCTGCTGGATCGCAAGGACCTGCCCTCCGCGGGGGCGGGCGAGACGCCGATCATCGCGGTCGCGCCCGCGATCGGCAATGCGATCTTCCACGCGGCCGGCGTGCGTCTACGCTCGCTGCCGCTCGTGCCATACGGGCTGCGGGCGCCAGGGAATCCGTAGCTCGGGGCGACGGCGGCGCGGACTCGGGTCAACGGAAGCGCGGAGGCCGGCCTCCGGGCGGCCCTGGCGGCCCGGACAGCGCGGCCTTAGGGTCCGGCGCGGCTCTATCCGGCGCGGGTCCGCCCGGCACGGGTCGATCCGGCGCGCGCCCGTCGCGCCCGTCCGGCGCCGTGCGTCCACCGCCGGTCCGTCCACCGCAACTCCGTCCACCCCTCCCGCACCTCACCGCGCGCCTCGTGCGGCCGCGACCACGCCCCGACCGGCGAGCAGGAGCGCCGCGGCTCCCAGCAGCGCGGCCGCCGGCCTCGCGTCGCGGCTCGACCTGGCGAGCGCGAATGCGCCGAGGCCCAGCGCTGTGGCCGCCGGAAGCGACGTCGCCGTCGGGTGCTCGACCGCCCATTGGTAGTAGCTGCGCCGCTTCTCGCGCTCCGCGAAGGCGCCGCGCGCGCCGCCGTCGTGCATGACCGGCGCGAACAGGTTGCTCGGCGCGCCTGCGCTCTTCGGCCGGTCCGTCCGCTGCGCCTCGAATGACGTGCGCTCGAGGTAGAGGTCGACGAGGCGCGGGCTGATCCGGTGCGCGACCGAGAGCACGTTGCCCCAGCCACCCACGAAGACGTCCCGCGGCCGCGTCTCGGCGGCGCGCAGGATCGCCTCGGCCGCGACCTCGGGCGCGTAGGCGGGCGGGATCGGCTGCGGCTCCACGCCCAGGTAGGTCTTCGCCTTCGCGAACAGTGGCGTGTCCACGGAGCTGGGCTTGACCAGCGTGACGTGCACCCGCGAGCGCCGCTTCATCAGCTCGACGCGGAGCGCGTCGAGCCAGCCGTTCAACGCGTGCTTCGCCGCGCAGTACGCCCCCTGGAGCGGCACGCCACGGTCCGAGAGCGCGCTGCCGATGCAGATCAGCGTGCCGCCGGTCTTCTCGAGGTGGGGCAGCGCTGCCCGCGCGCCATGGACGCACCCGAAGAAGATCACGTCCACCACACGGCGGAACTCCTCGAGCGGCACTTGATCGAAGGTACCGTAGACGCTCACGCCCGCGTTGTTGATCCAGGTGTCGATGCGGCCGTACTCCTCGACCGCTCGGCGGGCCAGACGTTGCATCTGCTCCGGGTCCGTCACGTCGGCGGGCACGGCGATCGCGTCTCCGCCGGCAGCGCGGATCCCGGCGATCACGTGCTCGAGATCCCGCTCGTTCCTCGCCGCCAGGACCACCTTCGCCCCGCGGCGCGCCGCCTCCCGCGCCGTCACCAGCCCGATGCCGCTGGAGGCGCCGGTGATGACGATGACCTGATCGCGGATCGGCTTTCTCATGCCGCCTCCTCCATTCCGAGCGCCACGCGCAGCGCGCGCGCGGTCCGCCCGGGCGCGTGCTCCAGCAGCGCCGCCTTCAGCCTCTCGCTCAGATGCTCCTCGCCTGGCCGCAGATCCTGCGGCGGGGCGGACTCCGTGACGAGCAGCAGGCCCTCCCGCTCGATCACCTCCCACGCGGTGCCGCCGTCCTGCTGGCGCTCGAAGCGGAGAGAGACGACCGCATCGCCCACGCGCAGCCCACGGACCGTCAGCGCGGGCAGCCACTCGGGCAGCCGCGGCCGCACGATGGCGAGCGTCCGCGCGGGGGCGAACGGGTAGAGCCCCAGCATGATCTGCACGAACTGGACGGTCGCGCCCGCGCTCCAGGCCTGCGGACTGTTGGCGTTGGGGTAGAGCGTCGGGAACGGCGCATCCTCCCGCGAGTGGCCGCCGAGCGCCTCGGGCAGCCGGTAGCCCTGGAAGTACGCCGCGGCGGCGAATTGCGCCGTGATGACGCGCTCCGCGTGCTCGTCCAGGCCGTAGCGCTTCATGCCGAGCGCGAACGTCGCGTTCTCGACGGTCCAGACCGAGCCGAGGTGGTAGGAGAAGGGATTGTAGCTCGGGTGCCGCGTCGAGAGCGTGCGCACGCCCCAGCCGCTGAACATGTCTGGCGCGAGCAGCCGGTCCGCGACCGCGCGCGCCCGGTCCGCGCGCACGATGCCCGCGCCCAGCGCGTGCCCCGGGTTGCTCGTGATCGAGCGGACCTGGCGTTTCTCGCCGTCGAGCGCGAGCGCGTAGAAGCGCTCGTCCGGCATCCAGAACGCCTGCTCGAAGCGCTCCCGGAGCATGGCCGCGCGCGCGAGATACTCGTCCGCGCGGGTTTCCTCCCCGAGCGCCGTCAGGATCTCCGCCATGCGCTGGAGCGCGATGAAGTGGAACGCCTGCTCCTCGACGGTCGCGATTGGGCCTTCGACCAGCGAGCCGTCCGCGTGGCGGATCCCTTCGTCCGAGTCCTTCCAGCCCTGGTTGCGGAGCCCCCGTGGCGAGCGCCGCTCGTACTCGAGGAAGCCGTCGCCGTCGCGGTCGCCGTAGCGCGTGGCCCATTCGAGCGCGCGCAGCGCGGTGTCGCGGTGCCGGCGGAGCAGCCCGTCGTCGCCCGTCCAGTGCCACGCCTCGGAG
>DATCLK010000304.1:0-3000 GCA_036563975.1 Longimicrobiales bacterium | reverse complement strand
GGCTACGCGGTGCAGTGGTTCGCCTTCGCCACCATCGCGCTGGTGGGCTGGACCACGCTCGTGCTGAGGCGGGGGTCGCAGCCCACGCACCGGCCGATCCGGGACGCGGATCGCTGAGCCCTCGGGCCATTGCCGCTGCGGCGCCGCGGGCTCGTCATCGCGTACCGGCCGAACCGGGACGCGCATCGCTAGCCGGCGCCCTTGCGAGTGCTCCGGCGCCACATGCCTCACCCGGCGGAGGCGCGTTGCGAGTGCGGCGGGACCGTGGTCTCGCAGCAGGCGCACCGGGGCCCCATGCCTCACCCGGCCGCGGTGCAGGTCTCCACGCCTGGACGATCACGCGACGCGTATTCGCTGCACGGGCGCGGTGCCGGGCGCACCCCATCATCGGGACGCGCCCCCGCGTGCTCGTGAGGCGGCAGGCGCTCCTGCACGCCGCAGCGCGCCGCGCGCTACCAGACAGACAGGCTCGAGAGCGGCAGGTGGTTCTCCAGCCGCAGCTCCACGCGCTGACCTTGGTGCACCGTCACCGGCGGAAAGAGGTACGGCGTCGCGCCGCCGATCGGGTCCGCCAGGAGCTGAACGTCTCCGCTGCTCGCGAACACGCTGGCCGGCAGCGGGAAGCGCTCGCGGCCCATGCTCGTCACCATGCCCAGCCGCATGCGCATGCCGTTCCGCACCGCGTACACCACGATGTCCGCCCAGTTGTTGTTCTGCACCTCGATGATCGCGCTCGGCGCCGGCACGCTCTCTTCGCCGCCGGCCCCGCCGGCCACACACGCGGGCGCCGCGATCATCGCCAGAAGAACGAGTAGCCGCGGGATCCGCGGCCTCGACCATGTCGACTGCATTGCTGCTCCTCATCCAGCCACGAAAAACGAAGGGCGCCCACAAGGGCGCCCTTCGCGGGGTGCAATCCCTCCCCGGCGCGGCGAACGGACAAGAAGCGTGCCGGTGGCGCAACGGCGCCGCGGCGGTCGCGGATGCGCGGGCCACCACATCGAGCCGGCGATCGTGGTGGTGGATGCTCGGGCGATCGTCACCGTAGCCGCCCCGCGCGCCATACTGGCCGGGCGATCACGGTCATGGACGCCCCGGTCACCGCATGGACCCGGTGACCGTGGGCCGCGCACCACCAATCCCCCGCCCACGCCCTCGCCCTCGCGCCGGCCCTCTCTTCAGCCGTCGATCCTCTCGAACGGCACGTTCAGGATCGGATACTGCCTCCAATCCTTGTAGTCGAAGTGCCACCACTCCGCGTCGTACACGCGGAAGCCCTCCGCCTCCATGACGCGGCGCAGCAGCTCGCGGTGCCAGCGCTGGCGCGCCGTGCCACCCGGGTAGTCCGGGTACGCGCGCGGCGAGAACTCGTCGTAGCCGCTCACCATCTCGACCGGCTCGCCGGTGAGCAGGTCGTAGAGCGTGACGTCCACCGCGCAGCCGCGGTTGTGACGCGAGCCGCGGCTCGGGTCCGCGACGAAGATCCTCTGCTCCTCGGGCGTCGCCTCCCAGAACATCTTCGTCACGTACCACGGCCGGTAGGCATCGAACACGATCAGGCCGTAGCCGTACTGCGCGAGCCGGCGGTGCGCGCGCAGCAGCGCCTCGGCGGCCGGCTTCTGGAGGAACGCCCGTGCCTGCCGGTAGAGGGCGAGGCCCAGGAAGTTGTTCGTCGTCGCGTAGCGGATATCGAAGCGGAGCGTCGGGTCCAGCGGGGCGAGGTCCACCAGCTCGGGCTCGCGGAAGTCGCCGGTCTCGGCGGGCGCCTGCTCGGCGAGCGCGATGCGGCGCAGCGCGTCCAGGATATCGCGCCGGACGAAATCCTCGGGATTATCGGCCAGATCGCGACGGCTGCGGAACCTCGTGCCGTCCTCCGCGCCGACGGCGCGCCGCTGGAACCGGATCCCGCCGAGCTCCACGGCGCTCGCGCGGCCGTCCGCGCCACGCACGAAGACCAGGCGCTCGCCCGCGTACAGCCCCCAGTCCGGGAATGCGAAGGTATCCGCGCTCGCCTCGCGCAGCGGGTACAGAAAGAACCACTCGATCAGCGCATGCAGCCGGCCGTCCTTCTCCAGGATGTAGAGCACGTCGTGATCGGGGCCGTACTCGCCGATCAGCCCGAGCCACCGCTCGGGCGCGGGCTCGGGCCTGCGGATCGGCGCGCGCGTGAACGTGTCCGGGCCGATGATGAGCCGGTCGCCGTCCACCAGGACCTGCGGCCCGAACATGAGCCGGTCATCGATGATGAGCGTGTCGCGTAGCGAGCGGAGCGCGACGCGCAGCCCGGCGGGGCCGGGCCAGAAGAAGAGGTGGCCGTCCCGGTTCACGACCTCGATGGTCCAGTCGCCGAGGGCGTACCGGCCGGGGAGCGTGGCGGCGAGATCCGCGGGCACCGCGACAGTCGTGTCCGGCACCGGCAGCGGCCGGCCCTGCCGCAGCGCCAGCATCAGCCGCAGCGCCGCGTCGGCGATGCGGTCCGTCACGGCGTTCGCCGCGTCCACCGTGGTGATGGCGACGACGCCGAGCTTCTCGTCCGGCAACGCCGCCAGCTCCGTCGCGAAGCCGTAGATCGCGCCGCCGTGGCCGATCCTGCGCCGCCCCTCAAGCTCCGAGATGCCGAAGCCCAGCCCATAGCCGGAGACCTCACCCGGCGCGGCGAACTGCGGCCGCCACATCTCCTCCAGCGACTCCCGGCTCAGCACCTGCGCGCCACTCGACGCACGCCCGCCCGCGAACAGCATCGAGAGCAAACGGGCGAGATCCGTCACGGTCGAATACATGCTCCCCGCCGGCGCCATGCCCAGCTCGAACACCGGCGCCTCGAACCGCCGCCCGTCGTAGCCCCACATGTACGCTGTGGCGAGGTGCCGAAGCAGCTCCGCCCGCGGCTCGAACGCGCTGCTGCGCATGCCGAGCGGCGCGAGCACCGCGGACTCGAGCCGCTCGGCGAACGGCTCGCCCGTCACCCGCTCCAGCACCCGCCCAACCACCGCGATCCCC
>DATCLK010000303.1:0-2413 GCA_036563975.1 Longimicrobiales bacterium | reverse complement strand
GGCGCCTCGCGCATCAGCCGCCACACCAGCTCCGAGCGGTGGTTCTCGATCATGGCGAGGATCGGGCCCTGGTCGATGCCGAGGTGGTCCGTGTCGAACCAGCCCAGTCCGGGGACCACGCGGCCGTGCCGGAGCGGGACGGTCGTGAACGTGAACGTGGGATTGAAGGCATCGAGGAAGCCGTAGCGGCCGTACAGGTGCTCGCCGTAGCGGTCGCGCATCGCCTGGAGCGCCGGGATCGCGATCTCGGGCGCGAAGGGCACCGAGCCGCCCGCGGCGGTCGGCGCGATCGTGCCGTCATCATTGAGGTAGCCGGCGGCCGCGCCGCGCGGCCAGTACGTGTGGAACGTGCGCTGCCGCCCGTCCACCGTGAGCGTCACGTCCGCCGGCCCGTCGGATGCCGTGAGCCCCCACACGTCGGCGCCGTAATCCTTCCAGCCCTCCGGGTTCGCCATGGCGTAGGCGCGCTGCGCGAGCGTGGCGCGGCGCGAGTTCTCGAAGTAGTCGATGCCGCGGCCGCGCATGTACGCGTCCTGGATGCCCCGGAAGTCGATCCAGACGTGCGAGTACTGGTGGCCGAACAGCGGGCCGAACTGGAGGAACTCCTGGCCCTGGAACGAGCCCCACTGGTAGGTCTCGGTCCACGCGTCCCACGCCTCCGGCTCGATCGGGTGCGTCGGCGAGCCGAGCGCGAGGATGTAGACGATCATCGCTTCGTTGTATCCGCGCCAGTCCCAGCCGTGATAGCCGCTCTCCGGATGCCACCCCATGGAGATGAGCGGCGGCCGCGCCTGCGCCCATGTCCAGTCCACGCGGCGGTAGAGCGAGTCGGCGAGCGCGCGGATCGAGTCCTCTACGGCGTTCGGCCGGTCGAAGTACTGGCGCGCGAACAGCGCGCCGGCGAGCAGCAGCGCGGTGTCGATCGTGGACAGCTCGACCTGCTCCCAGCGGTGTCCCGTCTCGGGATCGAGGAAGTGGTAGAAGAAGCCGCGATAGCCGGCGACGCCGGAGGGCTCCGGGCCCTGCGGCGCGCGCCAGAGGAAGCGCAGCGTCGCGAGGGTGCGCTGCGCGGCGTCGTCCCTCGAGACGTAGCCACGCTCCACGCCGATGGGATACGCCGTGAGCGCGAACCCCACCGCGGCGATGCTCGAGAACGACTGGGTAGGCCAGCGGTCCGGCGTGAGCCCGGTGCGCGGGTTGGTCACGTCCCAGAACCAGCGGAACGTGCGGGCCTGCACGTCGTCGAGGAAGCGGTCGTTGTCGCGTGGGCCCGCGGGTCGGTCGGCCGGGCACGCCGCCAGCGCGAGGATGGCAAGCGGGGTGATCAGAAACGACAGTAAGCCGCGCATGGCTCGCCTCACTCGTTCGGGTCGTACCGTCACGGTGCCTCGGCCGCCGCAGCGCCGGCGTGTGCGCCGGCCGCGAGCGCGTCCGTACCCAGCCGCACCTCCACGCGGTGCGTCGCGCCGTCCGCCGCCAGCGGGAAGCGCACGGCGCCGGCCTCGACGCCGACCGGAGCGCCGTCCACCGCCGCGCTCGTGCGTTCACCTGCGTCGGCGCGCGTCACGACGATCTCGTAGACCGTGGCGCTGTCCGGCACACGCCAGCGCAGCGTGAAGCCCGGCCAGTCCGCGGGGATGCACGGCCGGAGCACGACCTCGCGGCCGCGCACGACGCGGAGGCCGAGCACCGACTCGAGCCCGACGCGGAACAGCCAGCCCGCGGAGCCCGTGTACCACGTCCAGCCACCGCGGCCCACGTGCGGCTCCGCTGCGTAGATGTCCGCCGCGATGACGTACGGCTCGACCTTGTAGCGCTCGACCTGTTCGGGCGTGCGCGCGTGGCTCACCGGGCTCAGCATCTCGAGCAACCGTGCGGCGCGGTCCGCGCGGCCCAGCGTGGCGAACGCGGCCACGACCCACAGCGCGCCGTGCGTGTACTGCCCGCCGTTCTCCCGCACGCCGGGCACGTAGCCCTTGATGTAGCCGGGGTCCTTCGGTGTGCGGTCGAACGGCGGCGTGAGCAGCCGGATCAAGCCGTCGTCTTCCGACACGAGGTGTTTCTCCACCGCGTCCAGCGCCTGTCGCGCACGCGCCGGTGTGGCCACGCCGGACAGCACGGCCCACGCCTGCGCGATCGCGTCGATCCTGCACTCGTCGCTCGCGGCGGAGCCGAGCGGCGTGCCGTCGTCGTAGAACGCGCGGCGATACCACTCGCCGTCCCAGCCCGCGTCCTCGAGCGCGGCGGCGAGCGCGGCGCGGTGCTCAGCGTAGCGCACGGCGCGCGCGTCGTCGCCCCGCTGCCGGCAGATCGGGATGAACTGGTCGAGCACGTGGCACAGGAAGAAGCCGAGCCACACGCTCTCGCCTCGCCCCTCGCGGCCCACGCGGTTCATGCCGTCGTTCCAGTCGCC
>DATCLK010000302.1:0-4521 GCA_036563975.1 Longimicrobiales bacterium | reverse complement strand
GGGCGCGTGCTCGGGCGCACGGGGTTCATCCTGTTCGACGTCCCGCCGACGGTGCGCGGGCCGGACGTCGCGTTCGTCGCCGCCGAGCGGATCCGGGAGCAAGGCGTGCCGCGGGGGTTCTGGCGCGGCGCGCCGGACCTGGCGGTGGAGGTCGTGTCGCCGGCGAAGGCGCGGCGAGGGCTGCGGGAGCGGGTGGATGACTACCTGCTTGCGGGCGCGCGGCTGGTGTGGGTGGTGGACCCGCGCACGCGGACGGTCACGGTCTACGCACCGGGTGAAGCGGCGCGGGTGTACGGCGGCGGTGCCGACGTCGCACCTCCCGGCAGCGAGCGCGACGTCCTCCTCGGCGGCGACATGCTCCCCGGCTTCCGCCTCTCGGTGGCCGGGCTGTTCGCGGCGGCCGGGGTCGGCTGACGCCATCGGCACGCCCCGGCGCCTTCCGTGGTCTCGGCTGGCGTGGGCGGAACGGCTGGCGCCGCAGGTTACAGATCCTCGGCGCGCCTGCCGCCGCGCGGGCACAGGGACGAACAGCGCACCTCGACGAACGCCCCCACCCGGGCGGCGGGGCCGGGGCGGCAGGGCGCCTTCGCCCTCGCCCCCGCCCGGGCGGCAGGGCGGCGGTGCGGAGCCGATTCAGTACCCTCGCGCCCCTCCATCATGCCTCGGATCCGCCGCGCCCACCCACACGTCCCCGACGCGCGCCACCACGTACAGCCGCGCGTAGCCGTCGCCCGGCAGCGTGGGCTCCCAGCCGAGCGCGCGAGCTTGCCCCAGCACCGCGCCCGGGTAGCCGTGCTCGACCTCCACGCGGCGGTTGCCGGTGGAGGGGAAGATGCGGGGCATGCGCAGCGCCTCGAGGGGGTCCATGCCGTAGTCGAGCATGTAGACGAGCCCCTGGATGATGGCTCCGGGGATGCGGCCGCCGCCCGGCGCGCCGATCACCATGCGGACGCGTCCGTCCTCGAGCACGATCGTCGGCGAGATGGTGGAGGTGCGCACGCGCCAGTCGCTGCGCGCGGGGGCGTTCGGGTCGGACCGCGAGAAGTCCACCGCGGAGCTGTTGAGGAAGAACCCCTCGACCCACGCGCCCGAGCCGAAGAACGGGCTGAGCGTGTAGGTGAGGGCGACGGCATTCCCGTCCCGGTCCACGACGGAGAGGTGCGTCGTCTCGCCTTCGGGGGTCTCGGGTGAGACGACGACGGCGCCCGCGTGCTCGCCGGGCGCGACGCGCGTGCCGTGCTCGGCGACGTTCCCGGAGGTGCTGAGCGCGTCGTGGCCGGCGACACTCCGGGATGCGACGAGCGTGCGATGCTCGGCAACGCTCCCGCGCGCGACGGTCGTGCCGTGCTCGGCGACACTCCCGCCCGCGACCAACGTGCGATGCTCGGCAACGCTCCCGGGCACGCCAGACGCGCCGTGCTTGGCAGCACGTCCAGGCACAACGAGCGTGCTGCGCTCGGCGTCGCTCTCGCGCGCGACGGCCGTGCCGTGCCCGGCAACGCGTCCGGGCACGACGAGCGTTGTGCGCTCGGCAACGCTCCCGTGCGCGACGAGCGTTCTGCGCTCAGCAACGCCTCCGGACGCGGCGGGCACGCCGCCGATCTCCGCGATCGCCGCGAAGCCCGCCGCAGCGCCCGCGCTCGCATTGGCGTCGTCGTCCTCCTGTTCCGTACGGATGGCTGGCGCCGGGCCGTACGGGTGGAGCGGCGCGCAGCTCGCGGGTGGCGGCGCGTGGTCGTGCGCCGTCGCATCGGCCCGCGGGATCTGGTCCGGCACGCGCCGCGTCCCCACCAGCTCGGCGCGCGTGCGCGCGAACGCCTTCGACGTCAGGCCCGCAGCCGGCACGGCCGTCCAGTTCGGGTCGCCGTTGTGCCGGCCGTTGTCCGCGGCCGCGACGCGCAGCGCGGACGCGAGCACGTCGAACGCGTCGACGGACCGCGTCGGCAGGCCGAGGCGGGCGAGGTCGTGCGGTTCGAGCAGGTTCAGCGCGTGGATGATGTGCATGCCTCCCTGCGGCGGCGGCGCGGAGAGCAGCGTCCACCGGCGGTACGTGCCGCACACGGGCCGCTTGCTCCAGCGCGGCGTGTACGCGGCGAAGTCCGCGAGCGTGGTGGGGTTGCCGCCGGCGTTCAGCACGGCGACGACGCTGCGCGCGACCTCGCCCTCGTAGAACCCCGCCTTCCCGTGCTCCGCGATGCGCTGGAGCGTGGCGGCCAGCTCGGGCTGCCTGAACGTCGAGCCGACGGCCGGCGGGGCGCCGTTGGGCAGGAAGCGGCGCGCGGCCTCGGGGAACCGCTCGAGCTTCGCGCGATTCGCGCGGATCGCATCCGCGAGCACGACGTAGACGGGGAACCCTTCCTCGGCGAGGCGGATCGCGGGCGCCATCACCTCTGCGCGCGAGAGGCGGCCGAAGCGCTCGTGCGCCTCCAGCAGCCCGGCGACCGCCCCGGGCACGCCCACTTCGCGCAGACTCGCCGTGCCTGTGTCCGGGAGCGCGCCGCGCCACGCCGTCGCGCGCGCGGCGGAGTAGAAGTCGACGTACTCGGCGCGACCCTCTTCCTGGAGCCAGATCAGCATCCCGCCGCCGCCGCCCAGGCCGGACATCATCGGCTCGACGACGCCGATGGCGAACGCCGTCGCGACCGCGGCGTCCACGGCGTTGCCGCCGCGTCGCAGGATCTCGACGCCCGCCTCCGCGGCCAGCGGGTGCGCCGCGCTGACCACGCCGTTTCTCGCGACGACGCGCTTCTCGACGTCCGGCGCGAGGGTGGGTGCGGGCGTCCGCCCGCCGGCGGCGACCGCGCCGGCGCGGCAGCCGGCGAGGACGATGGCAGCGGTGATGAGGAGTGTCGCCCATCCCCGTTGAGCGTGGCGTGGATTGGGCGTTGGACTCCGGGGCGAGCGGCGTTCGCTCCCGTGGGCGTGAGCCGGCGATCCGACTCGTGCGGCGTCGTCCATCAAGGGCTCCGTATCTTGTGCGGGGTTCGTTGGGGTCGGCGCAGAGTAGACGCGGCGGGATGGAGGTGTCAAGGAAGGGGGCCGCGCCTGCGGCGTGCGGCTATCCGGCTGCGCAGGCCGTGCCCGGCTCACTCCGTTGCCAGACGGCTGCTGGCGGATCGCGCCGCGAGCCGGGCGATTCGCATACGCTCGAAGCCGTCCGGATGGTACAACCTTGTACCATCTGACCGCGGGCGGATCGCGGCGTCGAACGACGCAGCGAGACCCATGCGCCGCGGTAATCGAGATGGTACAATGTTGTACCATCCGCCTGGTTGCGGGTCGCGTCGTCGTACAACGGAGCGGGACCCGCACGCTGCGCTGGCCGGATGGTACAATCTTGTACCATCTGGCCGTTTATCGGTCGCGCCCCCACCGGCGCGACAGCCAAACGGCGCGACGCCCATTCGCTGCGCCGGTCTAGATGGTACAACCTTGTACCATCCCGCTCCTCGCGGCGAATGGCGGCGCCACGCGCAGCAGATCGGCACCGGCGCTGATCCCGAGTGCGTCGGCTCCGCGCGCTACTCCCGAGTGCGTCGGCGCGTCCACGCCGGCCCGCCCGTGCTCGCGGCGGTGAGCGCGGTCCACGCCGTGACAGCGCTCGTGGCGATCATCATGACGGCGGTCGCGGTCGGCGCGGTGGTCTACCGGAGCAAGGTCCCGGGCGCGCGGCTGGAGTCGATCAGTGTCCTGATGATCGCGATCTACCTGATCGGGCTGCTGATCGTGTACGGGCGGGGCGACTGAGGCGGCGGCCCGAGCCGGCGCCGCTCCGACCACCGTGCCGAATTGCGAAGCAGCTGGCCGAAGCGCGGCGCCGGGGACGGATGACGCCGGGCCGGCACCGCGCTGGCCGTGCCGGATTGCGACCGGCGAGGCGATTCGACCCGAAGGGCCCCGGCTCGGACTCCGGAAGGGCGTGCAGCCCTGTCTCGCCCGCGGGATGCGTCGCATCGGGCGCCGAACGCCCCACATCTGACTCCGGTGGTGCGTGGGAGGGGCGGTGCGCCACTTCGCTTATCGACCGACGCGGAACCATGGTGCGCCACCCCGCCGACGAACCTGGACAGGGAACCAATCGGCCCCGACGCCGGTTGAGCAAGCGTGCAGCGGATCGCCCACCCGAGACGCGGAGGCCCGCCGATGCTGATCAAACGGCCGGATGACATCCCTTCCTCCGAGATCACGCCGGAGTCCGTGTACCTGAACCGCCGCGCGTTCATGGGCGCGCTGGCGGCCGGAGCGGCGGCGGCTGCGCTGGACCCGGAGCTCCTGGTGGGCGCGGAGACGACGCCCCCGCGCGCGCGTCGGCAGGAGCAGAACGAACCTCCGCACGCGCGGCGCCAGGAGCAGCAGGAGACCCCGCGCTCGCGGCAGCACGAGCAGCAGGAAGAGAAGCTCACCTCCTACGAGGCGATCACGACCTACAACAACTTCTACGAGTTCGGCTTCGACAAGGAGGACCCCTCGCGCAACGCGCACACGCTGCGCACCCGGCCGTGGTCCATCGCCATCGAGGGG
>DATCLK010000301.1:0-1559 GCA_036563975.1 Longimicrobiales bacterium | reverse complement strand
TGGGTCGATGACAACCTGTTGCCCATCATCGAGGAAGCCTACATCGGCCGCCGCTTCCCCAAGGAGCTGATCCCGCAGATGGCCGAGCTCGGCATGCTCGGCGCGAATCTGCCCGAGGAATACGGCTGTGCGGGGCTCAACAACGTCGCGTACGGGCTCATCATGCAGGAGCTCGAGCGCGGCGACTCCGGCATCCGCTCCTTCGCGTCCGTCCAGGGCGCGCTCTGCATGTACCCGATTTACGCCTTCGGCACCGAGGAGCAGAAGCGCAAGTGGCTGCCGCCCATGGCGCGCGGCGAGGTGATCGGGTGCTTCGGGCTGACGGAGCCGGACTACGGCTCGAACCCGGGCGGCATGATCACCACCGCGCGGAAGGACGGGAACGGCTGGGTGCTGAACGGCGCGAAGATGTGGATCACCAACGGCTCGATGGCCGACATCGCGATCATCTGGGCCAAGACCGGGGACCTGGATGACCCGAAGTCGATCCGCGGCTTCATCGTGCCGACGGACACGCCCGGCTTCACCGCGCGGGACCAGAAGGGCAAGCTCTCTCTGCTCGCCTCGGACACGAGCGAGCTCTCGCTCCAGGACGTGCGCGTGGGCGAGGATGCGTTGCTGCCGGGGACGGCGGGGCTGAAGAGCGCGCTCATGTGCCTCACGCAGGCGCGCTACGGCATCGCCTGGGGCGCGGTCGGCGCCGCCATGGCGTGCTTCGACGAGGCGCTCCGCTACGCCAAGGAGCGCATCATGTTCGGCAAGCCGATCGGCGCCACACAGCTCCAGCAGCAGCGACTGGCGGACATGCTGACCGGGATCACGCAGGGCCAGCTCCTCGCCCTCCAGCTCGGCCGGCTCAAGGACCGGGGCGTGGTCCGGCCGCAGCAGGTCTCGCTCGCCAAGCGCGCGAACGTGAACATGGCCTGCGAGGTCGCGCGGGAGGCACGCCGTTTGCTCGGCGCGAACGGCATCCTCGTCGAGTACCAGGCGATGCGGCACATGGCGAACCTCGAGTCCGTCTACACCTACGAGGGGACGCACGACATCCACACGCTCGTCATCGGGCAGGACCTGACCGGCGAGTCTGCGTTCTAGCGGCGCCCGGTTCGCGGATCGTTCGTCCGACGGGGGCGGCTTCGGCCGCCCCCGTCGCGTTTCCCACCCCGGAACAGGAGGTAGCACATGAAGGCCCGCGACATCATGACGTCGGATCTCAAGGTCGTGACGCCCAACGACCCGGTGAGCCGGGCCGCGGAGATCATGCGGGACGCGAACGTGGGCATCATCCCCGTCGTCGAGGACACGTCGAGCATGCGGCTGCGCGGCGTGATCACGGACCGGGACATCGCCGTGCGCCACGTCGCCGAGCGGCACACGCAGGAGTGCCGCGTGGGCGACCACATGACCAGCGACCGGATTGACACCGTCCGGCCCGACACCGACGTGGACGAGGTGGTGCGGCTCATGGAGCGGGACCAGATCCGCCGCATTCCGGTGGTGGACGAGGGGCAGCGCCTGGTCGGCATCATCGCCCAGGCCGACCTGGCCCGGGAGGCCCC
>DATCLK010000300.1:0-6496 GCA_036563975.1 Longimicrobiales bacterium | reverse complement strand
CCGCTGGACCTCCGCTGGGCCGAGCTGGAGGCGAGCCGCGAGGCATACAGGAACGGTAGACTTGCGCGTGCCTGAGGCGGGCAGGGCCGCGGGGGTGCAGGGAACGGACGCGGCCCGCTTGCGTGCGGAACGGCGTCTCAGCTCTCGGGCGGCGTGCCGCCTGCCGCGTAGATGACCCTGGGCTCGTCCGCCGCGCGGCGTAGCACCGAGAGCGCCCGCTCGAGGACCGCCTCCGGCGAGACGCCCTCGAGGCATGTCGGTGGCGCGGCATGGCAAAGGCCGTCGGCCAGGCACTCGCTCTCGAGCCCGCGGCAGGCGCGCAGGCAGTCCGTGTGATTGCCGTGCGGCCGGGACCAATCGCCCCTGCTGGCGCCGAACAGGGCGAGGGTCGGCGTTCCGGCGACCCACGCCATGTGCATGAGGCCGGAGTCCTCGGAGAGCACCAGCGTTGCCTTCTGGACGATCGCGAGCGCTTCGGCCGCGGAGGTCCGGCCGACCAGGTCCACGAGCCGATCGCCCAGCATGCGCTTGAGCTCGCGCGCTTTGTCGGTCAGGTGCGGCAGCCCCAGCATCGCGAAGCGCGTGGTGCTGGAAACGCGCTCGAGCCAGAGCTCGGCGAAGCTCGCGTACGATGCGAGCGGCCAGCTCCTTCCCGGGAACGCGCCCGCCGGATTCAGGATCACCAGCTCGCCGTCCGGGTCGCAGCCCGCCGCCTGCAGCAGGTGACGCCCCGCATCGGGATCGGTGAGGACGAGGCCGGGGCGCACATCGCGGAGTGGGAAGCCCGCTGCTTCGATCGTCGCGCGTGTGCGTTCGCCGGCGAGCCGGGGCGAGAAGCGGTCGAACTCGCTCCATGCCGGTGGGTTCAGGAGGAGGCGAACCAGGCGGCTCGTGCGGTTGCGCTGGAGGTCGATGACCACGTCATAGCGGCGCAGCCGCAGGCGGGGCACCAGTGCGAGCGCGGCCAGCATCACGCGGCGGGGGTCGCGGCCGCCCCCGATCGCGAAGACGCGATCGAACAGGACGATGCTCCTGGGGATGTCCGCCGTCTCGCGGCGGGTCAGGAAATCGAGCTGGGCAGCGGGCAACTCGCGGCGGAGCGCCTGGAGGTACGGCAGCGTGATGACGGTGTCGCCGAGGGCATGCAGGCGAATCGCCAGCACCCGTTGCGGCGGATGATCTGCGCGCCACGGCCGCGCTGCGATGGGCTCGCCTGCCGATGTGATGGCTTTGCGGGACACGGTCAGGCGGGTCCTGCCAGCTCGGCCGCGATCCTCTTGAGGAGAGGCAGGGCGTCGGCCGGAGAGCGCCCCACACGCAGGCGCCATGCGCCGAACGCGGCGATCGCGGCGAGCCGCTCGTGGATGGTGTCGGCGAACAGGTCGAATCCGGACTCGAGATCGCGCCCCAGCTCGGCGAGGACCTCCTCCGCAGAGATGCGCTCGAGTGTCGGCGAGGCCTCTCGCGATCCGGGGGTCAGCAGGCAGATGCCTGCGCGGTCCGCGAACGGCTGGATGCGCGACGTGAGGTGGACGACCATCTTGGTCTTCCCGCTCGGCAGCCGCAGGGCGGGCACGTCGTGGAGCTCGGGGAAATGCGCGCGCGCTTCGCGCGGAAGGTGAAGGCGCGGGCGCCGTCCCCAGACACGGAGGGCGGGCCGCATTTGCACGTAGACCGGCTCTTCCGCCAGGAACGAGAAGCCGTGCCGCCACGCTGCGTAGGTGAGGGTGCTCTTGCCGGCGCCGCTGGGGCCGGCAAGGAGGATGGCGGCCCCGTCGCGGAAGACCGCCGTGGCGTGGAGCGGCTCGCGGTCGAGGGCGCCGAGCAGGAAGAGCGTGAGGGGCTCGAGAACGGCGTCGACGAATTCGAGCCGCCGCGAGACGAGCTCCTCGGTCGCGTACGCCACCGATTCCATGCGCAACGTGTCCGCCACGCCGACTCCGCCGTTCCATGTGATGAACAGCCGCGTGGGGTCCGGGAGTCGGTAGCTGAACGCAGGCGCCGGATCCGGCGCCTGGAGGTCGTCGTGGACGGCGATCCTGATCGTGGGTGTCTTGTCGGAGACGCAGTCGGCGGGGGGCGTGAACGGCGCCCAGTGACCGTACGTTTCCTCGATGGCGCCGAGGACGGCCTCCGAGTTCGTCGCGAAGGTCGTGGGCACCCCGAGGATCGGAAGCCGGACCGTTCGGGACCAGGCAACGTCGCGGCAGAGGGGATCGGCCATTTTCGCCTCGGGGTCAGCGATAGTGCCGGCTTGCAGCGGTTTACCCCAACGGATTCCTGGCGTGCCGATGGCGGCAATGCGATCCCCGAGCGAATCTGACCTCGACGGGCGAGTGGCCGTCTCGGCGGTGATCCCCACGAGGAACCGCCCCGCGAGTCTGAGCCGCACACTCCGGGCGCTCGGCCGGCAGGAGCGGCTGCCGGACGAGGTCGTGGTCGTGGATGCGAGCGACGAGCCGCTGGACGAACGCTGGATTCGCGCGGAGTGCGGCGCCGTCCCGGCCGTCGTGTACAGGCATGTCCGCCCCGGCGTGTGCGCCCAGCGGAACCTCGGCATCCGACTGGCCCGGGGCACGTACGTCCTGCTCTGCGACGACGACATCGAGCTCCCTCCGGATTACCTCGCCCGCCTCGTCGCCTACCTGGACGCCCACCCAGCGGAGGGCGCGGCGAGCGGCCTGATCTGTGAGCCGGACGGCGCCGGCGGGATCAGGACCGGATTCTCTGCTCCCTCGCTCCGACATCTGTTCTTCGCATTCGTGTTCCAGCTCAGTGTGTGGGCGGATGTGGAGGCCGCTCGGGCCGGCGCTCTCGGCGCCGTGCCGCTGGAGCTCCTCCGCCGCTGGTACAGGCGGCGTGGGAACCGGTGGACGGCAGCCGGTTGGCCGCTGGTGACGCAGGTCGGCGGGCCGGTGATCCGTACGGCGACGTACGGGCTGGGAGCGGCCCTCGTGCGGCGGAGCTGGCTGCTCGCCTCCCCGTTCGACGAGCGGCTCGGCGATCACGGGATCGGGGACAACTACGGCGTCGCCCTCGGCTTCCCGGATGGCGGCGGCATCGCGGTCTTCCCGGATCTGCGGGTGCTGCATCAGCTGGCGCCGGAGAACCGCTTGCCTCCCGCCGAGGCGTACTACCGCAGGGTGCTGGCGCTGGATTACTTCATCCGCACGAGCGGGAGATTCTCGCGCACGGCGACGGCGTGGCTGGCGTGGTCGCTCGTCGGCAAGGCCATTGCGGCCGGCGTGCATCGCCAGGGCGAGCTGTTCCGGCGCACGCTCGCAGCGTTCCTGGTCGTCGTCACCGCGCGCAACCCGTTGCTGGAGGGTGCGCGGCGCCCGGCCGGCGCGCCGGTCTCTGCGAGTGTCCGGGCATGAGGATCGCCATCGTCGTGCCGGGCGGAGTGAGCCGTGATGGCGAGCGGCGGGTGATCCCGGCGATCCTGTGGCTGCTGCGTCGGCTGGCACGACGGCACGACGTGCACGTGTTCGTCCCGCGGCAGGAGCCGCGACCGGGCACGTGGCCGTTGTTTGGCGCGACGGTGCACAACATCGGCGCGCCGCTCGCAACCGCTGCGGGCCGGATCCGCATGGTGCGAATGCTGTGCCGGCTCCATCGTGAACGCCCGTTCGATGTCTTCCACGCCTTCTGGGCACGCGGGCCGGGAGAGGTCGTGCTCGCCGCCGCACGGATCTGCCAGCGGCCGTGCATCGTGCACGTCGCGGGCGGCGAGCTCGTCTGGTTGCCGGAGGTGGAGTTCGGCGCACGCCGCCGCGCGATTCGCGCCCTCGCGCGCTTCGTGATCCGTCACGCGGACCGTGTGACGGCCGCGAGCGCGACGATGCTGGAAGCCATCGAGCGCGCGGGCGCGCGGCCCGTCCGGCTGCCGCTCGGTGTGGATACGACGGTTTGGGCGCCGGAGCCGCCCCGCAGCCGTGAAGGGAATCGGCCGGCACGCATCGTCAGCGTCGGCAGTCTCACGCCGGTCAAGGACCACGCGACTCTGCTCCGCGCCCTCGCGCGACTCGTGGCAGCGGGTTGGCCCGTCACCGCGGACCTCATCGGTGAGGACACGTCGAACGGCGCGGTTCAGGCGCTGGCGCGCGAGCTCGGCATCGCGGACCGCGTGACCTTCCACGGGTTCCTGCCGCAGCGCCGGGCCGTGCCGATCGTCCGAGCGGCCGACCTGATGGTCGTCTCGTCGCGCCACGAGGCCGGGCCCGTCGCCATGCTGGAGGCGGCGGCCGTTGGCGTCCCCACGGTCGGCACGGCGGTCGGCCACGTCCGGGATTGGGCGCCCGATGCGGCGGTGGCGGTTCCCGTCGGCGACGCAGCTGCCCTCGCAGGCGCGATCGCGGAGCTGCTGCGGGATGATGCGCGGCGGCTCGCCATCGCGAGGCGCGCCCAGGAGCTCGCGCTCCGCGAGGATGCCGACTGGACGTGCGCCCGGATCGAAGAGCTGTATGCGGAGCTCGTGCCCCGGCCCGAGCGGGAACGAGCAGGGGACACGGAGATCGTTCGAGGAGCATGAAGCGATGTCGACCACATCTGCCCTGCCACCTGCGGTCCGCGCATTCGACCTGACGGCAGACCGCTTCGACCAGCGGTTCGGCGAATGGCGCAGCGTCGCCGCCCAGCGCCGTGCGGTGAGACGGTACCTGCTCCGCGCCTTCGCCCCGGGGAGCCGGTTGCTCGAGCTCGGCGCCGGCACCGGAGAGGATGCGCTGTTCCTCCTCGAGCGTGGCTACGACGTGACGCTCACCGACGGGTCGCCGCGCATGGTCGCGCGCGCGGCGGAAAAGCTCCGGCGGGCCGGCTACGGCGATCGTGTGTGGGTGGAGCAGGCGCTCCTCGAAGACCTCGATGCGTTCGTCGAGCGCGTGCGACAGCGATCCGAGGCACCGTTCGACGGCGCCTACTCGAACTTCGCGGCGCTCAACTGCGTGGAGGATCTCTCGGTGATGGCGAAGCCGCTCGCGAGATTGCTCCGGCCAGGGGCGGCGTGCGTCTTCGTCGTGTTCGGGCCGTGCTCGATCGGCGAGGTGGTCGTGCAGCTCATCCTGCGCGATCCGAAAGCGGCCGTGCGGCGGTTCCGGCGCGGCGCGGCGCCGGCTCGCCTCGGCGGTGAACACTTCCAGGTCTGGTACCCCTCGCCGAGGCAGATCGCGCGGGCGCTCTCACCATACTTCCGCCTCCGCCGCGTGCGCGGCATCGGCATCCTCGTGCCACCCAGCGCCGCCGAGCCCTGGATCTCCCGGTTCCCGCGCCTGGTCTCGATGCTCGAGGCGGCGGATCGCGTGCTCACCGCGCCGCTCGCGCTCCTCGCCGACCACGTCCTGCTGCACCTGGAGCGAACCGCGCAGCAGCCGGATTGATGCTGCCTCAGAGGTCGAACAGCGGCGTCGCCCGGTACATGGAGCTGACCTGGCCGCCCAGCACCAGGTGCCAGACCACCTTTCCGTCGCGGGTGACCTCGTAGACCTCGATCGGGCCCGTGGTCCCGAGGGTAGGGTCGCTCTGAGTGCCGAACCCGACGAGCGTGTTGCCGTTGGGCAGGCGCCGCGCGGAGCTGATGACCCGCGCCCAGTTGGTGCGCTCCGGCCGCCACTCCCACACCTTCCGGGCTGTGCTCTCGCCGAGCTCGTACTCCACCGCCCTCGAGAATCGCTCCGCCTCCCGCGCGAACCCGTTGTCGAACAGCAGCACCCGGCCGGCCGCGATCTCGGCCGCCGTGTGCTGGCCGGAGAACGGATCATCCACCGCGATCGTCGCGTTCACGCCGCCCAGTCTCCACTCCAGCTTCCCGAAGCCTGGCGCGATGGAGACGACCTGATCGAGGTAGTGCAGGCTGATCAAGACGTTGCCCCGCGGCCCCACGGAGAGCGCGTTGGCGTGCAGCCAGTCCTCGCGCCGCGAGCGCGCGCCCCAATCCGTGTCCGGGTCCAGATGGTCGAACGAGCTCCAGCGCTTCACCACCGACCCGCTCTCGGGGTGCCACTCCCAGATCGCCTCTGCGGTCAGCGGCTCGCCCCGCCAGAGCTGCACGTCCTCCGCGATGAACAGGATCGTGTTCTGCGGTGTGGCCACCACGTCATGATGGATGAACCGGCCCGGCCGCGGCTCCTGCGGCAGCTCGCGTACGACCTGGCCCTCGACCGCCACCTCGAGCAGGCCGCGTGCGCGGTCCAGGAAGACGAAGTTGCCGTTCGCCCGCCGCGTGGCCCCGACCGGACCGCCCTCTGTCCGGAAGAACCAGACCGGGCGCCCGTCGCCGTTGACCGCGACGAAGCCCTGGAAGCCGTCATTGTGCCGGATCTCGAGAAGCACGTACGGCGACGTTGGCCGGCCCGTCGCCGTGAACGTGACGGCGGCGAGATCGGGCGGCGGCTCGATGGGTGCGCGGAGCCGCGGCTCCGCCGGCGAGTCGCCGCACGCGGCGGCGAGGAGCAGAGCTGCCGGGAGGGCAACCAGAGCCAGCAGGCGGCCGGGAGTGGCC
>DATCLK010000299.1:0-1756 GCA_036563975.1 Longimicrobiales bacterium | reverse complement strand
CAAGGAGCCGAACCATGCAGCGCCAGGTCGAAGGACGGCGCGAGACCGTGTTTTCGTTCGTCAACGAGTATCCGCCGGCGGATCCCGCGGCGGCCCGGGCCCACTTCCTTGCCCGGCTGTCGGTCGAGACCGACCCGGCGGACGTGAAGCTGGACCTGGAGCGCACGCCGGAGCGGATCCAGGTGATCGACGTGCGCTCGCGCGAGGCGTACGAGGCGTGCCACGTCCTGGGCGCGATCAGCCTTCCGTATCGAACGATCTCGAAGGAGACGACGGCGCACCTCGATCCCGCGCGCACGATGGTGGTCTACTGCTTGGGCCCGGGCTGCAACGCGGCGCAGAAGGGCGCTGCGCGGCTCGCGGAGCTGGGGTTCCGGGTCAAGGAGATGATCGGCGGGCTGGAGTCCTGGCGGCACGAGGGGTATCCCGTGGAGGGCACCCTGGGCAGCGCCGCGCCGCTCTACGGATGATGGCGCAGCCCCATCGGTGCGCGGGCGAGCCGGTGCTGATCGCTGTGGCGACGCACCGGCATGAGCCCGCGGGCACGCCGGACGACGAGCTGGCCCTCTCGCGGCTCGCAGCGCGCTGGCCCGTGAGGGCCGAGGCGGTTCCGTGGGATGCGCCGGCGCAGTGGGAACGGTACGCCGCGGTGCTGATCCGGTCGACCTGGGACTATCATCTGCGGCCGGCCGCCTTCCTGGAATGGGCGGAGCGCGTGCAGCGATGCGGCACTGCCCTGTGGAACCCGGCCGCGGTCGTGCGCTGGAACGCTGACAAGCGCTACCTGGGCGAGCTGGCGCGCGCCGGCGTGCCGGTCATTCCGACGGAATGGATCGTCCGCGGCACGGACATCGATCTCGGCCAGCTCCTGCGGCAGGTGGGCTGGGAGCAGGCGATCGTGAAGCCGGCCGTCGCTGCGGGGTCCTACGGCACCGGGCGGGTGAGCGCGGATGACCCGGCTGCCGGCGCGGCGCTGCTCGCCGCGATCCTCGAGGAATCGGACGCGCTCCTCCAGCCGTTCCTGCCGGAGGTGTGCCGCGACGGCGAGTGGTCGTTCATCTACTTCGACGATGGCTGCGGCGCGCTCGCGTTCAGCCACGCCGTGGTGAAGCGCCCCGCCTCCGGCGACTTCCGGGTGCAGACCGAGTTCGGCGGCACGGTGGAGGCCGCCGTGCCGCCGCCGTCGCTGCTGCGGCAGGCGGACGCCGCGGCCGCGACCATTGCACGGCTCGCGCCGGGTCCGCTGCTGTATGCCCGGATCGATGGCGTCGTGAGCGCCGGCGTCCACGCCCCGGAAGGCACGCTCCTGCTCATGGAAGCGGAGCTGATCGAGCCGGCGCTGTTCTTCGCGTTCGACGACGACGCCGCCGACCGCTTCGGCGACGCCGTCGCGCGACGGCTGGCGCTCGTTCCCGGAGGCCGCCGGTGAGCATGACGCCCGCGGCCGCATCTGGATCTCGCAGGTGGCGCCGGCCGGCGGCCCGGCACTCCTGCGTGCATGCATCGCGCGCTTCATGACTGATGAAGCCGATCTGGAGTGCCTGGTCGAGGAGCTGGAGATCGCGCGGACCGCCGGCGCGGCGGCAGCACGCGGATCGCACGCCACCTGAGCCGCCTAGGCTGTGTTTGACAAGTAGCGGTGCATGTGCTGTTCGATCATGGCGAGCTTGAGCATGGCATGGAACTGCGTGGCGAGCTTCTCGAAGCGTGTGGCCAGGCGCCGGCATTCCTTGAGCCAGCCGACGGCACGCTCGAT
>DATCLK010000298.1:0-25758 GCA_036563975.1 Longimicrobiales bacterium | reverse complement strand
GCGTAGTAGCCGCCGGCCGCCATCAGCTCCGCGTGCGTCCCCTGCTCGATGATCCGGCCGTCGCGCAGGACCAGGATACGGTCCGCGCCCACCACCGTCGAGAGCCGGTGCGCGATGATGAAGGTCGTCCGCCCCCGGATCAGCCGCGCCAGCGCCTCCTGCACGAGCGCCTCCGATTCCGCGTCCAGCGCGGACGTCGCCTCGTCCAGCACCAGGATGGGCGGGTCCTTCAACAGCGCCCGGGCGATCGCGACGCGCTGCCGCTCGCCGCCCGACAGGTTGCAGCCGCGCTCGCCCACGTTCGTGTCGTACCCCTGCGGCAGGCGCATGATGAAGTCGTGGGCGTTCGCCGCCCGCGCCGCGTCCTCGATCTCCCGCTGCGTCGCGCCCGGCCGGCCGTACGCGATGTTGTTGCGAACCGAGTCGTTGAACAGCAGCGAGTCCTGCAGGACGGCGCCGATCTGGCGCCGCAGGGAGCGCTGCTTCAGCCGCCGCAGGTCGATTCCGTCCACGCGGATCACGCCCGACGTCGGGTCGTAGAGCCGCTGGAGCAGCGCCATCATCGTGGTCTTGCCGGCGCCGCTCGGGCCCACGAGCGCGACGACCTCCCCCGGCCGCACGTGCAGGTCCACCCCGTCCAGCACGCGGGTGCCGTCCGGGTAGGAGAAGCTGACCCCCTCGAACTCGACCTCGCCCCGAACGGACTGGATGTCCAATGCATCGGGCGCGTCGCTGAGCGAGTCCTCCGTGTCCAGGATCTCGAAGATCGTGTCGAGCGAAACCGAGGCCGTGCGCAGCGTCTGGTAGATCGTCGTCAGACCCTGCACGGGCCCGAAGAGCCCGCCGATGTAGCCCAGGAACGCGAGCAGCGTGCCCAGGGTGACCTCGCCTCGCAGCACGAGGTAGCCGCCCACGGCGACGGCCGCGACCCGTGCGAGCAACGCCGCCGCGTTCTTGGCCGCGCCCACGCCCGTGTCACGGCCGACTCCCCGGATCACCACCGCATTGGCGCGGCCCACCTCCCGCAGGAAGCGCTGCTTCTCCACCTCCTCCATCGTGAAGCTCTTCACCGTCACGATGCCGGAGAGCACCTCGTTGAAGCGCGAGTAGATGCGCATCCAGGTGTCCAGCAGCGCTCGCTCGCGGCGCGTCTGCTCGTCCGCCGCCCAGGCGCCGATCAGCGCTGGCAGCGGCGTGAACGCCAGCACCAGCAGCGAGAGCCGCCAATCGAGCCGGAACATGATCACGACCGCCATGGCCAGGTAGACCACGGCGGGGAGCACGTTGAACGCGATCTCGGTGAGCGCGGTCACGAACCCGGTGATGCCGCGCTCCAGCCGCGTCATCGTGCCGCCGACGGCGTTGGCTCGATGGAAGGTGAGGGGAAGGCTGTTGAGCCGCGTGACGGTGGCTTCGAGCAACCCGTAGTGCACGCCGATGCGCACCCGCCACGTCAGCCAGTTGCTGACCGCGCTCACCAGCTCGCGGCCCAGGCCCAGCGCGAGCAACCCGGCCACGCCGAGGACCAGCGTCCGCGTGCCGCCCGCGACCAGCTCATCGAACAGGTACTTCAGCACCAGCGGCTCGACCGTGCCGAAGGCCGCAACCGCCAGTGTCATGACCAGGATCGCGGCGACCTGCCCGCGATACGGTCGCACGAACCGCAGGGCCCGCCGGACCTGCTCGAGCCACGCGCGGCCCGTTTGCTGCTGCATCCTGCTTTCCCGCCCTCCTCAGCGACTGCACCGCCAGCGACGGAACCGGCGACCAATCCACTGCTACCCTTCGGTGCCGCGCGGGTTGCCGCCGCGACCGGGCGCGGGGGCGGCGTTCTGCCGCACGCGAGCGGCCCGCTAGCGTCCGCGGGCCCTGGCCTTATTGCCGGGCCGCCGCTGCCGAGCCAACCAGCGTCCCCGCCGCCGCGCCCGCAGCGCCGGCCGCGGAGCAGGGCAGCCGCACCCGGAAGGTCGCGCCCTGCGAGGGCCGGCTCTCCGCCGTGATGGTGCCGCCGTGCGCCTCCACGACCTGCCGCGCGATGGCGAGGCCGAGGCCGGCGCCCGACTTCCGGGCGTGCCTGCCCACCTGGTAGTACTTCTCGAAAATGTAGGGCAGCTCCGCCTCCGGGATGCCGACACCCGTGTCCGAGACTTCGAGCTCGACGGCATCCCCCACGCCCCGGGCGACGAGGCGGACCCGGCCGCCCTCCGGCGTGAACTTGAAGGCGTTGGAGAGCAGGTTGCCCAGCACCTCGTTCCGGATGCGCTCGACGTCCACGCGCAGGCGGCGCGGCGCACTCGGCTCCGCCTCGACCGTGAGCGTGATGCCCTTGCGGCGTGCGACCGCGTCGAACGCGCGGCGCACGGCGTCGAGGATGGCTGCCAGCTCCACGTCCTCCAGTTGCAGCTCCAGCGCCCCTGCCTCGAGCCGGCTGCTCTCCAGGAGCTGGTTCACCTGCCGCGTCAACACCTGCGTCTGCTCGAGGATCAGCCGCAGCGCCTCCCGCTGCTGCGTGGTGGGCTCACCGAACAGGCCGTCCTCCATCAGCGAGGCGTAGCCGCTGATCACGTTGAGGGGCGTACGCAGCTCGTGGCTCGCCACGCTCACGAACTCCGCCTTGAGCCGATCGAGCTCCGCGAGCTGCTGGGCCATCGAGCGGAAGGACCGCGCCAGGTCCCCGATCTCGTCCCGGCGGCCGTACGGCAGATCCGCCGGCGCCACGAGCTTCCCGGCTGCCACCGCCGCCATGGCGCCCCGCAGCCGCTGTAGCGGGCCCGTCAACGCGCCGATCGTCCACAGCCCCAGCCCCAGCGCGGACAACACCGCCACCGCCGTCGCGATCGCGAGCGAGCGCGCCGCCCGCGTGCTGATGCGCTCCGCCTCCGCCACGTCGGCATCGCTGCGCCGGTCGATCGCCGCCGCCACCGAGTCCGGCGCGCGGAGCGCGGCCTGGAGCACGGGCCGGGCATGCTCGAGGAAGAAGGTGCTCGCTTCGTTGACGCGCCCTGCTTCGACCAGCTCTTCGATCCGCTGCATCACCGAGTCCAGCGCGGCCAGCCGCACCGCCACCTCCTGCGCTTGCCTGCCGTACCCGGCCGAATCCAGGCGCGCGAGCTCCTGCCGCGCGCCACGCAGCGCCTCGTGCATCCCGTCCCTGAGCTCGGGCGTCGTGGCCGAGACGTACGAGACGAGGTAGCGCTCGAACTGCGCGAGCCCCACGTGCAGCCGGCCCAGCGCGAGCAGCGCCCGCGCGTGCTGACCGCGCAGCTCCACCGCGATGTCGCGGAGCGCGCCCAGGCGGCTCACCCCGTACAGTGCGGGCGCGAGCAGCAAGGCCGTCGTCGCCAACAGCGTGGCCAGCAGCCGGCCGCGTGCCGTCATGGCCTCAGCGTCTTCTTGATCCGTTCGAGCTCCTGGGTGAGCCGCGACAGCTCCTGGTCCTTCTTGGCCAGCTCCTCCTCCAGCCGCGCCACCCGGCGCGCCAGCCGCTCCCTCTCCGCTTCCGCATCCCGGAGCCGAACCGCCAGCGCGGGCCGCCCCAGCTCCGGCAGCGTGCGCGACGGCGCGGCCTTCGCCGTGCCGTCCCACGGCGCAGGCAACACGACGTGAACCGGCGCCGAGTCCGGCACCGCGACGTCGTGCGCCAGCAGGTAGAGCACCTCTGCCAGCGGGTCGATCCACTCAGGCCGGGTACCGCTCTCCAGGGCGTGAGCTGCGATCCGGGCCGCCACAGCCGGCCGCCCCTCCCCGTTCCGCGGGTCCAGCTCTGCCGCGATCCTCAGCAACATGGCCTGCCAGCCGATCGCGTGCGGCGTGTAGCGCAGGTGGACGTACGCCAGCTCGCGGCTCGCCGCCTCGTAATCGCCCCGCCGCAGATCCGAGATCGCCAGCTCGAGACGCGCCTCCGGGTCCTCCACGGGCTCCGGCGCGGTCTGCCGGCCCGCACAGCCCCCCACGGCCAAGCCCGCCAGGAGCAGCATCGGGACCACCATTCGATTCCCCTGCATGGCAGTCCTGCACCTCCGGCCGTGTCTGCTGCGGTACATGTTTCGTGGGAAGGTTTCAAGCTGGCGCGCCCGGCGCCCGGACGCAAGCCGCGGGCGCGCACCCCCTGCGCCGACACCGGCCACGAACCGGCATTGATCGTCCGCCGGACCAAGATCACGGCTGCGCTCGCCTGTCGTTTCCGGACTCGCCGGCCGTCCGCTGGTTCTGCACGAGGATCGAACTCTTACGGAAGAGATCCCGCACTACACCTGGAAACGGCGAGGGATCCCGCCCGGGACTGCGGGCGCGCCGTCCGGCAGGTGGGGCAGGATGGAAATGGAAAAGGGGACGCGCTGCGCGTCGCGCGTCCCCCGCTGATGGCCGGGTCCGGCCCGGCGCCCCCGCCGGCCCCCCCGCTCTCTTGACAGCCCGCTGGTCGCCTCCGCCGCCTCGCCCGAGGGGGCCCGCCTCACCGCTCGCCGCCGCCGGCCGCGGCGAGGCCCGCCTCCACACTCCGGGCCAGTGCCGACCCACACGGCGAGGCCCGTCTCCACACCCGGGGCTGGTGGCGCAGCTCGCGCCGCCGGCCACCCGGGTGGGGAGTCAGCGCTGGCGAGCCGCAACCGCGGCCGCGGGCGGCAACGCCGGCCACCCGGGCGGTGGGGTCAGCGTTCGGCAGTCCCTTGCACCGGCGAATGCGCCGGGCCCGTGCCGTCGGGATCGAAGTGCCGCCGTCCTTTCAGGATGCGTGCGAAACACCAGCCCGTGAGCGCGGTCACGGCGCCCATCGCGCCCAGCATGAAGACCAGCGCGCCGGCCGTCAGCTCCAGGGCGGGCGCTGCGGCCTGGATCATGGAGAAACCGGGCATGCTCATCGCGTCGCTCCTTCCGTAGCGGCGACCGCGGGCGCGGCAACGGCGCGGCGCTGCCACGCGCGCCGGATCAGGAAGATGCCGCCCAGCAGCATGACGACGATGGTCAAACGGGACGCCCAGCGCCAGGGCACCTGCTCCGGCGGCACCCCTTCCATCACGAAGATGCCGCTGGCCTCGGTCACCCCCCACCACACCAGCAGGATGGTCAGGAACGCGGGCGCGAGCCATTTCATCACGAACCGGAAGAACTCCGGCACGCGCAGGTCGGCGCCCTCGTGGATCTCCTCCCAGAACCGGTCCACGCCGAATGCGAAGCGGATGATCATCACCTCGACGAACGCGAACACCACGAGGCCGAAGGTGCCCGCCCAGTAGTCCCATTCCCCGAGCCAGCCCATGTTGTACCACCAGACGTTGGCGACGCCCAGGATCAGCGCGAGGACGCCGATGCCCAGCGCCGCCTGGTGCCGCCGGATCCCGAACTCGTCCTGGAGGAACGCCATGGCCGGCGACGCCAGCGCCACGGAGGATGTGATCCCCGCGATGAAGAGCAGGGTGTACCACATGAACCCGGCGATCTGCCCCATGATCTGCCCGCCGGGCAGTCCCTGGAAGACCACCGCCATCGCCACGATCCCCAGGTCGAAGGTCCCGGAGATCGCAGCCAGGCCCGCCACCCCGAAGAACGTCACCGCCGCCGGGATCGCGATCGTGCCGCCCAGCACGACCTCCGCGAACTCGTTCGTGGCCGCCGTGGCCAGGCCCGTCATCGTGATGTCGTCCTCCTTGGACAGGTAGGACGCGTACGTGTGGATCGAGCCCATCCCCAGCGACAGCGTGAAGAACACCTGCCCGGCCGCGGCGAGCCACACGTCGGCATCCCACAGCTCACTCCAGCGCGGCGTCCAGACGAACGCGAGGCCCTCGGACGGTGAGCCCAGCTCCCCGGCCGGCAGCGTCAGCACGCGGATCATGAGGATGAATCCGAAGATGAACAGGATCGGCATGCCGTACAGCGCCAGCTTCTCGATCCCCTTCGAAATGCCGCGCGAGAGCACCCACACGATCATGACCACCGTGACCGCGTAGAACAGGAAGCCGACCCAGCCGCCGTGGACACTCGTGTCGTGAATGTCCTGGAACGAGGTCAGGAAGGCGCGGACGCCGGCGGCATCGAGCCCGAAGTAGCTCCCCGTGATGCTGAAGAAGGCGAAGCCCAGCAGCCAGCCGACGATCACCGTGTAGTACACGAACACGACCAGTGGCATCACCACGCCCAGCACGCCCAGGTACTTCGCCACCGGGTGCCGCCAGAGCTTGTCGAACATCCCGGGGATCGCCCCGTGGCCGAACTTCCCGCCGTAGCGACCGATCCCCCACTCCATCCACATCAGCGGGATGCCCAGCAGCGCCAGGGAGATGAAGTACGGGATCATGAACGTCCCGCCGCCGTTGTTCGCGGCCTGCACCGGGAAACGCAGGAAATTCCCCAAGCCGACCGCGTTCCCCGCCATGGCGAGGATGAGGCCGATCCGGCTCCCCCAATGCTCGCGCACTGGCGTCGCGCTCACGTGCTCCACTCCTGATTTCGGATACGACATGGCACCGGCCCGGAACGGGCCCGAGCTTACCGCTGTGGGAGGTTCCCTGTCAAGGAACATCCCACGAGGGGCCGCTCGCTGCGCGCGTCGCCCCGCGCGACGGGCAACCGCCCGGTGGCCACTCGCACCCGATCCTTAGACTCCACAACGAGTTACGACGTGGGCTACTCCCCGAGCGGCCCGGGGTTCCATCCCGGCCGCCGGGCAGCGCGCGGCGGCGGTCACGCGGACGCGAGTGGCAGGTCGCATCGCGCCGCCCGCGGCTCCCCCTTGCGCCGCTCGCGCGCGGACTCTATCCTGCCCGCCCGCGTGGCCGGGCTGCGCATCAGTCCGGCAAAGGAAACCCGAGTTCTCCCGTTCAGTCTCAGGAAGCGCGACGCGATGCAACGAGCGAAATGGGCGCTGCCCGCGATCGGCGTGATCGCCATTCTCGCGGGCACGGGATTCGTGGCCCAGGGCGGTTGGCCCTTCGGCGGCACGCCCGAGCAGCCCATCGCTTTTCCGCACGACGTGCACGCCGGCACGCTCCAGATCCCTTGCATGTACTGCCACTACACGGCGGACCGCTCGCCGGACGCGGGCATCCCCTCCGTGCAGACGTGCGCCGGCTGCCATCTCGCCGGGGGCCAGCCCATCGTGGGCGCGAACCGGCCCGGCGTCCAGCAGCTCGCACAGTACTGGCAGCGCGGCGTGCCGATCCCGTGGGTGCGGATCCATGATCTGCCCGACCACGCCCACTTCCCGCACATGATGCACGTCAACGCGGGGATCCAGTGCCAGGAGTGTCACGGCCCTGTGGAGACGATGCGCGAGGTCCAGCAGGTCGCATCGCTCCAGATGGGGTGGTGCATCAACTGCCACCAGGAACGGAACGTCCGCATTGACTGCTTTGTCTGCCACTACTGACGGGCGCCGCGTCCGCGGAGCCAGGTCATGACCATGGAACGCCGCGAGTTCCTCAAGGTGATCGGCGCCGCGGGCGCCGGGGCGGGCCTGTTCGGCTGCTCGACTCAGGGGCCCGAACGGCTGCTGCCATACATGATCGCGCCGGAGGACGTCATCCCCGGCGTCGCGACGTGGTTCCGAACGACCTGCCGCGAGTGCCCGGCCGGGTGCGGAATGGAGATCCGCACGCGCGAGGGCCGCGCCGTCAAGGCGGAGGGCAACCCGCTCTCGCCCATCGGGCACGGCCGGCTCTGCGCTCGCGGCCAGGCCTCGCTGCACGGGCTGTACAACCCGGATCGCATCCCGCAGGCGCTCGCGCGCGCGGGCGAGGACTGGGAGCCGATCTCCTGGGATGAGGCCGAGCAGCGCCTCGTCGCCGCGCTCCAGCAGGCCGGCGGCCGCACGGTGTTCCTCACGTCCGGCCAGAGCGGCACGATGGATCGCCTGCTGGACGAGTGGACCGCCGCCTTCGGCATCGAGCGCGTCCGCTTCGACGCCTTCGCCCTCGAGCCGGTGCGGGCGGCGAACCGCCTGCTGTTCGGCCAGGACGTGCTGCCGAGCCACGACTTCTCCAACGCCGAGGTCGTGGTCTCCTTCGGCGCAGACTTCCTCGAGACGTGGCTCTCGCCGGTGGACTACGCGCACGGGTTCACCCGCGCGCATGCGTTCGCCAACGGGCGCCGCGGCCGCTTCGTCTGGGTCGGCCCGCACCAGTCGCTGACCGGGCTCAACGCGGATGACTGGCTGCCCGCGCGCCCCGGCACGGAGCATCTCGTCGCGCTCGCCATGGCGCGGGTCGTCGCGGACCAGGGCGGGCAGGCCGGGCCGGCCGCGGCCTTCCTCCGGCAGGTCGACGTGGGCGCGTACGCCGAGCAGGCGGGTGTGCCCGAAGAGCGGATCCGGCAGATTGCGCGCGCCTTCGCCAACGGCGGCCGCTCCCTGGCGGTCGGCCCCGGCGTGAGCTCGAGCAGCCGCGCCGCCACGGCGCTCGCCGCCGCCGTCGCGCTGCTGAACTACGTGGCGGGCAACATCGGCCGGACGGTGCGCCTGGACCGACCCGAGCTCGGATCGGGCGGCTCCTACCAGGCCGTGCGCGATCTGTTCGCCCGCATGAGCCGCGGCGAGATCGGCGCGCTGCTGGTCTACGGGCCGAACCCGCTCTACAGCGTGCCCCTGGGCGACGACGCGGCCGCAGCGCTCGAGCGCGTCCCGTTCATCGCCTCCTTCAACACGTTCCTGGACGAGACCAGCACGCGGGCGCACCTGCTGCTGCCGGATCACCACTTCCTCGAGAGCTGGGGCGACTACGTGCCGCGCCCCGGCGTCTACTCGCTGGTGCAGCCGGTGATGAACCCCGTCTTCCAGACGAAGCAGACGGGGGACGTGCTGCTCTCGGTGGCGCGCCGCGCGGGCGTCGCGCTGCCCACCGCGGCCGCCACGTTTTACGACTACCTGCGCGAGACCTGGCAGCGGGACGTGTTCCCGCGCGTCGGGCCGCTCCCCGAGCCGCCCGCCGGCAGCGCGGCCGCGATGGAGGCCGCCGCCGCGCAGGCACTGCAGTCGCCGTTCGAGAACTGGTGGCGGCGGGCGCTCCAGCTCGGGGTCGTCACCGCTGAGGCGCCCGCGCCCGCGGCGCCGCCGCAGCTCTCGGCCGCTGCGCTGGCGCAGCTCGACTTCTCGGTGCCGGAGTTCCGCGGCGGAGAGGGCGCGGAGTACCACCTCATCGTCTATCCGTCGTACCGGTTCTACGACGGACAGCTCGCCAACCGCCCGTGGCTCCAGGAGCTGCCGGACCCGATCAGCAAGCTTTCCTGGACCTCGTGGGTGGAGGTGAACCCCGAGACGGCCGAGCGGCTCGGGCTGGTGGAGGGCAGCATCGCGGAGGTCGAGACACCCAACGGCCGGGCCGAGCTCCTGGTCTGGCCGCACCCGGGGATCCGCCCGGACACGATCGCGATCCAGCTCGGCCAGGGCCACGAGGCGCTGGGGCGCTACGCACAGAACCGGGGCGTCAACGCCGCTCGCCTGCTGGCGCCAGAGGTGGAGCAGCCGTCAGGCGGCCTGGTCTGGCAGCAGGCCCGGGCGACGCTCCGCAACACCGGGCGCTGGCAGCGGCCGCCGGAGTCCGGCAACGCGACGCAGGCGGGCCGCGAGATCGCGCGCGCCATGACGCTCGAGGAAGCGCGCCGCGCCGAGCCCGTCTCGCTGGCGGCCACGCTGGCCCCTGACCGCGCCGAGGCGGCCCATGGCGCGGAGCCGGCGGCCGGGCACGGCGAGGCGGCCGGGCACCCGATGGAGGCGGTGGTGCAGGAGCTCCAGGGCGTGGGTGGCTTCGGGCCGGCGATCGTGCCGGCCGGGCCGCAGGACTACCCGCCGCCGGGCACGCACTACGGCGAGTACACGGCGACGCAGCCGCGCTGGGCGATGGCGATCGACCTGGAGCGGTGCATCGGCTGCAGCGCGTGCGTCACCGCGTGCTATGCCGAGAACAACATCGGTATCGTGGGGCCGGATCAGATCCGGCAGGGCCGCATCCTGCACTGGATCCGCATCGAGCGCTACTTCTACGGACACGAGAGGCACGGCGAGGACGCGGCGCACACGGCGGAAGCCGGCGAGTACACGCCCGTGCGCTTCATCCCGATGCTGTGCCAGCACTGCGGCAACGCGCCGTGCGAGCCGGTGTGCCCGGTCTACGCGGCATACCACACGCCGGACGGGCTGAACGGCCAGGTCTACAACCGCTGCGTGGGCACGCGGTACTGCGCCAACAACTGCCCGTACAAGGTCCGCTACTTCAACTGGTACACGTGGGAGTGGCCGGAGCCGCTCAACTGGCAGCTCAACCCGGACGTGACGGTGCGCGAGAAGGGCGTCATGGAGAAGTGCACCTTCTGTGTGCAGCGAATCCGTGACGCGCAGCACCGCGCCCGTCTGGAGGGGCGGAGCGTGCCGGACGGCGAGATCGTGCCGGCGTGCGCGCAGACGTGCCCCGCCGAGGCGATCGTGTTCGGCAACATCAAGGACCCCAACTCGCGCGTCGCCCGCATCGCTGCATCCGGCCGGGGCTACCGCGTGCTCGAGGGCCTGAACACGCAGCCCGGCATCGTCTACCTGCAGCAGGTGCTCCCCGAGGGCGTGGAGGCATAGAGAGGCATGGCGACGGTTGTCCGCTCCGGGACGCACCCCGGCATCGCCAGCTACGAGGAAGTCAACCGCGACGTCCTCAAGATCCTGAGCCGGCCGGGCAGGGGCTACTTCCTGCTCCTCGCCGTCGTCCTCGCCGTGCTCGGCCTCGGGATCTTCGCCTGGATGGTGCAGATCGTCCTGGGCATCGGGATGTCCGGGCTGCGTAATCCGGTCGGCTGGGGCGCGTACATTACGACCTTCGTCTTCTGGGTCGGTATCGCCCACTCGGGCACGCTGATCTCGGCGATCCTGTACCTCTTCCGCGCGCGCTGGCGGCAGTCGATCTACCGCGCCGCGGAGGCGATGACGGTGTTCGCGGTCCTGACCGCCGGCCTGTTCCCGATCATCCACCTGGGGCGGCCGTGGATCTTCTACTATCTGCTGCCGTACCCGAACCAGCGGGAGCTTTGGCCCAACTTCCGCTCGCCGCTGCTCTGGGACGTGTTCGCGGTCAGCACGTACCTGACCGTGAGCGCCACGTTCTTCTACATCGGGATGATCCCGGACATCGCGGCGGCGCGGGACGCGACGACGGTGCCGTGGCGCAAGAAGCTCTACAGCATCCTCTCGCTGGGCTGGCGCGGGACGCATACCGAATGGAAGCACTTCACACGCGCATACCTGTATCTGGCGGCCCTGGCGACGCCGCTGGTGCTGTCGGTGCACTCGGTCGTGTCCTGGGACTTCGCGATGAGCATCGTCCCGGGCTGGCACACCACGATCTTCGCGCCCTACTTCGTCGCCGGCGCGATCTTCAGCGGCCTGGCAATGGTGATCACGCTGCTCGTGCCCATCCGCAAGATCTTCGGGCTCGAGGAGTACTTCACGCCGCGGCACTTCGACGCGATGTCGAAGCTGATCCTGCTCACCGGGCTGATCGTGTCGTACGCGTACGCGACCGAGTACTTCATGGCGTGGTACAGCTTCGAGACGCCGGAGCGGCACGCCTTCTGGAACCGCGCGTTCGGCGATTACTGGTGGGCGACGTGGATCATGATCACGTGCAACGCGTTCGTCCCGCAGCTGCTGTGGTTCAAGAGCGTGCGGACGAGCATCCCGGCGCTGTTCGTGATCACGATCTTCATCAACATCGGAATGTGGTTCGAGCGTTTCGTGATCATCGTGACGAGCCTGGCGCAGGAGTACGAGCCCTGGCAGTGGGGCAACTACCAGCCGTCGTGGGTCGAGATGGCGATCCTCGCCGGCAGCTTCGCGTGGTTCTTCATGTGGTTCCTGCTGTTCATGCGCGTGCTGCCGCCGGTCTCGATCGCTGAGCTGAAGGAGGTGCTGCCTGCGCCTCTGCGGTTCCGCGGCGGACGCTCGGCGGCGTCGGCGAGCGGGGAGGGCGGCCGATGAGCGCGGACCGGGAAGCCGGCGTGCTCGGCGTCTTCGCCGAGCTGGACGCGACGACGCTGGCGATCGAGCGCCTCCGCGAGGCGGGGCTGAGGCACATGGCCGTGTTCACGCCCGTCCCGCGGCACGAGCTGGAGCACGCGCTGCACGAGCCGGAGAGCCCGGTGCGGCTCTTCACGCTCGTGGGCGGGCTGACCGGCGCGGCCACCGGCTTCGCGCTGCCGATCTGGACCTCGCTGGACTGGCCGTTGATCGTTGGCGGCAAGCCGATCATCTCGCTGCCGGCGTTCGTGATCATTGCGTTCGAGTTGACGATCCTGTTCGGCGCATTGTCCACCGTGGTGGGCCTGTTCATCAACGCGCGGCTGCCGCGCGCGCGCCGGAACGTGGTCTACGACCCGTCGTTCTCGGCAGGACGGTTCGGCATCTTCGTGGCCGCGACAGAGGCCCGGCAGGCGGAGGCGGCGAGGATCATGCGTGAGTCCGGCGCGGTGGAGGTGCGTGAGCGGTCGGAGGAGGTGCGCGTTGCGAGGCTCTGATTTCTCGATCGGCCGGGCCGGGCGCCGGGCGGCGCCCCCCGCGATTTCAATCTCGCGCCGCTCCCAGGGCGAGTCCATGGCGGGATCGGCCGGCCAGGGCACGGACCGCGCCGCGCCGCAGGCCGAGCGCCGCACGCTCGCGGCCGCCGTCGTCGCGATGCTCGCGCTCTCCGTCGCCGGCTGCACGCAGCTGGACAACCTGCTCGCGTCCATCCCGATCTTCAGCTCGATGCGCGAGGCGCCGGCGTTCGACCCGTACGAGGCGCCCCGCACGCCGCCGCCCAACGCCGTGCCCTTCGCGGCGCCCGGCGGCGCGGCGCCGCCGGCGCTCCAGCCCACCGAGGCCGCGCTCACCGCGTTCGGCGCCGCGGTCGGGCCGAACCCCGTGCCCGCGGACTCGGCGGTGCTCGCGCGCGGCCAGGAGCTGTTCCTCCGCTTCTGCATGGTCTGCCACGGGCCGAGCGGCGCGGGCAATGGGCCCGTCGTCTTCCAGCCGGGCCGGGACCAGCCGGGCACGCGGTTCCCGCTGGGCCCCAGCCTGCTGGCGCCCAGCGCCGTGCAGCGCACGGACGGCTACATCTACGGCATCATCCGCGTGGGCCGCGGCCTCATGCCGCCCTACGGCGATAAGATCCCCGACCTCGAGCGCTGGTACGTGGTCCATTACGTCCGGCAGCTCCAGCAGGCGGCGGCCGCCGCGCCTGCCGCCGCGCCGGGCGCTGCCGCGGGCCAGACCAGGTGAGATAGAGCGACGATGGCGACCGAGAACCCGATCCACGCGCCACCGCTCCGCATCCTCGAGCGCACGCCGCCCGCCGTCCGCACCGCCATTGCGGTGCTGCTCGTCGGCGGCGCCATCGGCTTCCTCTTCGCGCTGCTCTCGGATGCCGAGCGCGCGTGGCGCGCTTACCACTTCAACTGGCTGTTCTGGACCAGCATCGCGCAGGGCGCCGTGGTCTTCGCAGCGGCCGTCTCGATCACGCGGGGCGTGTGGGCGCGCTCGGTCCGCAGGATCGCGCTCTCCTTCGTGGCCTTCCTGCCGATCGCGCTGGTGCTGTTCCTGCCGATCCTCATCGGCGCGCGCAGCATCTTCCCCTGGATCGAGCACCCGGTGCCCGGCAAGGACGTCTACCTGAACGTCCCGTTCCTCGCCGTGCGCGACCTGGTCGCGCTCGGCGCCGTGCTGGTGCTCTCGATCCTGTTCGCGTACTGGTCGATCCGGCCCGACGCCGGCCTGGCCCGCGACCGCGTGCCGGAGCGCCTGCGCGGCCTCTACGACCGCCTCACCCGGGACTGGCAGGGCCAGGCGGCCGAGGAGGAGCGCGCCCACCGGAAGATCAGCCGGCTCGGGCCCGCGCTCGCACTGGTCTACGCCATCGGCTTCGGCGTCCTCGCCTGGGACCTCGTCATGTCCCTGGAGCCGCACTGGTTCAGCACGCTGATCGGGCCGTACTTCTTCATGGCGGCGCTGCTCGGCGGGATCGCCGCGACCGCCCTGGTGACCATCATCTACCGCGGTCGGCTGGGCCTCGAGCGCGCGGTCGAGCCGCCCCAGCTCCACGACCTCGGCAAGCTGACCTTCGCGTTCTGCGTCTTCTGGGCGTACCTCTTCTGGTCGCAGTACATCGTGATCTGGTACGGCAAGCTGCCGTGGGAGCAGGCGTTCCTGATCCACCGGCTCGACCAGCCCTACACGCCGCTCGCCGTGCTGGTCTTCTTCTCGCTCTTCGTCCTGCCGTTCTTCGGCCTGCTCGGCGTACGGCCCAAGAAGACGCCGGCGATCCTCGGACTCTTCGCCATCGTCGTGCTGGTCGGCCTCTGGTTCGAGCGCTACATGCTCGTCTACCCGTCGCTCTACCAGGGCGTCGAGCGGCTCGTCTTCGGCTGGCAGGAGCTGGTCACCGCACTGCTGTTCGCCGGCCTGCTGATCGCGGCGATCATGTGGTTCGCCACCCGCTTCCCCATTCTCCAGCTCTGGCTGACGCCCACGGACCGCGAGATCCTGGGCACCAGCGCGGAACCGCCGGGCGAGGTGGTGACGGCGGAGTAGCGCTTCCGTGAGGCCTTTGCGGGCGCGCCCGGCCAGCGGCGCGCCCGCTCCGCGCGAACCCCGCTCTTTCAGGCGCAATCCCTTTCGTTACGCCCGCCCCCTCTGGCGCGGCGGCCCCGTGCCGGGCTGGCTCCGGGGGGCCTGCCGCCCGAGTGCCCGTGCCCTCTTCGGCCGCGTCGCCGGTCCCCCTTCCGGTACCCCCTTGACAGCCGCGCATACGTCGTTGTATCCATTGCAGCCACGCAAAACACGTGAGATCCGAGCAAGGGTGACAGCAGTGCACGACGGCCGCACGCTCCTGATTAGCCTTCGACTTCGACTCCTTGGCGTAATCATCGCGCCGAGGAGAGGGGGCGTTGCCGTGCGTGCGCCGGATCCGTGTAGAGCGTAGTATCGTATCCCGCACGACCAGGACGACGCGAGCCCTCTCGAAGACACCGGGAGGGCTCGCGGTTTTTTTGTGGCCCGGGAGCCCGGAGACCCAGGTATGGCGCGCATACTCGTGTTCGATACCACCCTGCGTGACGGCGAGCAGTCGCCCGGCGCGACCATGACGCCCGCGGAAAAGGTGCGCATGGCGCACCAACTCGACGCGCTCGGCGTGGACGCGATCGAGGCCGGCTTCCCCGTCAGCTCGCCGGACGACTTCACCGCCGTCCGCAAGATCGCCCGCGAGGTCCGCCGCCCGATCATCGCCGCCCTTGCACGCGCCACGGACGACGACGTGGACCGCGCCGCCGCGGCGGTCTCGGGCGCCGAGCGGCCGCGGATCCACGTCTTCATCGCCACCTCCGACGTGCATCTCCGCCACAAGCTCGGGATCACCCGCGAGGCGTGCGTGGAGCGGGCGGTGCGGGCGATCCAGCGGGCTCGCCGCCAGGTGGACGATGTCGAGTTCAGCGCCGAGGACGCCACGCGCACCGACCCCGCGTTCCTGTGTCGCATCGTCGCCGCGGCGATCGAGGCGGGCGCGACCACGATCAACATCCCGGACACGGTCGGCTATGCGTGCCCGGCGGAGATGCAGCGGCTGGTCGAGACGCTGTTCCGCGAGGTGCCGGCACTGCGCGACGTCGTGCTCAGCGTCCATTGCCACGACGACCTCGGGCTCGCCGTCGCCAACTCCCTCGCCGCGATCCAGGCGGGCGCCCGCCAGGTCGAGTGCACGATCAACGGGATCGGCGAGCGCGCGGGCAACGCGGCGCTGGAAGAAATCGTGATGGCGCTGGAAGTCCGGCGCGACCACTTCGGCCACCGGACCGGCATCCACACACGCGAGCTGTACCGCACGAGCCAGCTCCTCGCCCACCTGACGGGCATCCACCCGCAGCCGAACAAGGCGATCGTGGGCCGCAACGCGTTCGCGCACGAGGCGGGCATCCACCAGGACGGCGTGCTGAAGGAGCGCACGACCTACGAGATCATGACGCCGGAGCAGGTCGGCGCGCCCGGCACGCGGCTGGTGCTGGGCAAGCATTCGGGCCGGCATGCGCTGTCGCAGCGCTACCGCGAGCTGGGCTACGAGCTGGACGGCGAGGACCTCGACCGCGCGTACCGGCTGTTCAAGCTGCTGTGCGACCAGAAGAAGCAGGTCCTGGACGAGGACCTGATCGCGATCCTGCACCACGGCACCATGCGCGATGCGCCGGAGACCTACCGGCTTGCCGCGCTCGAGGTCGTGTGCGGCAAGCGCCGTGCGGGCGCGCGCGTCCGCATCGCCAACGGCGATGGCCGCGAGCGCGAGGCCGAGGCCGACGGCGATGGCCCCATCGCGGCTGCCTTCTCGGCGATCGAACGCGCCACGGGCATCCGGGTCCAGCTCGAGGACCTCACCATCCGCGCCGCGACGCCCGGCCGCGATGCCGTGGGCGAGGTGACCCTGCGTGCGCGCATCGAGGGGAAGACCTTCACCGGCCGCGGCGCATCGACCGACGTGGTGGACGCCGCCGCCCGCGCCTACCTGCACGCGCTCAACAAGGCCGCACAGGCCCGCGAGCTGGAGGCGAAGGCGCTCGAGGAGGCCAGCTACCTGTGGGGGGTGTGATGGAGAAGGCCAGAGCGAGGGCGAGGGCGGGGGCGGGGGAGATCCCGGCCCGGCCCCGGCCCGATGCGGAGCAGGACGGCGCTGCGCGATGCGGCGGCCGCCGTCCCATGACGATCACGGAGAAGATCCTCGCGGCGCACGCGGGCCGCGACCACGTCGTGCCGGGCGAGATCGTCGATGTGGAGCTGGACCTCGTGATCTGCCACGAGATCACGACGCCGCCGGCGATCCGGATGATGCGCGAGATCGGCGTGACACGCGTGTTCGACCCGGACCGCGTGCTGGTGACGCCGGACCACTTCGTCCCGAACAAGGACATCCTCACCGCCGAGCTCTCCCGCCGGCTGCGCGAGTGGGTGAAGGAGCAGGGCATCCCGCACTACTTCGAGATCGGGAACCACGGGATCTACGCCGCGCTCGCGCCGGAGAAGGGGTTCATCCGGCCGGGCATGACGATCATCTGTGGCGACTCGCACACCACCACGCTGGGAGCGTTCGGCTGCTTCGCAGCCGGCGTCGGCTCCACGGACCTGGCCGCGGCGCTCGCGACCGGCCGGCTCTGGTTCCGCGTGCCCGAGTCCATGCGCATCGAGGTCCGCGGCCGACTGCCGGTCGGCGTCTACGCGAAGGACCTGATCCTCTACGTCATTTCGAAGATCGGCGTGGACGGCGCGCGCTACCGCGCGATGGAGTGGGCCGGCGAGGCGATCGCCGCGCTGTCCATGGAGGCGCGCATGACGCTGACCAACATGGCGGCGGAGGCGGGCGCGAAGTCGGGGATCGTCCCACCGGATGACGTCACGCTCGAGTACGTGCGCCAGCGCACCGACCGGCCGTTCACGGTCTACGAGTCGGACCCCGACGCCGGGTACGTGGAGTGCGTGGAGGTCGACGCGAGCACGCTCGAGCCCGTCGTCGCACTGCCGAGCCTGCCGAGCAACGGCCGGTTCATCAGCGAGGTCGAGCCCGTCCCGATCGACCAGGTCTACATCGGGTCGTGCACCAACGCGCGGATCGAGGACCTGCGCGAGGCCGCGCGCATCCTGCGCGGCCGGCGAGTCGCGCCGGGCGTGCGCACGATCGTGGTGCCCGCCACGTCCGGCGTCTGGCGGCAGGCGCTTGCGGAGGGGCTGCTCGCGACGTTCGCGGACGCGGGCTGCGTCGTCTCGACGCCGACGTGCGGGGCCTGCCTGGGCGGACACATGGGCGTGCTCGGCCAGGGCGAGCGCTGCCTCTCGACGACGAACCGCAACTTCGTCGGCCGCATGGGCCATCCCGGCGCCGAGGTCTACCTCGCCTCTCCCGCGACCGCCGCCGCGACCGCGGTGACCGGCCGCATCACCGACCCGAGGGAGTTCCTGCAATGAACGCCACGACCACGACGTTGCGCGGGCGCGCTCGCGTGTTCGCCCGCGCGCACATCAACACCGACGAGATCATCCCGGCGCGCTACCTCAACACCGCGGACGAGGCAACGCTCGCCGCGCACGTGATGGAGGACATCGACCCGGAGTTCCCGGCCACCGTCCGGGCGGGTGACATCATTGTCGCCGGCGCGGACTTCGGCTGCGGCTCCTCGCGCGAGCACGCGGTCTGGGCGCTCCGCGGCGCGGGCGTACAGGCCGTCATCGCGGACTCGTTCGCGCGGATCTTCTTCCGCAACGCGATCAACAACGGGTTCCGCGTGATCGAGTGCCCGGGCGCCGCCGCCGCGTTCCAGGAGGGCGACGACGTCGTGATCGACCTCGCCGGCGGCCGCGTCTGCGCGCCCGGCCGCGGCATCGACCTGGCGTTCGTGCCACCCGGCGAGTTCGCGGAGCGGCTGCTCGCCGCGGGCGGGCTGCTGCCGTACGTGGCCGGGCGCGTGCAAGCACGCACGGCGCCCAACGAAGCGGCGCCCGCCGGCAGTGAGGCCGGCGCGGCGCAGGCGCCGTCTCGCGCCCCCCGGACGAGCCCGGCGCGCGAGCGGCGAGCTCCTGCCGGAGGAGCGGGATCCACTCCTTCGAACGCGCTGACCCCCGAGCAACGATCGCCCCAGGAGGCCCGATGAACGCCATGACTGCTGCCGAAGCCCTCTGCCACGCGCTCGTCGCTGAAGGCGTCGAGGTCATCTTCGGCCATCCCGGCGGGGCGATTCTGCCCTTCTACGATGCGTTGCACCGCGTGGGCGCGCCGCGCCATGTGCTGATGCGCCACGAGCAGGCCGCCGCGCACGCCGCGGACGGCTACGCACGCGCGACCGGCCGCGTCGGCGTGTGCGTCGCGACCAGCGGCCCCGGCGCGACGAACCTCGTGACGGGGCTCGCCACCGCGCAGATGGACAGCGTGCCGCTCGTGGCGATCACCGGCCAGGTCCCGAGCGCGCTGCGCGGCCAGGACGCGTTCCAGGAGACGGACATCCTGGGCATCACGATCCCGGTCACCAAGCACGGCTTCATCGTCGAGCGGCCGGAGGACCTGCCCGCGATCGTGCGCGAAGCGTTCCGCATCGCCCGCTCCGGCAGGCCCGGGCCGGTGCTCATCGACATCCCGAAGGACGTGCAGAACGGGCCGTGTCCGTTCGAGCCCGCGAGTGCGGCGACCAACGGCGCGGGTGCGCGGATCGCGCCGTGGCTGCCCGGGCACCAGGCGAGCCGCGGCGCATCGGGCGCGAACGGCGGGCGCCAGGGAGTCGGCGACACGCTGCGGGATGCCGCCGCGCTGGATGCCGCCGCGAAGCTGCTGAACGAGGCCGAGCGGCCGGTGATCATGGCGGGACGCGGCGTGGTCGTTGCGGGAATGGCGGAGGTGCTGCGTGCGCTCGCCGAGCGCGCCGACCTGCCCGTCGTCACCACCCTGCTCGGGCTGGATGCGTTCCCGGCGACCCACCCGCTCGCGCTCGGCATGCCGGGCATGCACGGCACCGTGCGCGCGTGCCGCGCGATCCAGCGCGCGGACGTGATCCTCGGGCTCGGGCTCCGCTTCGACGACCGCGTGACCGGCCCGGCCGCGCGCTTCGCGCCCGGCGCGAAGATCATCCACATGGACATCGACGCGGCCGTGATCGGCCGCACGGTCAAGCCTGCGCTGCGCATCGTCGGCGACCTGCGCGAGACGCTCCCCGCGCTGCTCGAGCGCATCGCACCCGCGGACCACGCGGCCTGGTGGGCCGAGCTGCGCGAGTGGCCGCGGGAGGCCGCGCCGGCCGCGTCGCCGGGCAGCGCAGGACCCACAGCGGCCGGCCCGCTCACGGCGCGTGAGGCGGCTCGCGCGCTCGCCGCGCGGATCGCAGCGAGCGGCGGCATCGTCGCGACGGACGTGGGCCAGCACCAGATGCTGATCGCGCAAGAGCTGCGCGACGCCGCGCCCGGCTCGCACCTCACCTCCGGCGGGCTCGGCACCATGGGCTACGCGCTGCCGGCGGCGCTCGGCGCGGCGCTGGGACGGCCGGACAAGCCGGTCTGGGCGGTCGCCGGCGACGGCGGCTTCCAGATGACGCTCCAGGAGCTCGCGACGGTCGTGCAGGAGCGCGTGCCCATCCGCATCGCCGTGCTGAACAACGGCTACCTCGGCATGGTGCGCCAGTGGCAGGAGCTGTTCTACGAGCGGCGCTACTCGGCCAGCGAGATCACGGGCCCGGACTTCACGATGCTCGCCCGCGCGTACGGCGTTCCCGCCCGGCGCGTCCGCCGGCTCGATGAGCTGGACGAGGCGCTGGACTGGGCCGAGCGCGTGCACGGGCCCGCGCTGCTCGACCTGCGCCTGCCCGCCGAGGAGAACGTCTTCCCGATGGTCCCGCCCGGCGCCTCCCTGGACGAGATCATCGTCGCCCCGGACGCGGAGGTCGCCGCATGACCGATGCGCTGATCATCGCGCGGCTGCGTGACCGGCCGGGCGCGCTCGAGCGCGCTCTCGGGCTCTTGCGCCGCCGTGCGCTCGCTGTGCGCCAGCTCTCCGTCGACGCCGCGGGGGATGGTGTCATCGAGCTGGCCCTGCGCGTGGACGAGACGCGCACGCCGCGCGAGCGCGTCCGCCTCGAGCTGCTCGGCCTCGTCGACCTGCTGGACATCACCGACGCGGCCGCACAACCCGCAATCGAGACGAGGAGCGATCCGGAATGAGTACCGTCAGGATCTTCGAGGCCGCCGATGCGGACCGCAGCGTGCTCGCACGCCGTCGCGTCGCCGTCATCGGCTATGGGAGCCAGGGACACGCGCACGCACTCAACCTGCGTGACAGCGGCATCCCTACTATCGTGGGGTTGCGCCCGAACAGCCGCTCCGCCGCTGCCGCGCGCGCGGCCGAGCTCGACGTGCGATCCATCGGCGAGGCGGTCGCCGACGCCGACGTCGTCGCCCTCCTGATCCCGGACACGGCGCAGCCCGCCGTGTACCGCGACGAGATCGCCCGCAACCTGCGCCCGGGCAGCGCGCTGCTGTTCGCGCACGGGTTCAACATCCACTACGGCCAGATCGAGCCGCCGGACGGCGTGGACGTGATCCTCGTCGCGCCCAAGTCGCCCGGCCACATGCTCCGCCGCGAGTACCAGGCCGGGCGCGGCGTGCCCGCGCTCGTCGCCGTGCACCGGGACGCCTCCGGCCAGGCGCTCGACATCGCCCTCGCCTACGCGGACGCGCTCGGCTGCACCCGCGCCGGCGTGCTCGAGACCACCTTCGCACACGAGACCGAGACCGACCTCTTCGGTGAGCAGGCCGTGCTGTGCGGCGGCCTCAGCGCGCTCATCAAGGCCGGGTTCGAGACGCTCGTCTCCGCCGGCTACCCGCCGGAGCTCGCCTACTTCGAGTGCCTGCACGAGATGAAGTTGATCGTGGACCTCGTCTACGCCGGCGGCTTCACGGGCATGCACCGCGGCGTCAGCGACACCGCCGAGTACGGCGACTACGTGAGCGGCCGGCGCGTGATCGGAGAGGCGAGCCGGGCGGCGATGCGGGAGATCCTGGAGGAGATCCGGTCCGGCGCGTTCGCCCGCCGCTGGATCCGCGAGGCCGGGTCCGGCGGCCGCGACTTCGAGCGCATGCGCGAGCTCGACCGCTCGCATCCCATCGAATCCGTGGGCGCGGCGCTGCGGGCGCGCATGGCGTGGTTGCAGGAGGCGCGATGAGCGGCATCCAGCGGACCGACTGGATCTGGCGGGACGGTGAGTTCATCCCGTGGGAGCAGGCGACGGTCCACGTGATGAGCCACGCGCTGCACTACGGCTCGTCGTTCTTCGAGGGGATCCGCTGCTACGCCACGCCGAGCGGCCCAGCCATCTTTCGGCTCGGTGACCACCTGCGCCGGCTGCACGACACCTGCCGCATCTACCGCACGGAGGTCCCGTTCAGCGTGGCGACGCTCGCGGAGGCGTGCTGTGAGCTGGTCGCGCGCAACGGCCTCGAGGACTGCTACATCCGGCCGATCGTGCTGCGCGGGCTCGGCGCGCCCGGGTTGAACCCGACCGCCAGCCCTGTCGAGACGTACCTGATCTGCTGGCCCTGGGGGACGTACCTCGGCGCGGACGCGCTCGAGCGGGGCGTGGACGTGCGCGTCTCGAGCTGGAGCCGCATGGCGCCCAACACGTTCCCGGCCATGGCCAAGGCCGGCGGCAACTACATCGCCGCTCAGCTCATGAAGCTGGAAGCGCTTGCGGACGGCTACGCCGAGGCGATCGCGCTGGACCCGAGCGGTCTGATCAGCGAAGGGAGCGGCGAGAACGTGTTCCTCGTGCGTGACGAGGTGCTCATCACGCCGGCGCTCAACGGCTCGTTCCTACCCGGCATCACGCGGGACACCGTGCTCACGCTGGCGCGCGACCTCGGCATCCCCGTGCGCGAGCAGGCGGTGCCGCGTGAGATGCTGTACATCGCGGACGAGGTGTTCCTCACCGGTACGGCGGCGGAGCTCACCCCCGTCCGCAGCGTGGACCGCATCCCGGTCGGCGACGGCACGGTCGGGCCGGTCACACGCGCGATCCAGCAGAAGCTCATGGACATCCTGCACGGCCGCGCACCGGACCACTACGGCTGGCGGACGCCGGTCGCGTCGCGCGGCGCAACGGCGGCGGCATGATGGAGACGCAAAGGGTGAACGCACAGGGTGCGGAGCGGGCTCGCGCAAAGCAGGCTCACCCGGAGGGGCCTCACGGGGGCCGCGCTCGTGCGAAGTGGGCTCACGCGGATGCGGCTGAAGCGGATGCGGCTCACGCGGACCGCCCTCGTGCGAAGTGGGCTCAGGCGTATCCGGCTCAGGCGGAAACGGCTCAGGCGGAAACGGCTCAGGTGGACGCGGCTCACGCGGAGGCGCCGAGGGCGCCGCGTGGCGACACGCAGGGCGGGCGGCGGCTCGAGGGCAGCGGATCGACCGCTGGCCCGCGCCGCCACAGCGCGGTGATCATCGATGGCCGCGACCGCGCGGCGGCGCGGGCGATGCTCCGCGCCGTCGGCCTCACGGACGAGGACTTCCGCCGCCCGCTCATCGGCATCGCCAACACGTGGGCCGAGGTCACGCCCTGCAACGTGCACCTGCGCGCGCTCGCCGAGCGCGTGAAGGAGGGCGTGCGCGAGGCCGGCGGCACGCCGCTCGAGTTCAACACCGTCGTCGTCTCCGACGGGATCACCATGGGCACCGAGGGAATGAAGGCGTCGCTCGTGAGCCGCGAGCTGGTCGCCGACTCGATCGAGCTGGTCGCGCGCGGCCACATGTTCGACGGCATCGTCGCGCTCGCGGGGTGCGACAAGACCATCCCCGGTGCGGCCATGGCGCTCGCGCGGCTGGACCGGCCCGGCCTCGTGCTGTACGGCGGGTCGATTCTCCCGGGCCACCATGGCGGCCGCGACATCACGATCCAGGACGTCTTCGAGGCCGTGGGCGCGTGCGCCGCGGGCCGGATCACGGAGCAGGAGCTGCACGAGATCGAGTGCGCTGCCTGCCCGGGCGCAGGCGCGTGCGGCGGACAGTTCACCGCGAACACGATGGCGACCGCGTTCGAGGCGCTCGGCATCTCGCCGCTCGGCAGCGGCACCGTGCCCGCCCTCGACCCCGCGCGCGATGAGGTCGCGCGCGAGTGCGGCCGCCTCGCCGTGCGCCTCGTCGAGCGAGGGCTGCGGCCGCGGCAGATCATCACGCGCGCGGCGCTGGAGAACGCGATCGCGGTCGTCATGGCGTCCGGCGGCTCCACCAACGCGGTGCTGCACCTCCTCGCCCTTGCCCGCGAGGCGCAGGTGCCGCTCGCGATCGACGACTTCGATCGCATCAGCGCGCGCACGCCGCTGCTCGCCGACCTCAAGCCCGGCGGCCGGTTCGTCGCGGCGGACATGCATCGCGCCGGCGGCGTCGCGCTGCTGCTCCAGCGGCTGCTCGAGGCGGGGCTGATCGATGGGAGCGCGATGACGGTCACCGGCCGCACCATCGCGGAGGAGGCCGCCGGTGCGCGCGAGGCGCCGGGCCAGGAGGTGATCCGCCCGCTCGACCGGCCGATCAAGCCGACCGGCGGCATCGCGATCCTGCGCGGCAACCTCGCGCCGGAGGGCTGCGTGGTGAAGCTCGTTGGCCACGAGCGGACGATGCACCGCGGCCCCGCCCGCGTGTTCGACCGCGAGGAGGACGCGTTCGAGGCGGTGCAGGCCGGCCGCATCCGGCCGGGCGACGTCGTCGTGATCCGCTACGAGGGCCCGCGCGGCGGGCCCGGCATGCGCGAGATGCTCGGCGTCACCGCCGCCATCGCGGGCGCCGGTCTCGGCCCCCAGGTCGCGCTGCTGACCGATGGGCGCTTCTCCGGCGCGACGCACGGCCTCATGGTCGGCCACGTCGCGCCGGAAGCGGCCGTGGGCGGTCCGATCGCCGCGATCGAGGAGGGCGACATCGTCGTCATCGACATCCCCGGCCGCCGCCTGGATGTGGAGCTCGACGACGCTACGCTGCGCCGCCGGCTCGACGCGTGGCGGCCACGGCCGATCGCCTACGCGAGCGGCGTGCTCGCCAAGTACGCGCGGCTGGTGTCCTCGGCTTCCGAGGGGGCGGTGACGGGGTGAGGGGATCCCACGCACCGCGCGCTGGAGGGGACCCTCGGTCTGGAAGCGACGATCATGGCGCGACGGCGGAACGCTACGAGCGCCGGTAGATGATGAACGACGTATCGGCCGGCGTGGTCGGGCCAGACTCAGGGAAATCCTCGGTGAACCTTTGGATCACGACCTCGACCTCGAGTCGGTCGCCGTGCAGGTAAGCGACCCATTCGGCTGGCTCGCCGCCCTCCACCGGCTGGATCAGGCGCAGCCGGTCCGCCTCGATGCGCCACGTGCCGTCGACGCGGACATCCGCCGCCCATTCGGGGGCGGTGGGGCAGGTCGTGCGCTCGGTCCACACCTGCGTGTAGCTGCCGCCGCGTATCAGCTCGAGCGTGCCGCTCTCCAGCAGGGTCTCGCATCCGGGCGGGGTGCTGAAGGGCTCCCGCGGGGGCTGCAATCCGCCCACGCGCAACACGGCGGGCAACGGCTGGCCCAGGTACGAGGTCAGCTCGTACGTGCCGATCACGTCCTCCGGCTCCAATCCGCCGTCATCACAGGCGAGGGCGGCGAAGGTGACGAGGGTGACGAGGGCAGCGGCCGGCACGCGGCCGGCACGCGGCCGCGACGCGCCGTGATCGTGCGGTCCATGTCGCCTCCATTCTGGCGGGTCTTTATCCCCCCTTTCCCCCAACCATCGCAAAACGCGTAACCGGCCTGGGTCGTGACGCGAGCCGCTGGCTCCTGGCCTATCGGCGCGCAGCCGTCGGCGCGGTCGTGGGGCGCGTGGCCGGGCGCCCGCAACCGTGGGCCGGCGGCTGTTGGGCCAGCGGCTGTCGGCGGACGGTTGTCGGCGGACGGTTGTCGGCGGGCGGCCTCGGCGGGTGGGCGTCGGCGCGTCGCTGTCGGCGGACGCGTCACATGTTCCCCAAACGCCGAAATGGTACAAGGTTGTACCATCTGCCCCGTTGCTCGCCTGGCCGGGTGTCACCCACGTCGAGCGGACGTCGAACTGGTACAAGATTGTACCATCTTCACGCGTGCCAGCGAGGCGTTTGTCAACGGCGGCCGAAAATCGGTTCTCCCGCACTTCTGGTGAATTGGAGGGTACGCGCGCAACGCTCACGTGCGCAATCCTTTAGAAGCATGAGGACGGTTTGGCTCCGCTCCCCATTTCACCGGCCCCCGAGGAGATC